>DASRQX010000019.1:0-65951 GCA_035696165.1 Acetobacteraceae bacterium | reverse complement strand
ATCATGTCGTGCCGGTAAATTGGAGCCGCGGGTCGGGACGTCTCGACAGAGTCACTGATCTTCCTCCATTCGGAGACGAACCGCACCTTCGGCTCCAGCTGTCCGATTACGAATGCACCTCGATCGGGATTATTATTCGTCGAGGACGTTGGCTTCGAGGCAGCACCTCGGAGAGCATTCCCGTAAGCGATTTTAGCAAGGCCGCGGCACGTCGTGCTTCGGCTGGTCTTTGCGGCGCCGTGCGCTAATCTGCGACGACCCGTCGGAGAGAGGCAACGCCATGCAATTTGGCATCCATCTACCCCATGTCGGCCGCAAGGCCGCTCCGGACGCGATCCGCCGCGCCGCGGTGCACGCGGAGGAGCTCGGCTTCGACGATGTCTGGGTCAGCGAACACATCATCGTGCCGAAGGACGCCACCTACCCGCCGTCGGCATCGTTCTACGACCCGGTGCTGACGCTCACCTGGGCCGCGGCGTTCACGCAGCGGGTGCGGCTTGGCACCTCGGTGCTGGTATTGCCGATGCGCCATCCTCTGCCGCTCGCGAAGGAACTGGCGACGCTGCAGAACCTGTCGCAAGCCCGCCTGATCCTCGGTGCCGGCGTCGGCTGGATGGAGGCGGAGTTCGCCGCCCTCGGCGCGCCCTTCCATGAACGCGGCAGGCGCATGGACGAGGGCATCGCGCTGATGCGCGCGGTGTGGACGGAGGACCCCGTCAGCTTCCCGACGCGCTGGATTCCTGCCGCCGTGCAGGAGATGCGCATGCTGCCGCGGCCCGTGGCGCCGATCCCGATCTGGATCGGCGGTTCCTCGGAACCGGCGCTGAAGCGCGCGACGCGGCTGGACGGCTGGCACGGCAGCCGCGTGACACCGGACGCAGCGCCGGCGCTGGTGGGGCGCCTGCGCGCGGCGCGACCCGATGCGGCATTCACCATCTCGTTGCGTATGCGGTGGGACGGCGCGCAATCGGACCGCGCGCGTGCCGACCTGGCCGCCTATGCCGCGGCCGGCGTGCAGCATGTGCTGCTGGAGCCGATGGAGCGCGAGTTGGATGCCTGGCTGCACGCGGTAGAAGACGCGGCCAGCCTCACCAAGGGGCTGCGCGACTGATCAATCGGTTGCTGCGCGGCGCATGACGAATGCCAGGACGCATCCCGTGTGGCTGATCGTTCCGATCGGGTTGGGGTTCTTCACGCGGGCGATACTCGCGGTCTTTCTGGTCGTGCATGCCTTCTATCCCGGCGTGCCGGCCCCCGGCACGGAGACCGGCGGTTGGCGCGATTGGGTCGACCAGTCGCGAAATATAGAAGCCACGCGCGCTTGGTCGGAGTGGGATCTCACGCCGGCCCGGCATTGGTATCCGCCGGGCTACTCGCTTTTGGCGGCGCCCTTGCTGCGGTTGACGCCGCATGACCGATTCCTGCTGCCCAACCTCGCGTGCCTGGTCGTCAGCCTGTTCGCTTGCGCGGCGCTGGCACGGCGGATGTTGCGGCACCATCGCTTCGCAAGTCTGTACGGTGCCGCCGCGTTCGTAGTAGCAGGTGTCGGAACACATCCAGCGTTGAAATCCTGGCTCGTGCCATGGACCACCACACCCGCCGCCGCCCTGACCTTCACGGCGTTGGTGGCCGTGCTGCGGTTGGCGGAGCAGCATGGCATCCGACGTGCGCTGCTCGCAGGGTGCGCTGTCCGGGGAATAACGTTCTTTCGGCCCGGGGATGCTGTGCCGGTAGCTGTCGCCGCCGCCGTGGCGCTGACGCCGTGTCTTCTTACGCTGCCGGTACGACGCGCCGCTGGCATCGCCGCCGCGTCGGTGATTGCCGCCGTCGCTGCGTGCGGCGCTGCGGCGGGCATCATCGCCGCCACGTCCGGCTTCGGACCCGGCACATGCTACGACCTCTCCGCGAGGATTGGCTTTGAATTCCAGCTGCTGCCGCTACGCTGGGTGTCGCTGGTGATCAACGGGAACCCGCTGTTCGACGGCGTCGGAACGAATCGCCTCGAGCCAGGTCTACACCGCGGCCTGTGTGAGGGTTTTCCGCGGATCATCTCCGCGGGGTCGGTGGCGCAGCCGTCTGTTGGTTCGGCAGAGATACGCGATGCGTTCATGCGTCGCTCGTGACCTGGCTTGCGGCCCACATTGCGCTGATGCTCACCTATCGCGACTTGCATTTTCTCAGTCTTTGTCTGTTGGACAGCGATCATGACTTTAAGGTCACCCAACCGATTTTTCTGCTCTACGCACTGTTGCTGATCGTGCGGCTCGCGGACCGCACAACGCGGTGGCGCGCCGTGGCCGCGGCCGGCCTCGCGATCGTGCTGGCATTCGGTTGGCGCGCCAGCCTGACGCCGATGCGCGAACAGATTGCGTCGACGAGCGCCGACAACGTTGTCATCGCGAGTCTGGAACGGGTCGACGAGGCGCCGATCGTCTCTGGTACCGGGCCGTGGAACGCATTCCATCTGGCAGCGAATTTGCTGACCATCGACCGCAGAACATTCCGCAGCCGGCCTGACTTCAAGATTTATCCAAAGAGCAAGGATTTTCTGGTGGTGCCGCTGCGGCCGCTGCCACCAGATCCCGGCCGGCTCACCGTCGCCGCGGGGGTACACCTCCAGGCCGGCGTGCCGGCGCTAAAGGTCCGGCAGACGATCACCTTCGGACTGCCTTGCGCGTTCGGCCTCGCCGGAAGCGCGGTGTGCGGCAGTGTCGGCCTGCCGCTGATACCGTCGCAATAGGGCGACCATCGGCACGCTTTGCCGTCCCGACGCATCGGCGGCGTCGCAGATCACCTGCGCCGCATGAACCGCAGCGCGCAGCGCACCAGACCTGGCATTGTGGTCGGCCGCACCAGGCGCACGTCGTAGCCGGCAAAGCGGCGATCATTCTCGGCGAGGCAGATCGCCATCAGATCGCCGACACCAACGTCGGTGCTGCCGACCGACTTGGCACCGTTCACAGTGAAGTTGTTGTCCTGCGCTGGAGCCTTTCCCCCGGCATCCATTCCGTGCGCCATCCCGATCCGTTCCCAGACCAGGAACCCCCACACCGCCCATACCCGCGCCTCGAACCGAATACGCCGCCACCACGCGATGTTGCGCCGATGCCAGGCCAGCCAATTGGCGAACAGCAGGATGTGGCGTGCTTCCTCCTGGATTACCGGCTCGAACGTGTCGACCAGCTCGGGCGGAAAATAGCCCGATCGGCGCGCCAGCTCGAACAGGCCGAAAGCGAAGAAGCTGTCGATGCATTCACTGAACCCGGTGACCAGATAGGCCCATTCCGGATCGCGCGGCTCGACATACGCCGGCTCCGGCGCCAAGGCGATGCCGTAGGTCCGCACCAGATTGGACAGCACCTCCTTGTGGCGGCCCTCTTCCCAGCCATTCAGACCAATCGCTTCCGACAGCGCCAGGTCACGCAGCACCGCGGCATAAGACAGCATGCGCAGCCGCGCCTTGCCCTCGGTCTGCACCGCGATGTCCCAAATCGGCAGCGAGGTCAGCCGGGCGAGCGCCGCGGCGTCGAGTTCCGGCCACAGAATGACGGAGGGTTTGTATGGATTGAACGTCTCCCGGAACATCCGGCAGAACGCCTGCTTGTGCGCCTCACTGCCCAGCTTGACGCGGCCCGCCGTGTCAAAGGTCCAGTGCCGGGCGGCATGATCCGCCGCGGCCAGTGTCGTCGCATCCATGCCGTCTCGCTCGTCCCCGTCGCAGCATCAGCGTCGCCATCTGGGTCCAGGCGGCGCGGCGAACTGCAAATGGGGCGCGGCGGTCAAGCCGCCAGAGGTGCCCGTATCACGGGGCCGTGAGACCGGTGCGTCAGCTATGCATCACCCTGGGCACGTCAAGCACCTGGGACGCCATATCCAGCAGGTGTTCCGCCGTTGTGCGAAAGCCGGCGCTGTCGGCGTCCTCGGCGAGTCGCAACAGGCGGTCCGACAGCATCAAAGGGCTGACTGGCGTGCGGATGGACGGGGCGACCGGGAGGAGATCGATCATGGCAGGGCTCCTTGCAGTCTTCCGGTGCCGGAACAAGATCAGTTGCCCCATCCGCCGGAGGTGCGCCAGCCTATTAAGCTGCCATCCCGCCGTTCATAGATATAGCTCAACCTCTGCGGAAGGTACGTACGAATGCAGCTCAACCTCTTCGGAAAGTACGTATCAGGCCGTCGGCCAGCGTCATCGGGTGCACGCCCAGCGCTGCGATCATCGGCGCGATGTCGAACGCCTTGTCTTCCAGCAGACGGCGGATCTCGGCCGGCCGCACCGTGGGGACCAAGGGTAGCACCGCGGTCAGCGCCGCCGCGGCCATCATCGGCCAGGCCGGGATCGCAATGATGCGTGGCGCCGTCAATTCGGCCGCCAGCGCGACGGCGCGGACGAAATCGGCATAGGGCAGGGGGCTCGGCCCTGCGACTACCACGCTGTGCGGTCTTTCCCATGCAGTCGCCAACGCCGCCTGGATGCTGCGCGTCAGGTCGTCCTGGTGGATCGGCTGCACAAGCGCGCGTCCGCCGCCGGGCAGGGGCACGATCGGCAGCCGGCGCAGCAGGGCGGCGAGGCGCTGCACGTTGTCCTCGCCTAGGGCGCCATAGATCATCGTTGGGTGCAGCATGACGCCGGCGCGGCCGGAGGCCAGGAACGCCGCCTCACCGGCCAGCACACCGCTGCCGTGCGCGTCCGGCCAGCGTGTGAATTTGCGCGTGCTGCCCAGGAAGACGTAGCGCGCGCCTCTGGGGCCAGCCGCCAGCACGGTGGGCGCGAACCGCGCGTGCGCGCAACTCACCACGTGCGTGGCGCCGTGCAGCGCCGACCTTAGCGCGGGGGCATCCATCAGATCCGCGACCAATGGGGCTACCCCAATGCCCCCAGCCCGCCATTTCGCCGCATCGCGCACCACTGGCACCACCGCCACCCCGTCGGCGGCCAAAGCGCGGCACAACGCCACCCCGGACCGCCCCGAGGCCCCGATCACATGCACCTGCGTTTTCGCTGGCACTCCCAAAGATGCTCACCCCTCGCCATATTCGACACCGATGCCGCTTGCTAGGCGGTGGCCTTTGGGTCAAGAGCCGCAGCCCCGAGAGGGGGAGAAGCATGGTCTTGAGGCGTGGGCCACCGCCAAGCCACACTGGAAAACGCTGAACGAGCACCACGAAGGTCACACAGCATGAACTCAGCCCTTATTGTCGGCGCCGGCGCCGGCCTCAGTGCTTCACTGGCTCGGCTGTTCGTGAAGAACGGCCTGCGCGTCACCCTCGCCGCGCGCGACACCGGGAAACTTGCCGCACTCTGTAGCGAAACCGGTGCCACGGCGATCGCCGCGGACGCCACGCAACCGGCCGACGTGGCCCGCCTGTTCGACACGATCGAGGCGCCCGACGTCGTCGTCTACAACGCCAGTGCCCGCGCCCGCGGCCCGTTCACCGATTTGGACCCCGCCGCCGTGGCCCACGCGATTGCCGTCAGTGCCTTTGGCGGCTTCCTGGTTGCGCAGCAGGCGGTGAAGCGCATGCTGCCACACGGGTCGGGGGCCATCCTTTTCACCGGCGCCTCGGCCAGCGTGAAGGGCTACGCGCAGTCCGCGCCATTCGCGATGGGCAAATTCGCGCTGCGCGGCCTGGCGCAGAGCATGGCGCGCGAGTTTTCCCCGCAAGGCATCCACATCGCGCATTTTGTCATCGACGGTGGCATTCGCGCCGCCGCTCGTCAGGTGCCGGCGGACAAACCCGACAGCTTGCTAGATCCCGACGACATCGCCGAGACGTATTGGCATGTGCTGAACCAGAGGCGCAGCGCCTGGACGTGGGAGGTGGAGTTGCGTCCCTGGGTGGAGCGGTTCTGACGCGAACGCAACGATCGTGGACCGCAGACATCTGGCGTTGATCTGGGTTGGCGGCATTGTGCTGATGGTTGCGATCTACGCAGTCGGGCCGCAGCATTTCGTCGCGACGTGCGAGCAGTTCATTGCCGATACGATGTGGTGGCTGGGCAACCTCATCGACACGCTGATGCTGCGTGCCTTCGAGGTCGTACGTGCTGCTGCGATCGCGATGTATGTGGTTTTCATCGTGCTGGCGGTGTTGGCCATCCGCCGCGGGTTGCGCACCGGCGGCATGCTGCTGGTGGTGTCCGTGGTATTTCTGCTGCTGGTTCGCACGGACTGGTACGGTTCCGATACAAGATGGTTCGCCGCGGCCGTTCTGACCACGGTTGGCGCCGCGGTGCTGACGAAGCGGCTGATCCATGCGCCCGCGCCGCGTGGTCCGGGGGATCCGTGGGGTATGGCGTTGCGCGGTGGCGCCGATCGATCCGGTTCGCCCCAGACGCCGCTAAGGCCGCCGCCATAGGGCGGGTGTGGTGTGTGGCGTCGCGTCCGCGCAAGGTCTGAGCGCTTGCCCATCGCCGCCAATGGACGCATGATTCGGACCGGAGGTACATGCCATGTTGTATGAACTGCGGATCTATCACGCTGTGCCGGGCCGCTTGCCCGACCTGCTGAAGCGCTTCGACACGATCACACTGAAGCTGTGGGAGAAACACGGCATCAAGCAGGCCGGCTTCTGGACCACGGTGATCGGCGAGTCGAACCAGATATTGTACTACTTTCTCACCTGGAACTCGCTGGCGGAGCGGGAGCAGAAATGGGCCGCGTTCGGCAGCGATCCGGACTGGCTGGCGGCGCGCGCGCAGACCGAGGCGAACGGCGCGATCGTTGCCAAGGTGACGAATGAGATCCTGGCGCCGACCTCGTTCTCGTCGGTGAAGTAGCCGCTCGGTTGACTATAAGCCTGCCGCGCACGCCATCGTTCCGGCTGGACGGCAGGCGCGCCCTGGTGACCGGCGCCGGGCGGGGCATCGGCTTGGCGCTGGCCGCCGCGCTGGCGCAGGCTGGTGCGCACGTCGTACTGGCCGCGCGCACCGCCGCGGCGATCGAGGCTGCCAGCGCCGCGATTCGCGCGGAGGGCGGCAGCGCCGAGGCGGTGGTGCTGGACGTGACCGATCTGCCTGCGGTGCGGGCGGTGACCGCGGCGCAACCGGTGTTTGACATTCTGGTGAATAACGCTGGCACCAACCGGCCGCGGGATTTCCTGGAGGTGACCGAAGACGACTACGACATGATCACCACGCTCAATCTACGGGCGGCGTTTTTCGTTGCGCAAGCGGCGGCGCGGCGCATGGTGGACACGGGACGGAAGGGCTCGATCATCCACATTTCCTCGCAGATGGGCCATGTCGGCGGTGCCCATCGCACCGTCTATTGCACCACCAAGCATGGCATCGAGGGTCTGACCAAGGCGATGGCGATCGATCTGGCGCCGCACGGCATCAGGGTGAATTCCATCGGTCCCACCTTCATCGAAACACCATTGACCGCGCCGTTCTGGCAGGACAAGGCGTTCCTCGCCGAGACCGTGCGGAGGATCAAGCTGGGGCGGCTCGGCCAGGTGGAAGACCTGATGGGCGCGGTGGTGTTCCTTGCGTCTGACGCAGCCGCGCTGGTTACCGGATCGACCATCGTCGTCGATGGCGGCTGGACCGCGGAATGATGGAGACGTGACGATGGAGACCGGGCGATGATCCGCATCCTGAAGCACGGCAAGAGCGAGGCTGAAAAGTTCGCCGCCGACCGGCAGGTGCGTCAGACGGTGGAGGGGATCCTCGATGACATCATGGCCCGTGGTGATGTCGCCGTGCGCGAGCTGTCGGAGAAATTCGACAAATGGGCGCCGGCGGATTTCCGTCTGTCACGCGAGCAGATCGATACGCTGATCGGCAGCCTGCCCGCGCAGGTGATCGACGACATCAGGTTCGCCCAGGCGCAGATCCGTCACTTTGCGCAGGTGCAGCGTGCCGCCCTGCGTGACGTGGAGGTCGAAACGCTGCCCGGCGTGCAGCTGGGGCACAAGAACATCCCCGTCGCCAGCGTCGGCTGCTATGTTCCCGGCGGGCGCTATCCAATGGTTGCCAGCGCGCACATGAGCGTCGTGACGGCGAAGGTTGCCGGTGTGGAGCGGGTGATTGCCTGCACCCCGCCGTTGAATGGTGAACTGCCGGCGGCCACGGTCGCGGCGATGGCGTTGGGCGGCGCCGATGAGATCTACCTGTTGGGCGGCGTACAGGCGGTGGCGGCGATGGCACTCGGCACTGCGTCCATTGCGCCGGTGGACATGCTGGTGGGCCCGGGGAATGCGTATGTCGCGGAAGCGAAACGTCAACTGTTCGGGCGCGTCGGCATCGATCTGCTGGCCGGGCCGACCGAGACGCTGATCATCGCAGACGACACCACGGATGTAGAAATGTGTGCGACCGACCTGCTGGGCCAGGCGGAGCACGGCCCGACCTCGCCGGCGGTACTGATCACCACGTCGACGCGCATCGCCGAGGGGATTGCGGCGGAGATAGCTCGTCAGTTGCGGGTGTTGGAGACCGCGCATATCGCCGGCGTCGCCTGGCGCGATTACGGCCAGGTAATTCTGTGCGATACGGACGGGGAGATGTTGGAAGAGGCGGACCGCATCGCGTCCGAGCATGTGCAGGTGCTTACGCGCGAGCCGCGCTGGTTCCTGGACCGGATGCGGAACTACGGGTCGTTGTTTCTCGGCCAGGAGACCAACGTTGCGTATGGCGACAAGGTGATCGGCACCAACCACACGCTGCCGACCAAGCGTGCCGCGCGTTACACTGGCGGGCTGTGGGTGGGAAAATTCCTGAAGACCGTTACCTACCAGGAGGTCACCCCAGCCGCGAGCGCAATGATCGGCGAATACTGCTCGCGGCTTTGCGCGATTGAGAATTTCGCCGGGCACAAGGCGCAGGCTGATCTGCGAGTGCGCCGCTACGGCGGACGCAACGCGTAGGTCGGAAACGCGTGGCGCCTTCCGCTGGCCTACGTCGGCGGAAGGCGCTTTGCTTTTCCGCCCTACGCCAGAAATTCCAGGAGCATCTCGGCGATCGTGTCCGGCGCCTCAACCAGTACGCTGTGCTTTAGCTCCGGCAGAATCCGCAACTGCGCGCCCGGGATCTGCGATTGCATGAACTGGGCCATGCGCGTGTTCGACCCGGCATCGTGCTCGCCTGTCGCCACCAGCGTGGGCCGGCGGATCGCATGCAGCCGCTCGCCGAGATCGCTGGTGGAAAACACCGTGTATGCCGCTGCGTAGGACGGCGCATGGTTGCGCTGCAACTGCTCCATCCGCTGCCGCACCAGTTCCGGATGGCGCTCGATGAAGCCGGCGGTAAACCATCGATCCTGCGCGGCGCCGGTGATCGCTGCGATGCCTTGTGTGCGCAGGATCTCCAGGCGTTCGCGCACCCGCGCACGCTCCTGCCCCGTGCGGCCCGCGACCGCGCTCAGCAGCACGAGGCGATTCACGCGTGCCGCATAATCGAGTGCGAGGGCCTGTGCGATCATTCCGCCCAGGGAGAAGCCAACCACATGTGCTCGCGGCACGCCCGCGGCGGTCATCACGTCCACCACGTCGCGCGCGAAGTCGTCCAGTGCCAACGCTCCATTGACGTTGCCCGATCGGCCGTGTCCGCGCAGGTCCAGCCGTATTGCGGTGAATCGCTGGGCCAGTGCCGGAATGATCTCGTCCCAGCTCGATCCATCGGCGCCGACGCCGTGGATCAGCATCACCGCCGGGTTGGCTCCTTCGATTGGGGTGCCTTCGACCTGGTAGAACAGCCTCGGCGCGCCCCTCCGTTCCAGCGTGGCATCCATCCTGTTCTGTCCCTCATCCTGCCGGTGGCGCATCGATCCAACTGCCACAGCGCGTAGCTGTGGCGGGTCGGATCGGTGAGCGCCGTTGCGTCATCGTGATGGCCGGGCTCGACCGATGCGTCAGTTGTGGCACCAGCGGTGCGTGGATCGCCGGGTCAAGCGCGGCCTTGGCGATATGAAACTGAGTCACGTCATGCGTCAGCCGCCGGGCGCGCCCTGCGTATTTACGTACAGCGCGTACAAACCATGGCTCGCTGCCATGAACAATCTGTTGCGATAGCGCCCGCCAAAGCACAGGTTGGCGCAGCGTTCGGGCAGGCCGATGTGCCCGATCGGATCGCCACCCGGCGTGAACACGCGCACGCCGTCCAACTCGTCATCGCCCGTGCCCCAGCCGCACCAGAGATTGCCGTCGACATCGACCCGGAACCCGTCCGGCGATCCTGGCCCGGCATCGATCAACGTCTTGCCGTTGGCCAGTTTTGTTCCGTTTTCGGTCACGTCGTAGGTGAGGATCAGCCGGTTTGGTGCCCCGCGGGAGGCGACGACGTGCAGCTTCGACTCGTCCGGCGAAAACGCCAACCCATTCGGTCCCGGAATGTCATCCGCGACCATGCTCAGTGCGCCGGTGCGGCCGTCCAGCCGGTACACGGCGGGCGCGGTCTCCGACACGGCCTTGTGGCCCTCGTAGTAGCCCAAGATGCCGAACTGCGGGTCGGTGAACCACACGGAGCCATCCGACTTCACCACCACATCGTTCGGCGAATTCAGCTTCTTGCCGTTGTAGGCATCGGCCAACACCGTGATACTGCCATCAATTTCCGTGCGGGTGACGCGACGCGCGTCATGCTCGCAGGTCACCAGCCGCCCCTGGCGGTCGCGCGTGTTGCCGTTGGCGTTGTTCGATGGCTTGCGGAAGGTGGTGACCGCGCCGGTCTCTTCCTCCCATTTCATAATGCGATTGTTCGGTATGTCGCTCCACAACACATAGCGGCCGTCGCCGAACCATACGGGACCCTCCGACCAGCGGCAGCCATCGGCGAGCTTGTCGATCGAGGCCAGTTGCAGCCGGTACTTGTTGAAATCCGGATGCAGCACGCGCACGGCCGGATCGGGATAGCGCTGGCTCGGTTCCCACATGATGATCGTTTCCCTTTCGGTTCGCGGGGCGAATCCTAGCGGCTTCGATGGCGGCCGGCTACCGCAAGCTGGCGCGGCGCAGGTGCCGACCGAGCCGGCCGGACGCCGCCAGAGCCAGCATGCGGAAATCGCTGAACAGCGACCACAATGGGTGGCCGAATGTTTCGGGGCGATTGTGCTCCACGCCGACATGCGCGGCGCAAGCGAAACCATCCCCGATCACCGGAGCTGCGATCAGGAACCGCCAGTCCCACACTGCTAAAATCATTGCGGCGAGCGCCAGCAGGCTGCCTAGATAGTGCAGGCAGCGTGTCGACCTCCGGCTATGCGCGCGCAGATAGCGGTCCCAGAACGCCGCGTAGATCACACGACCACCAGCCGGCCTACAGCCGGCCGGCGTCCACCACCCAGAGTTGGCTGGTGCACAGGCGGCTGTCGTCGGACGCCAGCCACAGGACCATCCGTGTCAGGTCGGCGGCCATCAGCTTTTCCTTCAGGCACTGCATCTGCAACAGGTTCTTTTCACCCTCCGGCGTCAGCCACAGCTTGATCTGCCGCTCGGTCATCACCCAGCCAGGAATTACGCAGTTGACCCTTATGCGGTCGCTGCCGAGATCGCGTGCCATGCCTTTGGTCAGGCCCTCGACGCCCGCTTTCGCCGTGGTGTAGGCCGGCATGCCGCCCGTATTGGCGTGCCAGGAGATCGAGCCGAAATTGATGATCGAGCCGCCGCCCGCTTCGCGCATCATCGGCGCCACCGCCTGGATGGCGAAGAACTGGTGGCGCAGATTGACCGCCTGGCGCTCATCCCAATACGCCACCGTTACGTCCTTGTAGTCGTGGCGCTGGTCGTTGGCGGCGTTGTTCACCAGCACGGTGATCGGCCCGAGCTGCTTCGCGACCGTGGCGATCACCCGTTGCATTGCCGGAATATCGGTCAGGTCGCAATGCTGATAGAACGGCGTCGGATGACCGGCGTCGCCGATCGCCGCCATTACCTCTGCCGCCGCACCGTCGGCGATATCGACGAACGCCACTCGCGCGCCTTGCGCGGCGAACTGGCGCACATGCTCCGCGCCGATGCCGCTGGCGCCCCCGGTGATGAACACCACGCGGTCTCTCAGGCTCGGATAGATCGCGAAGCTATTGGTCATGAAAGACCTTTCCACTGTCTCAGCTTTTCGACAATTGCGTCCACGATCGCGTCAGGTTCCGGCGCGATCGACACCACGATCGGGTGCTCCGTCTCGTCTGGCTCCTCCAACGTTTGGAACTGGCTGTCGAGCAAGCCGGTCGGCATGAAGTGGCCATGCCGCGCTGCCATCCTTGTGGCGATCAACTGGTGCGAACCCTGCAAATAGACCAGTACCACATCCTTCCGCGGTCCGATCAGGATGTCGCGATAGGATCGCTTCAACGCCGAACACGCGACGACGCCGGACACGCCGGCCGCCCGCCATTCGTCGATCGCGCTGGCGATGGCGCGAAGCCATGGCCAGCGATCGTCGTCATCTAGCGGCTTGCCCGCCTTCATCTTTTCGATGTTGGCCGGCGGGTGCAGCTTGTCTCCCTCCAGCGCCTGCCAGCCAAACCGTTCCGCAAGCTTCGTTGCAATGGTGGTCTTGCCGGATCCGGAGACCCCCATCATTACGACGATCGTCATGCCGGCGGCTTCGCGGCCTGCTCCACATGGCCGCCGAAACCGAACCGCATTGCTGACAGGATTTTTTCAGCGAAGGTGTGGGTTTGCCGCGAGCGGAAACGCACGAACAAAGACGCCGCAAGCACGTCGGCCGGCACTGCTTCCTCGATCGCCGCCTCGACGGTCCATCGGCCCTCGCCGGAATCCTCGACATTGCCGGAGAAGTGCTCTAGCGCTGCGTCGCGCGCCAGCGCCTCCGCTGTCAGATCGAGCAGCCAGGAGGTCACCACCGACCCGCGCCGCCACACCTCGGCGATGTCTGGAATGTTCAGCTCGAAACGCTCGTCGACCGGCAGCTTGTCCGATCCGCGGTTGCGCAGGATGTCGAAACCCTCTGCCATTGCCTGCATCATGCCGTATTCGATACCATTGTGGATCATCTTCACGAAATGCCCGGCCCCGGTCGGCCCGGCATGCAGATAGCCTTGTTCGACGCGCGGATCGCGTCCCTCGCGCCCGTCGGTGCGTGGGACCGTGCCAACGCCAGGTGCCAACGCGGCGAAGATTGGATCGAGGTGGCGCACCGCGATGTCATCGCCCCCGATCATCAGGCAGTAGCCGCGTTGCAAGCCCCAGACGCCGCCAGATGTTCCGCAATCGAGATAGTAGATGCCCTGTGCCGCCAGCGCCTTGCCGCGGCGGATGTCGTCCTTGTAATAGGCGTTGCCGCCATCGATGATGTTGTCGCCCTTGGCCAGCAGGCCGCCGAGTTCGTTGACGGTCGCCTCGGTGATCTTGCCCGCCGGCAGCATCACCCAGACGGTGCGTGGGGTTCCGGCAAGTTTGCTGACCAGGTCTGCCACGGACGCGGCCGGGGTGGCGCCTTCGCCGCCCAATGCCTGCGCGGTCGCCGGGTTGGCGTCGTAGACCACGCACGAATGCCCCGCCCGCGTCAGGCGCCGCACGATGTTGCCGCCCATGCGGCCGAGGCCGATCACGCCGATTTGCATTGGTTCTCTCCGTGGTGGCCCGTCATGGCCGGCGCAGTCCGGCCATCCACAGTTGTCTTTGCTGAACCCTCAAGTCGTGGATGGCCGGCCGAAGCCTGTCCTCGCGCGGCCCTGCGGGCCGACGCGGGGGCCGGCCATGACGCCTCGCCGTCGACTTGGCGTCAATTCAGCGCCCAGACCCCGACCTCATAACCCGGAACGAAGTTGCGGTTGTTTATCTCCGGGTTCCGGTTCACGAAGGTCCGGTTGAACATCGGATGCCGCATGCTGCGGGTCTCGTGCTCGATGCGGAAGATCGGCTTGTTGGTGTCCACATCGACGATATCCAGGAAGCGGTACTGGTGCTGATCGCTTTCCTCGCTGATCAGTCCGCGCTCGGCCAGCTTCTTGTGCGGGCCGGAGAAGTCCGCGAGCGTGATCTGGATGTGATGCCCGTCATATTCCGGCAGCTTCTTCTTTGTGTGGCGATACGTCACCTTGCTGTCGGCCGACATGCTGGCCCAGGCATACTCGCCGCGGTCGTCCGTTGCGACGCCGGCGATGCCACCGAGGATTTCCTGGTAGAACCGCGCGATCGCGTGCAGGTCGCTCTTGGCGGGAATGTCGAACTCGACGTACGGCATGCCCACGCGCATCTGGCCGAACCGCGCCGGATCGGGCGCGTGCACGCGGATGTGGTTGCCCCACGGGCAGGTGGTTTCCACCACGTCGCCCACCTCACGGAAGCTGAACTGCGTGCCTTCGAGATACTTCTGCACGTGATCCAGCCGCTTCAACAGCGCCGCCAGGTCCGGCAGCACCAGCGCTGTGGTGCCGCGCACCACCTGCGGCGCGCGCGACGGCAGGTGGAACTGGCCGCGCCCGACATTGACCCACATGTTGTCGAGACCCGCCATCAGATACGGATCGCGCGTCAGGCCGAGCCCCATCAGGTAGAAGGCCGTCGCCTTGGTCTGGTCCGGCACGGTCACGTTGACATGGCCGAGCTCGACGATGTTGCCAAGGTCCTCGGCCGTCCGGTCGAAGTGCGGCATCGCCATAGTGTCGTTCATCCCTTGGAGCTCCTCTTTGCCGGATCGGTAAATTGGGCGCCATCATACCGGCTGGCGGCGCGCCGGTCCACTTGCGCCCCGCCGCGACCTGCCAACCCCAACCAGGCAGGCGAGACGGAGGAGACGGCTCTGGTCACCGATCGTGCGCCCCCCGGCAACCGGCTCCGGGCGCTGATGGCTGCCCCATCGTTCCTGCGCCTGTGGGCGATCGGCGGCTGTGCCAATTCGATGCGCTCGTTCGAGGTGCTGGCCGCAGCGCTGTTCACGCTGGACGTCACCGGCTCGGGCCTTGCGGTGGCGATCGTCACGGCAACGCGCACCATGCCGATGTTCCTGCTGGGAGCCTTCTCCGGTGTGATGTCGGAGGCGGTGAACCGCAAGCATGTGTTGGTGGCCGGACAGATCGTTACCGCTTGCGCTTCGGCAACGGTGGCGGTGCTCGGCTGTCTCGGCCTGGCGCGGCCATGGCACGTCGCCGCCGCGGCACTGGTTGCCGGCACGGTATGGTCCACCGAGATGGCGACGCGGCGGCGCATGGTGGGCGAATGCGTAGAGGGCGCGCTGGTGCCGCGCGCGTTGGCACTGGATACGGTAACCAATTCGGTGACCCGCATGGTTGGCCCGGTCGTTGCCGGTGCGATGTATCAACTGGCCGGATTGGCCGGCGCCTTTGCTGTGTCCGCCGCGGTGTTTCTGTGCGCGGCCGTGCTCAGCGCTGGTTTGCACTACCGGCAGGCGACGCGTCCGATCGTGCTCGCGCAGGTACCGCGGGAGCTGGCGGAAGGACTGGCATTCGCGCGTGGGCACGTCGTGATCGCCGGCGTGCTCCTGGTGACCATGACCATGAACCTGCTCGGCTTCTCCTATTCGGCGTTGCTCGCACCGATCGGCCGGCAGCACTTCATGGTTTCGCCGACGCTCGTGGGCGTGTTGGCAGCTGCGGAGGCGTTCGGTGCACTGCTCGGCGGTCTGCGCCTGGCCAGCGGCGACCCACCCGGCAGCGGCCGCGTGCTGATGGTCGGTGGCTCGCTATTGTTCATGGCGTGCGTCGCGTTGATGCCACTGTCACCAAACTTCGCAGTCGCCTTCGCGCTGCTGACAATCGGCGGGATCGGCTCCGCGGCATTCTCCAACATGCAGACCTCGCTGATCGTGATGCACGCGCCGCCCCATGTGCGCTCGCGCTTGATGGGGCTGCTGACCGCGTGTATCGGCATGGGACCGTTGGGCATCCTGCTGATTGGCGCTATCGCCGGCCAGCTTGGCCCGCTCATTGCCGTCGATATGATGGCGTTGAGCGGGCTGGTGGTGGTCGGCAGTGTCGGACTGCTGTGGCGGCGAAACGAACGCGCCGCCGCGCTGGTGCCGCATCCAGGGTCATTGCTTGAGGGAATCAAGGTCAGGGCGCCGCCCTGAAAGCCGCCAGGGGATTTTGCCCCTGCCTGGCTCGGTTCGGCGGCTGATGTTGCCATCGATGATCCGGTCACCAATGATCGGATCATCGACATCGAAAGGGGAGGGGAGGGAAGACGGGATTTCGCGACCTGCATGCGGGCGTTGTCGGAGGGAGGCTGTGATGACCGAGATCGAGTGCTTCTTCGATTGCTCAAGTCCCTGGACCTATCTGGCGTTTCACAATCTGCCCGCGACGGCGCGCGAGTTTGGGGCGGAGATTGCCTGGCGCCCGATCCTGGTCGGCGGGGTGTTCAGCGCGATCAATCCCAGCGTGCACGCGTCGCGTGACCATCCAGTGCCGGCCAAGCAGGCGTACATGAAAAAGGATCTACAGGATTGGGCGAAGGAGGCGGGGCTGCGCATCACTTATCCGCCGACCGTCTTTCCGGTTAACAGCGTGAAGGCGATGCGAGGCTGTCTGGTGCTGGAGCCGGAAGGCAAGCTGGTGCCGTTCGCGCGCGCGGTGTTCGAGGCGTATTGGGGCGACGATCTTGATATTTCACGCGCCGTGGTGCTGGCTGGGATTTGCCGCCAGGTCGGCGTCGATCCCGAAGGTTTCCTCGCCGCCGTCGAGGCGCCGGAGATCAAGGCACGGCTACGCGCCAACACGCAGGAGCTGATCGACCGAGGCGGGTTCGGTTCACCGACGATCTTCGTTGACGGCAACGACATGTATTTCGGCAATGACCGGCTGACGCTGGTGCGTGCTGCGGTGCAACGCCGGCGCGCGGGAGGGTGACGGCACGGTCCGCTTTCGTGCCGGCTGCGCGACGTATAGCTGCGGTTGCGGGCAGTGTCCCATTGGCGTTGAAGTAACGGCTTTAGGTCCCGCGCTATTTTATCTCTCCCGCTGGGAGAGGTCGCCGCGACGCGGCGGGTGAGGGTGCGGCGACAGGTACCAATGACCGAATTCCGGGCGCGACCCTCACCCGGAGCGCTGACGCGCTCCGACCTCTCCCGGAGGAAGAGGTGAAAGAATCAGCGATCCTTCGCCGCGGACTTAGTCCGGTCAGCGGCGCGCCTCTGGGCGAAAGCGAACCCCCTGGCGGGCATGGCCGCCGCCAAGCCCGATCGGTGTGCCGTCGGCCCGCCAGCAGGCGGCACCGGTCATTCCGCTGTCAGGATGGAACTGGATCGCGTTCATGCCGCCGGCGACGTTGCCCACCATGGCGACGTCGTGGCCCATGTCGCGCAGTGCACGCACTACGTCGCCGGGAACCGATGTTTCCACCTCCAGCGCGTGACCTTGGGTCCAGATGCGCGGGGCCTCCACCGCTTCCTGCAAAGTCATGCCGTGATCGATCAGGTTCGACAGCGCCTGCATGACGGAAGGGAAGATGCGCAGGCCACCGGGCAGACCCAGCGCGTAGACGGGCTTGCCATGCTTCAGCACGATCACCGGCGCCATCGATGATGTGATCCGCTTGCCCGGCTGCACGGAACTCGCCCGACCCGGCCGCGGATCGAACACGAACATGTAGTTGTTCGGGATCACACCTGTACCCGGAACGATATACCGCGCGCCGAACAATGAGTTGATCGTCTGCGTGCTGGCGACGATGTTGCCCGTCGCGTCGGCTGCGGTCAGGTGCGTGGTGTGCGACGACTCGCCGGGCGCGACGCCGGCGGTCCAGGCTTGCGCGCGGCTGCGGTCGATACGTGCGCGCCGTTCCGCCGCGTAGGACTTCGACAGCAGCCTGGCCACCGGCACCTGCACGAACGCCGGGTCGGCGGTCGCGGCGGCGCGATCGGCGAAGGCAATCTTCAAGGCCTCGGCCAGCAGGTGCAGCGTTGGTGCGGTGGCGAAACCGAGCGCGCCGATGTCGTACTCCTCCAGGATGTTCAGCATTTGGATGATGTGCAGCGGGCCGGATGACGGCGGCGGCGGGCCGACGATCTCGAAGCCGCGATAGGTGCCGCGCAGCGCCTCGCGCGTGATGGTGCGATATTCCGTCAGGTCCTGCATCGAGAGGTAACCGCCGCTGCGCGCCATGTGCGCCGCGTAGTGCTGGCCGAACGCGCCGCCATACAGCAGCGCGGGGCCTTCCTTGGCGATTGTACGTAACGTTTCGGCATAGGCGCTGGTGACCAGTCGCGCCCCTGGCGTGATCGGCGTGCCGCCGGGCAGATAGAGCGCGGCGATTTCGGCATCGCACGCCAGGTCCGCGGCGCTGTCGGCGACGCACTCGCACAGGTATTGCGTCACGCGGAACCCGCGTGAGGCGTGGCGGATGGCCGGCTCCATCACGTCGGCCAGCGGAAAGCTGCCGAAGCGCGCCAAAGCCTCGCACCAGCCCATGAGGTTGCCGGGCGCTGCGACCGCGGTCGGGCCGACGGCGTTCTTGCGGCCGATCGTTTCCATAGTGCCGGGCGGCGCATTCGGATCGGGCGTGTAGATTGTTGGGCCGGTGGCAAGCGGTGCGGTGCTCTGACCGTCGATGACCGTGTGGGTGCCGTCGGCCAGGCGGATATGCGCCATGCCGCCGCCCAGGATGCCAACCATCATCGGCTCCACCACACTCAGCGTGAAGAGCGCGGCGATCGCGGCATCGATCGCGTTGCCGCCGGCGGCCAGCATCTCGGCGCCGGCTGCGGTGGCCAGCGGATGGTTGGTCACCACCATGCCGCGCGCGCCGTGTGCCGGCCGCTTTTCGCACACGAAGGTCGCGCCCGCGCGCGTCCGCCAATCGCTTGTGGTCATCGGAGATCCTTCCCAGGCGTGTCGTCCGGGCGTCACAATCGCGCGCGTCCGCGTGATTGGAAAGCGCCGGGCGCGAATTGGATCGTGTCTTGGTCTGGGACCAGCACGGACCCGCCCCTCGGCCACTCACGCGCGTATCATAAGCCGGGCGTGCGGCGGGCCGACTGGCGCATCGTTTCGTCGCCAGCCCGCATTTCTCAAACTCTCGCGGGTGTTGGCTTGATCCTTGCCGCGCCAACGGGTTTTCGCACGTTGGTCATGTACCCATCGGACGAATACCCCCCGGTATTGGCGGAGCGGCCATGACGGCGAAAGGCACTTCGCTTTTCCGTCCTACGTGGATACGATGCTGCGACGGTGAAAGAATTCACCGATTTGTCCGCGGCTGCTGTCCCGATTCCGGCCACGCCGCGCTTACTCTGGCTGTGTCGCCGGCAGGGTGCGGTGTGGGCGCGACTTGTGTTGGGCGCGCCGGTATGCTGCGCCGACAAGGGGGTGCTGATGGGCTGTTTCTGCCACGCGACCACGGGTGCGCTGACGCTGGCGCTGCCAAGTCTCAACATCTCGGCCTCGCTCGCGCTGCCCGGCGCGAATGTCGCGCTTGGCCTGCAGGCCTACCTGAACGCCGCCGGGCTGCCGGCCGAACCCTGGGTGCCGGACCCGGCCTGGCTGGCGCTGCCGCTGCCGCAACTGAGGCTCAATGCGCAGGCGGTGGCGACGATCTCGGCGATGGCATCGTTGCGGGCGCAGGTGCTTGCGCAATTCGGCATCGACCTGCTGATCCCGGGTCAGGCCATGGCGATGGCGCGGATCGTGGCAACCTTGAACGCAAGGCTGTCGGCGATGGCCCATATCAACTTCAATCCGCTGGGATGGCTTCAGCTTGCCGCGCTGAATTCCGCGATCGACCAGGTCAGTCTCGCGCTGTCCGCCGGGCTTCTGATGCCATCCGCGGGCATGATGATGGCCCTGACCGTGCCGGGCGGCATTCCGATGCCGCGCTGGACCAGCCTGCTCGCGCTGCTGCGCGCACTGTGCCCGATGATCGCCGCCACCGCGCAGCTCAATCTCAGCCTGTCGGCGACCGCGGAGCTGGCCGCGGCGCTGCGGGTGCTGGCCAGGCTGTCACTGCCGGCGCTGGTCGCCCCGGAGCTCATGATGAGCCTGACCGCGGCGCTCTCGGCAGTGGCGCAGTTGCAGCTCAGCCTCGGCCTCGGTGTCAGTCCGTTGAGGTTGGGCTTCCCGGCGATTCAGCTCCGTGTGCAGGCGCGGCTCGCCGCGCTGATGACCTCGCTATCGGCACGGTTCGGGCTCAGTGTCACACTGCCGAACCTGCTTGCGCTGCTGCTGTCACTGCTGCCCAAGCTGCCGGTCGTCCCGACCAGCTTCGCGACCAGCGCGGTGATCCAGGCGTCGATGCAGGCGCACGCGATGGCATCCTTGAACTGGCAGGTGCCGCAGATGATCGCGGCGGTTCACATCGGGCTGCCGACTTGCGCGTTCGTGGCCCAGCTCCACGCGGCGCTCGGCATCACCGCGGTGCTGCCGTCGCCCTGCAGCTCGGGCTGCGACGCGGCGAAGATTGCGCGCGCGCTGGCGGCGGCGTAGTCCGGAAACCACCCGTCACGCTGGCCGCGTCCATCCGGGGCCGGCGCGGCAGGCGGTCGCAGCGGCAAGGCCGTCAACCGGTTTTCGTTTCGATCAGGGTTCTACGACGTAGCCTTCACCAGCGACAATTTCATGCCGCCGGTCTCCTTTGTGCCGTGGCCTGCGTGAGCCTGCTGGCGGTATTTGACCGAGACCCCGCGGCAGGCGAACGTGCACTTCTCCTTCACGATCTCGGTGGCGTCCCAGTCGATCTTGGTGATCAGGAGGGTTGCGAAATATTCGAAGGAAGGCAGATCGGAAATGTTCAGATCGTCACCGAATTGCAGCCCGCCTGCTCTGCGCATCACCACCGCCGCGGAATTGTCCGGCTTGGTCAAAAAAGCACCTCTGGAACAGCAGCGGCGAGGCAATGTCGATCTGCCGGGAGAACCGGAACGGCGACATTTCGATCGGATAGCCGTTGCCGTCCATCGAGACGGTTTTATTCTGGATCCATTTCGCGAACTGCCCGGTCTTCGGCTTGGTCTTGTCGGTGGCGTGCGAGTCGTCGCCGGTCGTTATTGTCGCGGCTTTTGCGGCGGAATCGGTGTCTACCGCCTGGATGCCGAAATCGAAGCTGTCGATTTCGAAGAACTGCCCCTTTTTGAACCCGGCCATGAAATCATCTTCGGTGTCGATTTCCGACAGCCCCTCGCCCTCGATCCCGTTGGAGCAATCCTTGATATACATCAATATATCGACGCCTTTTTCGGCCATGCTCGCCGCCTTGTTGCAAGTTCAGCTGCCGGCAGGCTGCCACCCGCCGCACGACAAAACCTTCAACCGTTTTGTTTCGATTCTATCTTATTACGTCGCCTTCACCAACGACAATTTCATGCCGCCGGTCTCCTTCACGTCATAGCCCGCGGAAGCCTGCTGCCGGTACTTCACCGAGACTTGGCGGCAGACGAACGTGCACTTCTCCTTGACCACCTCGGCGACGTCCCAGTCGATCTTTGTGAGCAGTATTGTCACGAAATCGATACGCAGAAACGGGAGGGCGGCTATTTTCGACTTCTCGCCGTACAGACTGTCGCCCACCTTGCGCATCACCAGCGCCGCGGAATTGTACGGCTTTGTCTGGAAGCACCTCTGGAACAGCAGCGGTGAGGCAATGTCGAGCTGCCGGGTGAACTGGAACGGCGACATCTCGATCGGATAGTTACCCGCGTCCAGAGAGACGGTTTTATTCTGGATCCATTTCGCGAACTGCCCGGTCTTTGCCTTGGTCTGGTCGGGGGCGTTTTGGTCGTTGTCGGACGACCGTTTCACGGCTACCGCAGCGGAATCGGTATCTACCGCCTGGATGCCGAAATCGAAATCTTCGATCTCGAAGAACTGACCCTTCTTAAATCCCGCCATGAAATCATCGTCGGTGTCGATCTCCGATTGCCCCTCGGCTGCGACCGCGTCCGAGCCGTCCCTGATGTACATCAGTATATCGGTGTTCTTGTCGGCCATGCTCGCCTCCTTCTTACCAGTTTAGCTGTCAGCAGGCAGTCCGCCGCGCCGCCATGATCATTGCGCAGGCACCCGCGACACCAGGCGCAGCGAGGCGGTCAGGCCCTCCATCTGGAAATGCGGGCGCAGGAAGATTCGTGCGTCGTAGTAGCCCGGGGCATCATCCTTGCCCTCCAGTGTCACGTCGGCCTCAATCAGCGGATGGGTTGCCTTCCATTCCTCGTCCGAGTCGTTGGGCATGCCGTCGACATAGCGGTTCAGCCAGCGCCGCAGCCACCCCTGCAACTGGCTGCGATTCATCGAGCCGCCGATCTTGTCGCGTACCATGCATTTCAGATAGTGCGCGAAACGGCAGCAGGCGAACAAGTAGGGCAGGCGTGAGGAGACAGCAGCATTCACGGTAGCCGCCGGATCTGCATATTCCTGCGGCTTTTGCAACGACGGCACACTGATGAACGCCGCGAAATCGGAGCCTTTGCGATGCACCAGCGGGATGAAGCCGTTGCGGGACAGCTCCGCCTCGCGCCGCTCGCTCAGCGCGATTTCGGTCGAGCAGCGCCGGTCGACGTCGCCGTCGGCGGTCGGGAAGGTGAGCACCGGCAGCCCGTCCACCGCGCCCCCGGTGTCGACTCCGCGGATCTGCACGCACCATGCGTAAAGGTCGAACGCACGGGTAATGTTCGCGCCCATCGCATAGGCAGCGTTGGTCCACAGATAGCGCCGTCCGTCCGGGCCCTCGACCTGCTCCTCGAAGTCGAAGCCCTCGGTCGGATCGGTCCGCGCGCCATAGGGCAGGCGGGCGAGGAAGCGCGGCAGGCAGAGACCGAGATAACGGGTGTCCTCGCCGTCGCGCAGACTGCGCCAGGCGGTGTATTCCGGGGTCTGGAAGATCCGCGTCAGATCGCGCGGATTGGCCAGCTCGGCCCAGGTGTCCATCTGCATGACGCTCGGCGCCGCGGCGGCGATGAACGGCGTATGTGCGGCCGCCGCGACCTGCGCCACCAGGCCGAGCAACTGGACGTCCTCGGGCCGGTGGTCGAATTCGTAGTCGCCGATCAGCACGCCATAGGGTTCGCCGCCGAGCTGGCCGAACTCCTCCTCATAGACCCGGCGAAACAGCGGGCTTTGGTCCCATGCGGTGCCGTGGAATTTGCGCAAGCTGCGGTGCAGCTCGCGCTTCGAGATGTCGAGCAGCTTGATCTTCAGCAGCGGGCCGGTCTGGGTGGAGTCGACCAGGAATCGCACGCCACGCCAGGAGGCTTCGATCTGCTGAAATTCCGGATGGTGCAGGATGAGATTGATCTGCGCGGCAAGCTGACGGTCGATCTCGGCGACGATGCTTTCGAGCGAGCGCCGTACATCATTATTGCCGATGAAGCTGGCGTAGCGCGGCGCGCGGCGCGCGAGTTCGCGCAGCGCGGCCTGGCCCGGCGGCTCGGCGCGCGGCACCGGCGCGTTGGGCGGTGGCTCGGCGAGTGACGCCGCCTCGGCGAGCGCCACCGGAGCGGGGCGCGGCGTCGGCGCACGCTTAATCAATATGGTGAAATCACTGTCGGCTGCTGCCTGCTCGCTCGCCATGCCGTGCTTAGCTGCCTCCTTCGATTGCCAATTCGGTGCGCCTGTCAGTTGCCAATTCATCTACCACGCTGGTTGCCACGTTAGTTGATCGAGATCTCGCCAGCCTGCAGCGTCATGCTGCCGCCGCCATTGGCACTCATGGATTCCGTTGCGCTCACGCTGATCGTGCCGCCGGTGAGGGTGATGCCGGAGGTGCTGATGACGATGCTGTTCGATCCGACCTTCAGCGTGATCGACTGTCCGGCATCGACGGTGCTGGTTCCTGTCGTTACGGTTATGGAGTGATTTCCCTGCGAGACGGTCAGGCTGTCGTTGCCCTGCGAGACGGTGACCGAGTTGTTCTTCTGCGAGACGGTCAGCGAGTTGTTGCCCTCGGAGACGGTGACCGAGTTGTCCCCCTTGGAGACGGTGAGCGAATTATTGCCTGTGTTGAGGGTGATGGAGCGGTTGCCCTTGTCGATGGTAACGGTCTCGTTGTTCTTGACCAGCTTGTTGTAGTCTTTCTCTGCCTGGAAGTAGACCTCCTCGGAACCCTTCTTGTCCTCGAAACGCAATTGGTTGTAGCCGCCGCCGCCGAGGGAGGAGTTGGTCTTGATGTCCGACTTCGTCTTGTTGTCCGGCAGCGTGTCGGGCGGCATATTGGTGGCGTTGTAGACGCTGCCGACGATGATGGGGCGGTCCGGGTTGCCGTTCAGGAAGTCGACCACGACCTCCTGGCCGACGCGCGGGGTATACAGCGCACCCCACTGCGTGCCGGCCCAGATCTGCGCCACCCTGATCCAACAGGACGTGCTGCCACCCGGCGCGTTACTGCGGTCCCAGGGGAACTTCACCTTGATCCGGCCGTACTTATCGGTAGTGATCTCATCACCCGAGTCACCGGTCACCTTGGCGGTCTGCGGGCCATGCATCAGCGGCCAGCGCGTTTTCTCTTCCAGTTGGAACGGGGTGGTGCCAGGGATCGCGTGGAACAGGCAGACGTAGCTGTCGGCGATATTGCCGTCGGTGGTCGGCAGGCCCTCGGCCTGGCCAAGCGTGTAGGTGGCGCCGATCACCAGGTATTCGATGTTCTGCGAGGCGTCGGCGAAGCCCGACATCGTCAGCTTGCAACCGGTATTGATCAGCCGGGAATTGCTGACGCCGCGCAGGACCAGCGACTGCGCGGTGAAGCGCTGCATCCGTATATCGGAGATCTTGGTGCCGTCCGCGACGACCTGGTAGGGGCCGGGAAACTCATAGACCTCGAAGCTGCTGTGTGGGTGGCTGGCCGGATGCGTCGACTTTGCCGTCAGGTCGGCAGACGGCGTCGTGAAGTTGTAGTCATTGAACGTCGCCGCCCCCGGCTGCAGGCGCTGGTCGGCTGTCCACTCCCAGATGTGATCGTCGACGGTGGTGTATTGCGTCTGCCGGTAGACGAAGGGGATCGCTTTTTTCAAGGCGGTGTGTGAATTGGGATCATCGGCGAATACCAGCGTGTGGTCGGTCTCGGTGTGGGTGAAATAATAATAGATGCCGTATTTCTCCATCAATCTTGTGACGAAGTCCAACGACGACTCGTTGTATTGCACGCAATACTCCAGCACCTCGCTGCCGGCCTGGTTCTGCCGCTTGTCGGAGAGCTTGGTGAAACCGGCGGTGCTGAATATTTTGTTGATGATGTCCCACACCGACTCGTTCTGAAAAATGACGCAGTTCTGCTGGCGCGACAGCAGCCAGATCCACGGTCGCAGCTCCAGGTGGTAGCGGTACCCGCCGCCCTGCAGCCCGTCATAGACGGCGCGCGCGATAATGGCGTTGAAGTATCGCTTGCTCTTGTCCGGCAGGGTGATCCCCAGTGTTGCCGACGCGCCAAGCCAGGAGGTCAGATCGGGGGTCGGCTTATCGCTGGAAAGCACCAGGTTGTACTCGAATGGTCGTCCCAGCTCCTCGGTCGCATGCAGGCTGTGCAATTGCAGGTCGATTCCGGGATGCGGATCGATGGTGATTGTGACGTAGCCTTGGCTGGGGCCCCTGCTGCTTCCTCCCGACACGGTTCGGTCCGCTCCTTTATAGCTGTGGCGGGCAACGGAATGCGCGCAGCGCCGTCATACTGAACGGGTTGCGCACACTGGCCGCGTTAAGGTCAAACACAGCGTTGCCCGCCGGCGCGCTGAACGTTACGCGGAATTTGTCCGGCTGGCCGCTTGGCGTCACATGTGCCACGTCGAGTAGGCGCAGCAGTGCCCACGGCCCGTTCTCCTCGGTCACCGTCGCGGACCCGCCGCCGGCAGGGGTGGCGGTGAAGCGCACCTGGGTGTTGCCGGTGCTGGCCGGCCACACCATCGCGGTCGGCTCGAGCGGACCGTGCGCGTAGGTCAGCCGCGCGCCGCCCGCCTCGAGGCTGACCTGCGCCAGCCCGGCATCAAGGGAGACCGGCGTGAGCTGGAACTTGACCGAGACCTGGGTGCCGCCGGTGGGGAACAGCGCGTCGCGGATCTCGCTGGCGCGCTGGAATTCCAGCACCGTGCCCTCTGCCAGGCCGAGCTTGACGTGGTCGGGCGACTGCCATTTCCAGGGTATCTTGCTGGTGTCGATAAACGATTTCAGGTACTGGTCGAAGAACTGATCCATCAGTCCGCCCGGCCCGAGCAGATGGACGAAGTCGTCCAGCGGCACGTCCTGCGTGCTGCCGGCGATGAACGGGTAGCGGTCGAACGCCGCCTGGCACAGCGGCAGGACCTTGGATTTCCAGGCATCCGAGAGCTGCGCGCTGGCGCCGCTGGCAGTCACCTGACTGCTGCTTTGCGAGACCGATTGCAGCATGTCGGCAACCGGCTTCGGCGCCCCCTGTGCCGCGGTCTGCAGTTGCGCGGCCGCCCCGCCGGTGCCACTTGCCCCGCTCGCGCCGAGTTGTGCGAGCAATGCGGTCCCCTGGCTGGGCGCATTGGCCGCCTGGCTCATCCCCGCATAGATCTGCTGGATACTGCCGATCACCGCCTCGAGCTGCGCCGGCTTGTCCTTGCTGCCGGTGACGAAGTCGTGGAACTGCTTGAAATGCGCGTCGACCCGCGCCGCCGGTTCGACCGGCTTGCCGTCCGGGCCGGTGCCGAGCGCGGTGCCAAGCATATTGACCACCTGGTTCTGCTCGAGCGACATGCCTTGGCGGGCCATGTAGGCGCCAAATCCGCCGAGCTGCTTGCCGACCGCGCCCGCCTTGCCCTGGACCGCGCCGAGTGCCTTGTCGGTTGCCGCCGGCCGGCTGAGCTGGGTCTCGGTGTCGATTGCCTGCAGCAGGTCGCGCAGCGGCGAGTCGGGTGCGGACAGCAAATAAAGTTCGTCCAGCCCCTGCGTGATGCTGGCAAACGGCTTGAGCGCGATGTTGGCGAGCAGCATATCCCAGCGCCGCGTGTAGTCGTCCAAGTACAGCGACAGCACATCGCGCCGCAGCTTGGCCATCTCGGCCAGCGACCCCGCGATACCGCCGGCCTGCTGGCGCCCGAGCACCCAGTCGTTCTCGGTGGCGTCCTTGGTCACGCTCGGCAGCAGCGTTATGAAGACGGTGTGATAGCCTTCATAGGTGAAGATGCCCGGAACCCCCGTGTTGAGCGATTTGCCATCGCGCAGGGCGAATACCCGTCCGCCGCCGGGACCGGAATTGTCGGCCACCGTCCACTCCGGCAAGCCCTGCACCAGGGAACTGCGCAGCATGCGGTTGTAGACATATTCGGCGAGTGGCTCGCGCGTCAGGATGGCCCGCACCTGCGCCACCAGGGGGCCGTTCAAAGCAACTTGCTCGAGCGGATATTCCAGCATTGCCTGGAGGTTTTCGTCCAGCGCGTTACGCACCGGTTCCGCGTCCTCGCCCGGATAGCGCAGCGCGATGGCGACCCCTAGCCACTGCTTGACGAGGTCCGCGTCCATCGGGCCGAGCCGTCCGAGGATCAGATAGACCTTGAGCGCCTCATAGAGGATTTCGGGCTTGGCGAGATTGGCCTGCATCTGGTTTTCCAGCAGGACCAGCAGGCGCGGCAGCAGCAGGCCATTGAGCGCCCGATCGTAGCTGTCCTGCGCCGCCGCGCCGAGCTTGTAGCCCTGGTAGAGCCCAAAGGTGAGCATCAGCGGCGCCGACTTGGTCCGGTTGGCGTAGCCGCCGTGCATGTTGCGCAGTGTGTCGAGCGCCGCCAGGGTGACCTGCGGATCGGCGTCCTGCGGATCGCGCTTCAGCACCTCGGCATACTGTGTGTTGTAGCGCGCTGAGGTGGCCGCCACGTCGGCGATGATGCCGCGATTGCCGATCCAGCTGGCGGTCCAAACCCCCGTCAGCGCCAGCAAGACGATCGCCGCGGTGGAATAGGCGGCGATATGCGTGATGCGCTGGCGCCGCTCGACCTTGGGATCGCGACTGACCAGGCCGGCCTCGCCGAACACGACCTCGCGCACCAGCCGCGCCAGAAAGTAGCTTCGCCCGGTGCCGCTGAACGCCGCCACCGCCTGGCGCTGCAAACCGAACTGCCCGGCCATCGCGTCGAGCAGGCGATCGATCGGCGTGCTGTTCTGCGTGCCTGACGTGAAATAGATGCCGCGCAGCAACGGGCGTGCTTCGAGCCGGCTTGGGCGGAAGATCTCGGTGAGGAATTCGGCCGCGGTGCCGCGCAGCGACGCGATCTGCTGTGGGAAGCCCCAGATCAGCCGGCGGCGCCGCAGGTCGGTCTCCTGCTGCACCCGTTCCAGCATCCGGTCGTTGAGGCGGTCCAGCAGCAGGTCGAACTCGGCGGCGAAGCCGGCAACCGACCCACCCTCATTCTTGCCGTCGTCGAGCGGCAGGGTGAAGCCCCAGACCTGCTCGCGCTCCTCCTTGCCCAGGGTGTCGAAGAATTCGACGAAGCCGGCGATCAGGTCCGCCTTGGTGAACAGCACATAGACCGGGACCCGCACGCCCAATTCGTCGTGCAGCTCACGGATGCGTCGGCGGATCGCGGTGGCGTGCGCGAGGCGTTCGGCATCGCCCAGGCTGGCAAGATCGGACAGGCTGATCACCACCAGCACGCCATTCAGCGGCTGGCGGCGCCGATGCTGCTTGAGCATTCGCAGGAAGCCGAGCCAGGCGGAGCTATCGACCGCGCTGTTGCTGTCCTGCGTTGTGTAGCGCCCAGCGGAATCGATCAGCACCGCCTGGTCGGTGAACCACCAGTCGCAGTTGCGGGTGCCGCCGACGCCGGCGATGCCGTGCGGCCCATCCTTGTCGGCCAGCGGGAAGTTGAGACCGCAATTGATCAACGCCGTGGTCTTGCCGGCGCCGGGCGGCCCGATGAACATGTACCATGGAAGCTGGTACAGATAGCCGCCCGAGCCGCGGCCCAGTTTGGCTTTCTTGAGCGCGGCAAGCGCTTCCTTCAGGCGATCGGCCAGCAGCGCGACTTCCTCGGCCGACGCGGTTTCGTTGGGGTCCTTCGCCTGCGCCGCGACACCGTCGACAAGATCCTTGTCGTGCTTAGCGGCGCGCAGCTGGTGAACCAGGTTTTCGACCAGCCAGCCGACGAAGATCACCGCGATGGCGATGATCCGTGCCAGATCGCTGTCCAGCGGGTGCAATGAGCCGAAGCCCAGCAACGGCCCGAAGAACCAGACGATGACCGACAGCAGGAGCGCGCCGAGGAAGGTGCGGACCCAGCGGTTGCGGAAGATCCTGCCGCTCAGGCCCCTCATGGTGCCACCGTGGTCTTCACCACGACGATCTCGGTGCGACGGTTGCTCTGCCGCCCTTCGGGTGTGGTGTTAGGCGCGATCGGGTCGCCGTCGCCCTTGCCGACGGCCTTCACCCGCTTCGGGTCTGCCGTGTGCGCGGCGAGTACCTTCGCCACTGCATCCGCGCGCGCCTGCGAAAGCTGCCAGTTGGACGGAAACTGCACGGTGTGGATCGGCTGGTTGTCGGTGTAGCCGTTGACCAGAACACCGCCCTTCTCATCGTTCAGCGCCTCGCCGATGCGCGCGAGCAGCGGCAGATAGCTGGCGTTCAGCGTGGCTGATCCGGAGCCGAACATGTTGCGGTTGGTCAGCCGGACGGTGATCGACTGCGCGTCCTCCAGCACCACGACGAGGCCCTGCTTGATCTCGGGCGCGAGGAATTGGCGCAACTTCATCGTCGTCGTCGTCGTGCCGGCAGCGACGACCACTGGCGGTGGGGGCGGCGGCGGCGGAGGCGCGGCAAGGGCCGGGTGCGGCACGCTGATTGCGCCATGCGGCGGCAGTCCGTTCAGTTCGGCGAAGGCGAGATCGGACGACGCGGCGAGCAGGAAATTGAATATCACGTAGATCACGCAGGCGAGGCCGACTGTGCTGGCGGCAAGGATCCAGATCGGGATGCGCTGGCCGAGCGGCTTGTAGCCGGTCGCGAGACCGCGCCAGTGCGGCGACAGGTCGCGCTCGAACTCACCGCGGCGCTGGCGGATGGTGCGATACACACCGTCGCGCAGCTCGGTCAGCGCCGCGGTGCCGCGCGGCATCACGCGATAGCGCCCCTCGAAGCCGAGCGAGGTGCAGATATACATCAACTCCACCACCTCGGCATGCCGGCCGAGATCGCGCTGCATCTGCTCGAGGATGTCGAAGAAGCGCTCGCCGCCCGATACCTCGTTGTGGAAGATGCTGGTCAGGCTCTGCGCGGTCCAGGAACTGGCGGCACCCCAGGGGGTGCTGAGCACCATGTCGTCGACGGTGGCACATAGCGCGTAGCGCGCGGCACGCAGCGATTGCGTATCGAGCCCGGTCGTCAGCGCCTGCCTCTCGAATTCGCGCACCGCCTCAATCATGCCGCGCTTCAGTCGTTCCGGGTCGGGGTTGCGGCCGCGTTCCGTGGTCAATCGGATGACCGCGCCCAGCACGGGCGCGGCCGCGGCGACCAATCGGTTGGCGCCGACCAGCGGCACCGCGATCGCCGCACGTCCCACGGAGGGCGGTGCCGGTGTTGCCGCGCCGGCGCCCCGCCCGCCCGGACGCGGACGGATCATGGTGGCTTCGGAATCGTTCGGTTCGGCAAAGGGATCGTCACTCATGGCCCGGTCAACCCCTGATCGCCCAGCATTCTATTTCCAATCCGGGCACGTCGCCTGTGACGTGGATCGCTATCCCGCCGGACCGCGCGAGCGCCGCCCAGTAGGGACTGCTGCGGTCCAGCTCGAAATAGGTGGTCCCGGCGTAATACGGCAGTTGGCGCGGCGCCACGGGCAACGCGCGCACCGCGACACCTGGCAGCGCCACGTTGATGAGTTCGCGGATCTGTTCGACCGGGCCGATCTTCACCAGGTTGGGAAAGCCGCGCCGCAACGCCTCGGCTGGCATCTGTGCCTTGACCGCGAGCACCCACGTCGCGCTGGCAACCAGCGTACGATCCGAGATCGGACCGACGCGGATGCCGAACTTGCGCTCCTGCAACGGGATCGGTACGGCGTTCTGCTCCAGCACGGCGGACAGCGACTGGCGCAGTGCCGACATCACCGGGCGGAACGTCGCCTGCAGGTCGTCATGGCGATAGGTCGGAAAGGCCGCCGGGCGTTTGCGCGTTTCGGTGAACGTCGCCAGCTCCCCGGCGAGGGAGACGGCGACCTGGTAGAACGTCTCGGGATGCAACTGGCCGAGCGTGCCGGTGAAATGTGTCAGCAGCGGCTCGTAGCGGTTGCAAAGCTGCAACATCAGGTAGTCGGCGATTTCCGCTGCCCCACGTGTGGCGCTCTCGGAGACCCGTCCGGCCAGCGCCTCGGCGCGATGGTGCAGCAGGCCCTGCAACTGGGTGACGAAACCAGAGAGGGTGGCCGAGGCGATGCTGAGCAGCAGCGGCGGGATATAGGCGTCGTCGAGCACGATGCTTTTGTCGGGACGTACCTCGGCGATACGGGCGAGGCCGATCGCTGCGTGCCCCTCGCGGCCCTCGGCTTCAATCGCGTAGCGCAACCGCAGCTTGCCGATCGGCACGGTCGCCGATCCCTGGTAGCCGGCGTTGCTGTCCACCGCCTCGTGCTCGGAGAGCGCAAAGCGGGCGACGGTCTCTTGCTGGTCAGCCGGCGCGGTCTCGGTCCCGGCCGGCTGGCGGGTCGGCAGCAGCAGGTAGACGATATTGTTGCGCGCTGTCTCCGTGATATCGAGCGGTCGCGGGTGGTCGACGTCGTCCGGCACGCTGAACGGCGTGCCGTCGGGCAGGATGCCGGCCGCGCTGCGCATCGCGAATTTGCCGAGCGTGAGGAGGTCTGCGTCGAGATCGAGCTGGGCAAGGCCCCAACTGAACGGGCGCAACGAGGCCGTGCTGACCCGCACCAGCCGCTCGACGTAGCGGTCGTGCTGCTGCAAATGCTGGGGTTGGAGGAACAGGCCCTCGGTCCAGACGACCTTGTTCTCCCAACTCATGTGCTCAGGATCCGGGCTTCAGCGCCGCTGCCGGGTCGGTCTTGACGATGATCCCCTTGGCGCTTGCTTTGACATTGATCGTGGTAGTCTTGTGCGGCGCGACGTCCACCATGGCACGCCAGGTGACCGTCTGGAAACTCTGATAGGCGGCGAAGATGCCGATCGTGGTCACCGGGTCTGTCGGGTTCAGCGTCGCGGTCTTGGTCTGTCCGGGCGCCAGGATGTACTCGTCTTTCTTGACCATGTCGGTTTTCAGCGTTGCCTGATCCTGGCTGAACACCTGGAAAAACTCGGCGGTGCTGAAGGCGGCGTCCGAGCCGAGCTGATAGATGCGCACCACCAGCGGCGCGCCCTGGCCGGTTGGGGTCGGATTGACATCCTTGTCGGCCACCAGGGTCAGCGCGACCACGGTGGGGGGCGGGGGCGGGGACGCGCACCCTGCGAGACCGCCGAGCAGCCCCAGAACCAGCACGCCGACACGCCAGCGACCCATCAATCGATCCTCCCACATGTTGTTACCGCTCTCACCAGGCTGCTGCCCGGCGCCCGCTAGACAATGCTCACCGCGTCCACGGCAGTGAGGCTGCCCTGTCTGCCTGGGCCGGGTCTGCCTGAACCGGCGTCAGAGCTTCTGCATCTGTGCATCGTAGGCGCGGGCGAATTCGCGCCCGAACACCGAATGGAAGTCCTCCTGCGCCTCGGTGGCGATTGTGTTGTAGGTGGCACAAAACAACTCCCATGTGCGCGCCTTGCGTGCCGATGGCAGGATGTTGCTGATCAAGCCGGGTTCCAGGCGTTTCTCCAGCGCCGCCGGTTCGAACCGCCGCAGCAGACCCATCAGCGCGGTCTGCACACCCGCCATGACAGCCATCTCGTGCGATCGCACGTCGTCAAACGCCTCCGTCGTTGCGTCGAGTGGCAGCTTGTAGCCCGGCCGTGACGGTTGCAACAGTGCAGCGATTGCATCCTCCGCCGTGACCGAGAATTTCAAGGCATTGTTATCCTTGGCGCGCAGCATGGTCTGTTCGACACGCAGCTCGTTCTTGATCGACGCGCGCGAGATCAGCACTTGGCGGATGCCCTCGACCAGGGCGCGGAATACGGCACCGGCCTCGCGCATGGCCCGTTCCGGGTCCGGGCCGAGCGCCAGCCCGGCGACGCCCGCGCCTTCGAGGAATGCAGCGAGCAGTCTGGCCCCGTCCGCGGTCGGCGCGCCGGGTCCGGGCGTTGCGCCGAACGGCGGTGCCGCCGCTGGTGTGGCCCCGGCAGGCATGACCCCGCCATGCATCGCCCCGGCGGGCGCGGCCGTTGGCGCGGGGAACGGGGCGGCTGGGAGCGGCGTATCCTCGAAATCGAACGGCCCTTGTGTCCGCGGCGCCCCCTCGGGCTGGGTGGAAAACGCCGCCGGCGGCGGTTCGTTCTCGAAATCGAATGTTGCGGGCGCCTGCGTCGGCGGGGTGGCAAACGCGGCCGTCGGCACGCGCGTCGGCACCGCGCGTGGTGCCGACACCTGGGGCGATGCCAGCGCCTGGGGCGGCGGCGACGCGGGTTGGCCCGGCGGTGTATCGCCGAGCAGCGCATCGAAATCGAGATCGTCGAAATTCGTCGGCATGATCGCCTTTGGCGCGGCGAAAGCTTGCATCTGCGCGTCCACGTCGTCCGCCTGCGACGGACCCTGCCACTGCTCGGACGGCGTGATACCCCGGAACAGGTCGTCGTCCGGATCGATTTGCCGCGCCGGCACCTTGTCGTCGGCCAGATCGAACGGATCATTCGCGCGCAGCACCCGTGGCTGGGGCGCCGCGATCGGGTGCACGAAGGGCGCGGCGGATGCCTCGCCGAACACATCATCCAGCGGGTCAGGTGTCAAATCCCCCGGGGCAGCGAACGGATCGGCGCGCGCCACGCCACCGGGTGAAAGCTGCGCGTGTCCAGACACAAACGGTGAGGCGGGCGCCCGGCCGGCGCCGGCGTGGAGCGGTCCGACGTCCGTCTCGCTGACCCGGATCAAGTAGTCGCCAATCCGGAAATCGTCGCCGTCCGTCAGCTCGATCTGCGACTCACGCGGAATTCGCTCGGAGGCACCGTTGACGTACACGCCGTTGGTGCTGAGATCGGTCAAAACGTAGTGACCGCCTGATGCAACGATGACGCAATGCGTTTTGGAAAGCTGCCGATCAGGGTCGTCCAGCACCCAGTCATTGCCGGGAGCGCGGCCGATCGATAAGGTTCCCTGGCTCAGTGTGCGGGTTTCGCGACGGGCACCGCCTCCGCCGTCGAGGACAAATGTCAGCGGCATGGCGACCTACCGCTGCACAGAGCAATGTTTGAGCCTTGGGGCATGATTGAGCCTTGGGGCATGTTTGAGCCTTGGGGCGCGATGAAGCCTTGGGGCGTGATTGAGCGCTGGGGCATGGCTGAGCGCCGGTTGTGGCGTTGGAGGTCGTGGCGTTTCGAGGAGGCTTGCATGGCAGACATCACGCTCGCTGAGTACAACGGCCGGGTCTGGTTGGTCGGCGGCGAGGTATATATCGACGACCTGCTCGCCAACACACTGACGCCGAATGTTAGCATCGAACTGGTGCGGTGCGAGTCCCAATCCGATGTACACGATCTGTGGGTGCAGAACTGCGGTGAGCCGTTGAGCGGGGGCATGCCGTGGCTCATCCATCACAACATCGCCGACCGCATCCGCCGCAGCTCACCCGACTACGCGGTGTTCTTCGCGCAGTGGTCGGCGATGCTGGACCCTGACGCGCTGGCGGTGATCCGCGCGGCGGTCGTTCGGTCGAACGAACATCCGGAGGCGCCGGTGATCCTGGCCGAGTATCTCGATCCGGACGGCCCGCAGGCGATGGCCGATCTGTCGCACCTGCGGGCGCAGCTCATTGAGGACAAGCTGGCTGAAAGCGGCATCCAGCGCGGGCAGATCTCCCGGATGCTGCGCACTGTCAGTGAAATCCCGGGCATGACGCAGGAGAGCCAGCGGGTGGATATCATCGTGCGTCCGGCGTGAGCCAGGCGGTGCGGCGCGACGCTATTTGAGCGAGGCGAGCAGCGCGTCGAGGTCGGGCTCGGTGGCGTCCTCGGCGACCGGCTCAGCCGGGGCGTTGAGGCTCGCGAGCAGGGCGTCAAGGTCGCTCATGGCGGCGTCTTCGGCCGGCGCCTCCTCGGCTGCGGCGGGCTCGGCGGGCGCGTTGAGACCGGCGAGCATCTTGTCGAGATCGCTCATGGCGGCATCCTCGGCCGGCGCCGGCTCGTCGGCCGCTGCTTCGGGCTCGGATGCCGGCGCCGCGGGTGTGGGCGCGGCTGGGGACGGTGCCGGGGAGGTCCCAGGGGGTGCCTTGGCGTCGAACGGCGCCCAAAAGCCCGCCAACGGCTTGCCGGCGAGCGAGGCAAACCCGCCAAGGCGAGCCTCCGGCCGGCCGCGGATCGAGAGCAGCGGCATCACCTTATAGCTGGCCACCTGGACCGCCTGGCGCTCGGAATACATTCTTTCCGTGCAAGGCAGTGCGATCGGTTCGTGGTCCGGTCCGATGTACACATAATACGGCATGTCGCGCACGCCCATCACCGAGCCGAGCTTCATCTTGGAGCCCTGCTGGCCCCATGTCTCCGCCAGCAGCAGCGCCGGGACCAGCGCCGGATGGCCCCAGAGCATGCTCGACAGGCCGCCCTGACGGGTGAACTCCTCGAACGCGAATGCATCGATCGGGTCCGACTTCTTGCCGTATGGCATGCGCAGCATGAAGCGCGGCGCGGCGAGACCGAGGTAGGCGGCGGCCGGCAGCTCCTGCAGCGCGGTCCAGGCGTCCTGGATCAGCGGGTGCTGATCGTGGAACGGCGTCAGCAGCGGATCGGGCCCAACCCCGGCGATGAACGGCGCACCCGCGGCCGCGGCGACCTGCGCCACCCGCGCCAGCAGGTCGGCGTGCGGCGGCGTAACCTCGAACCCGTACAGGCCGATCACTGCCGACAGCTGACCCTGATGGGCATCCAGCGCCGGCTGCTCGGCCAGCATGCCGAAGAGGCCGGTCTTGTCCAGCATGTCGGTCGCGGCGACGTCGGCCGCCAGTTCCTCGGCGGATACGTCGTAGAGCACAATCTCCATCTTGGCGCCGGTCTCGATCCGGCGCACCAGGAATTCTACCCCGCGCCAAGTCGCCTCCGCCGACTGGAAGTCGGGGTGATGCAGGACGCGGCGCATCGCTGCTGACAGCGCCTCATCGACCCGCGCGATGAGCTGATCCTGGCGGGCGTCGCGCGCCGGCACGATGAACGGGCCGATCAGGCGGCGCACGAGGTCGTCGGTCGAGGCCTCGGCTGCTTCCGCCGTGCCGGGGCGGCCGGTCAGGCGGGCAAAATCCGAGAGCTTGCGGTCGGTGGCGATGGCGGTGCCGCGCGCCGTGCGGGGTGGCGGCGGCAATAGCTCTTCGCCGCTCCAGGACAGCACCTCTTTCGCGGCACGGTCGAATCCGGCTTTGCTGCCCAGGTTGCGCCGCAGCGTGGTGAGCTGTTCGAACAGCTCGAGGTTGTCGACAAGTTGATCCGGATGGAAATCGTCTATGCTGGCGAGCTTGACCTCGATGGTTCCGCCTTCCTCATCCAACGGCAGGTTGAGTGTCAGGCCCATGCGTTCGATCACAGTGTCGAGCGAGTCGACATCCACCTTGATCGGCCGGCGCTTGGCGAGTGCGTCGCCGATTTCCAGGATGCCGGCGTTGGCGCGACCGGAGAAGTCGCCGAGCAGGGCGAGACGGAACTTGGTCCCGGGGGTCGTTGCGCGAGGCTTACGATCCAGGCGGCCGAAGCTGACTTCGTATTGCATTGGAGCCTCCCCAGGGGCGGTCGGTGGTGGTTGGGGTCACGATAGCATTGCGGCGGGGTTCGCCAATGGGCTTTCGGGCGGTCGGCATGGCAGTCGAGTGAACCAAGGGCGGTCAAGGCGCTGCCCTTGCCGGGGTTTGTGCCGTGAGGTGGACCAAGGCGCCGGGGCGCCGGCGCACGGGCGGTCGCATTTGGAATTTGCGGCGGTGGTGAGCTGCTGATGGTAGCGGCAGTGAACCGCGTGTGGCATCGATATCTGCCCTGCGCCCGCCTCAGTCGTTCAGTCGGGCGGTGACGCTTCTCGAAAGCGGACATGTCATCTCCCGAGGTCCCACGCGGCAATGGAGGCAGCAGACATCAACTTCGGTCATCCGCCTGCTCGCTTCCTGACCATTGGCGCCCCAGGGGCGGTTCGAGGGCCAGCTTCAAAAGCGATTTTCTTCCGCAGCTGCCTCGAGAGCCCAGAATGGTCCCGTCAGGCCGACCCTTCCAAAGATCTCACGTGCCTCGGCAACCGACCATTTTTCCCAATCGCGGTCGACATGTTTGCCGTACCAGAGCCGCGCGAGGTGGGCAACCTGGGCAATCGGCACAACGGCGCCTTTCGGGATAGCGTGGCGGCGGGACCAGGCATCCACCTCTGCCTCGCTCCTGAACGGCAGCACGGTCGCGCAGTAATGATGCACGTTGTCCCAAGCGCTACGCAGCGGCACTGCAAAATGGGTGACGATGTTGTTCTCACGTACAAGACCGCCGCTGACATGAATGCCAAGGTTTTCCGACTCGCCGCCAATCCGGGAGTGAATCACGATATCCTCGTCGACAAGTGCGCCGACGCCGAGAGCGCACCAGATGCACGGCGCCCACCAACCCAATTTCCCAGCCTGCACCCAGGTGGCTGTCGGGCTGAGCGAAAACGGATGTATCACCCACGGGGCAGTCTGCCCTGGGTGGCAAATGAGACTATGACTCGCCTCCAACCGCTTGAGCGCTTTCGCCACGGATGCCGCATCGGCCGCGACCAGCTCCTGTAGCTGGGCGCTGTCAGGGGCGAAGCCATCGTCAATTAGCCCGCGCACCAGGTAGTGGTGGATCGCGGAATCCAGTCGTCCTTCTTCATTCATGTCCTTACTCGATTAATTCAGTTTCTTTGGATAGTTCGGCGATGCGTTTGCCGAAAAGTCTCGCCGTTTCCAAATCACCGATACGCCGAGCTTCTCCGACAGTCGCGTCCGCGGGTGAGATTGCATGAGCCCTGCCAAAACCCGACGACCAATTCACGTCGGCCGGTGTGTTGCTCTTTCTGCTGGCCGGCAATAATCCGGTGCCCACCCAGATCTGGCCCATCTGCATAGCCAGGGTCTAGAAATAGGCGATTGTTGCGAACTTATCGCCGCGCCGGCGCACTGGTGACCCACAACGTGCGGAACTCGCTTGGGCGGCACGATCTCGCGGGCGATGAGGTCTCCGCCTTCGATCGAGATATACTCGTTCTTGATGAGCACTTCGTTCGGCCCCACTGCGCGATTACCGACGTCCGCGTATTCGAGCACATCCGGGCCGCCGTTCTTATAATACACGACCGCCTTCATCATCGGTCTCGGTTTACTGCCGCAACGTTATCTTGTTTACGGGGATTGGATTTCGGCCGAGATATGAGCCCGCTGCGCCATGCCCTGGCCGAAAGAGATATTCTCACCGGGCAACTCGTAGAGCAGGACGCTCAGATCGTCGGGCGAGATGCTCGTGGCGGCCACGACGCGGTCGTTCAATTCCTTCAGCAGCGCCAACCGGGTCTTTTTCGGCCGTCCCGCGATGAAGGTCAGCTCCAACAGGACGAAGTCTTCGCTGTAGGTCAGCCCGAGGAAAGCGGGGGTGTGCACGAAGCAGTGCGACGGCAAGACATGGACGATGCGATAGTAGTCGTCGGGTGGGATCTTGAGCGCGGATTCAAGTGCCCCCTGGATTGCCTGACCCAGGTTGGCGAGCCGCTGCTCATCGTAACGGCCCTCGTGAACATGGATTTTCGCTACTGACATAAGTCACCTTTGTCGTTTCGGAATTGGGAATGCGGATGTGGCCTGGTCGTCAAGTCAGCGAGCCGATGCACTCGTGTGCTTTCGCCAGGTGCCGTTCAGGATTTTACGAGGGACGCCTCGCCGTTTCCGAACGACCAATCATCCCGGCCAGTCCCGACAAGGCTGAACAAGACGTCCTCCCGTCTGACTCCGAGACGCTTGTGGAGATCGTCGACAACCTGCTTGTAGAACCCGCGCTTTTGTTCGACGGTCCGACCTTCAGCCAACGTTAACTGGATAAAGATGATATCTTTGCTTCGGCTGACGCCAAGGAAGTGCGGGTCGTAGACAAGGTCCACCTCATCGTGTTCCGTGATCACCTGGAAGCGGTCGTCCTCCGGCGCCTTTAGAATCTCCACCATGGCTCTGTACACGGCGTCGCCGATGGTTTGCCGATATTCCACAGACTTACCCTTCATCAGATCGATGCGTGCGAGTGGCATTGACTTTGTTCCTCAAGCGATTTTATCGGTCGGCAGGGAATGTATCTGCATATGCTTGCATTCCGCCGAACACCTGCATATGCTGATAACGCAGCGCAAGAATGGACACGAAAAAGTGAGAGCAATGAGAGGTAGGAAAGATCAGAGCGCGAGGCCCGGTGAGGGCGCTCGGTGTAACTGCACGGCGCTGCGCAAAGCCTCGCGCCGCATCTCACAGCTTTACGACATGGCGCTTACCCCTTGCGGCATGAAGACGACGCAGCGCGCGATCCTGGCTGAGATCGGACGATCGGAGCCGACCACGGTGGGTAAACTTGCCGAAGCCCTGGTGATGGACGCCGGCGCGCTTGCCCACACGCTAAAGCCGCTGGAGCGCGATGGTCGCGTTACTGTGGCAGTCGACCCGGACGATCAGCGTAATCGGCTGATAGCTCTTACGCGCCAGGGTCGCCAAAAGCTCGCGGAAACCGACGCCCTCTGGGCGAACGCCCAGCGGGGTTTCGAGGCTGCCTTCGGCCGCGCCGGATCCGAGTCCCTGCGCGAGGCACTGCGCTTCCTGACATCGGATGACTTTGCAGCTGCGTTCGAGAACGGCCGTTCGAAACCAGTCCGCCGAATTCAGAGCCGCAGCCTGGAACCGGAACCTGACACCGGAAATGGCCAATGCAGCGGAAGTGACATCGGTCACGAAGAATGCGCCGCCTCCGACGGTTGATATCGTAACAGTCTATCTCAATCTGGAGCATGCGCCGAAGAAAGGATAATAAGTATGAGCGACACAGCCCTCACCCAGCCCCCCCGTCGTGGCCTGCAATCGCTCGCGCCAATGTTCGTGGGCCTCTTTGAACGCTACATGCCCGACCCGTTTGTGCTGGCGATCGGGCTGACCGCGATCACCGCGATCCTGGCCCTGCTAATCGCACCCAATGGTTGGCCAGTCATAATCATCACCTCGTGGTACACCGGGATTTTCGCGATCCTTGGCTTCGCTTTCCAGATGATCCTGATCCTGGCGACCGGGCATGCGCTCGCCCACGCGCCGGTGGTGGCGCGCTTCCTGCGCTGGCTCGTGGCGCTGGCGCACACCCCGAACCAAGCTGTGGTGCTGACCTTCCTGGTGGCCGCGGTCGCGTCCTTGCTGAACTGGGGCTTCGGTCTGGTAGTGGGTGCCATCCTGGCGCGCGAGGTGGCACGGCAGGTCCGCGTGGATTTTGGCTGGCTGGTCGCGGCTGCCTATTCGGGCTTCGCGGTTTGGGCCAGCGGCATCTCCAGTTCGATCGCCCTGACGCAGGCGACGCATGGAAACGTATTGAACATTGTGGAAAAGATCACCGGCCAAAGTGTGCCCTTGTCCGACACGGTGTTCGCAGCCTTCAACTGGATGCCGACCCTCTTGATCGTGCTGGTGATGCCGATCGTGTTTATCGCCATCCGCCCGGCAGACGCCGATGTGACAGTATTCGTGCCAGAGGGCGAGTCGCCGCCTCCGCCCGCTGATCTGTCCAACTCGATCGCCCGCCGTATGGACCGGTCCCCGTTGGGCAGCCTGTTCCTGCTGGCGGCAGGGCTTGGCGTTGCGTTCGTGCTATGGCGTCAGGGCACATTGAGCCTTGATGTCAACATGGTTATTCTGATCTTTCTGATTGGCGGTATCGCGCTACACGGCACGCCGGTGGCCTATGGCACGGCGATGAAGAACGCCGCCAAGCAGACCGGCGGTATGATGCTGCAATACCCGTTCTATGGCGGCATCATGGGCATCATGTCGGGTACCGGCTTGGCCAACGCGATCTCAAAGGCATTCGTCGCGATCGCCAGTGCGCATACATTGCCGTTTTGGAGCTATATCTGCTCGCTGATCATCACCTTCTTCGTGCCGAGCGGGGGCGGGCACTGGGCGGTGCAAGGGCCGTTCGTGGTGCCCGCGGCGGCATCGCTGCACGCCTCGATGGCCGGTTCCGCGATGGCGGTGGCGATGGGCGAGCAAGTCGCCAACATGCTGCAGCCGTTTTGGGCGCTGCCGGTGGTGGCGATGGCCGGGATCGGCATCCAGCGGGTAATGGGCTACACCGTCGTGACGTTTGTGGTTACCGGCATCATCTATGCGCTGGCGCTGTTGCTGCTCGTGTGACAGTCCGTTCTCAAAGCGATGGGGCCCGTTCAGCGCGCGGGCGCGGCCGGCGGCGAAGCTTGCCGCGTGATGGTCTGCGAGGGAACCCCAGGCAGCTTCTGGCGGCGAGCCTCGCGACGGTGCCGGCGGAACTATGGGCGCCGGTGCATCCCCCGCGGACCGCGAAAGCGGAAATCACGACAAAGACCCTGTGGAGCGGGCGGCACGACGCGCGGGGCACCTGTTCACGGAGGTGGGTGCGGCCGGTGCCGGAGCGTGTCGCGTGATGGTCGACGAGGGGACGCCAGCTGGCGTCGTGACGGCGAGCCCGGCGACGGTGCCGGTGCCGGTGGAACTATGGGTGCCGGTGGAACTATGGGCGCCGGTGCATCCCTCGCAGACCGCGAGAATGGAAATCACGATAAAGACCCTGTGGAGCGGGGGGGCGGGGCGCGCGGGGCCAGTTCACGGTGGGGGGCGGGAACTCGGCTGCGATCGCGAACGACTGTCTGCCGGCGGGGACCCGGAGGGGCTGGTGCGGCTGGCTCGACCCTCACCCTCGACGCTTCGCGTCTCGACCCCCGGATCAAGCGTCCGGGGGCATGCCGTGGTCCGCTCTTCGCGGCCCACGCCAGCGCAAGAGCGGGAGAGGCGTGGTGTTCGTTCCTTAGTGCGCCTCCGGTGATCGATCCGGGTCCGCCGGCGGGGAAAAGCGAAAATCGCGACAAACACCCCATGGCACGGGCCCCGACGCCGAGATGGGTGGGACGCGCTTCCGGTCAGTCGTCTGCCAGAAGTTCATCCAGCATCATCGGGCAGCTTTCAGGGATTGGCAGCGGAGGTTGATCGTCGATCGTCTCCGGCATCGCTCGCACTGCCCGGCGGTAAATCTTCGCAAGATCGATCCGCTGACGCATGGAGGGCGCAAATCGACTGGCTGCATCGCCGCGGAACCGTCTCGCCTCCGCGCTCCAGTTGGGTACGTCCCGTGACAGCGGCCACGCCCGCGCTTTCCGGTCATGCAGCAGCGCCTGGACGATGAACGACTTGACCGCGTGAAGTTGCTCGCTACCCACGCTTTCGATCTCCTCGGCGATGTTCGGCCAGTCGAGTTCGGCCTCGGTGATCAATTCGCCAGCCGCCCGCCTGCGCAGCAATTCGGCCTGATGCTCGCTCCACAGCAGGATGTCGTCTTCGTACAGGTCGTTCATGGCTGGAGCCTCCGCCGTCCCGAGGCCGGTTGGGACACACCGGTCAGTTAGCACCCGGATTGGCGATTGCACGTGTGTCGCTGCCTGGCCGGGTTTTGGCGTTACGCCGCTGCCGCAGGTCTCGATCCGGTGCCTGGTTCGCCCGACCGTCTTGCCGGGGGAATGCCCCGGCCTTCCCTTACGCCCCGCTCCGTGCTTGGAATTGCTTGCCAGGGCAACCCAACGCCAGGCGGGGGGACGCATGAAGATTGCACGGGTCGAGACGCTGCAGGCAGACGCTGGCTGGCGGATGTTTTCCTTCCTCAAGGTGACCACCGACGATGGGATTGTCGGCTGGTCGGAGTTCAACGAAAGCTTCGGCTCGGCTGGGTTGTCCGAGGTGATCCGGCTGCTGTCTCCCGCGCTGATCGGCAGGGACCCGCGGCCTTATGAGCAGGTGACGCAGCATCTGCATGTGTTGACGCGGCAGTCGCGCGGCGGGATCAACCAGCAGGCGATCGCGGCGATCGAGAATGCGCTGCTCGATATTACCGGCAAGGCGTATGGGGTGCCGGTCTACGCGCTGTTCGGCGGCCCGATCCGCGAGCGCATCCCGGTCTATTGGTCGCATTTTGCCACCTATCGGGTGCGCAGCGCGCAGCTGATGGGCGTGCCGGCGCTGAACAGTTATGACGACATCGCGCGCCATGCGCAGGAGGTGAAGGCGCGTGGGTTTCGGGCGCTGAAGACCAACATCATTCCGATGATCGACGGCAAGCCGACCTCGTATGTGCCGGGGTTTGGGCGCACTGTGGGCTGGCCGGAGCTCAACTGGGACAACCGGCTGGTGCGCGGCGTGACCGAGCAGTTGATGGCGATCCGTGCGGCGGTGGGGCCTGACATGGGCATTCATCTCGACATCAACTTCAACTTCAAGACCGAAGGGTTCAAGCGCATCGCCGATGCGGTGGCGCCGGCCAACCTGACCTGGCTGGAGATCGACACGCATGACGCGCCGGCGCTGGCCGAGATCAAGCGCGGTGCGCCGTGTCCGATCGCATCGTGCGAGACGTTGCATGGGCGACGCGAGTTCAAGCCGTTCTTCGACCATTACGCGACCGATGTGGCGATCATCGACGTGATCTGGAACGGGCTGAATGAGTCGCTGAAGATCGCGGCGATGGCGGACGTGTATGAGGTGAACTGCGCCCCGCACAATTTCTACGGGCATCTGTGCAGCGCGATCAGTGCGACGTTCAGCGCGGTGGCGCCAAATTTCCGGGTGATGGAGATCGACATCGACAGCGCGCCGTGGCGCGACGAGTTCTATGAGAATGTGCCGGTGATCGAGGATGGCGAATTCGTGCTGCCGAAGGGTCCGGGCTGGGGGATCGATGTGAATGAGAAGGCGGTGCGTGCACGGCCGCCGAAGACGTGATTGCCATAATATTCTCCCTCTCGCCTTGAGAGAAAAGGGGGAAGGGACACTACCCCAGGACCCCGGGTGCGACCCACCCCTCCCCCCGACCCCCTCCCGCAAGGGGAGGTGGAGGAATAGCCCCGCCCACCTGTTGATGCGCTACAAGCAAGGAGATTGAACTTGGCCAAATACAAGATCGCGACGCCCGCTGGGGCGAGCTTTACCGTCGCGGGCGGCGGTTACGACTACGAGATGGAAGACCTTGCCGGCCTCGACGCCGAGATCGTCGAAGGCCCCACCGATGCGGACGGCTTCATCGGCTTCGCTCAGGATGCGGACGTGGTCTATGCCAAGGGCATGCGTTTCACCAAGAAGGTGGTGGATGGGCTACCCACCAAGTGCCGTGCCATCGTGTTGGGCAGCGTCGGCGTGGACAGTGTCGATGTCGCCGCCGCCACGGCGCGCGGCCTGCCGGTGACGAATTGCCCCGACACTTTCATCGAGGAAGTCGCCGATCACGCGCTGATGCTGCTGCTGGCGTCGCATCGGCGCACGATCGAGCAGGACCGCATGGTGCGCGAAGGCAAATGGCGCGAGGGCCGTCCGGCACTGCTGCAAATCCCACGCCTGATGGGCCAGACGCTCGGCCTGATTGCGTTTGGCCATGTCGCGCGCGCGGTGGCCAAGCGCGCCAAGCCGTTCGGCCTGCGGGTGATGGCGTATGATCCGTTCATCGAGGAACTGATCATGATCGAGCACGGTGTGATCCCGTCGACGCTCGAGGAAGTGCTGACCCAATCCGACTTCGTGTCCATGCACGCCCCCGCGACGCCGGAGGCCGAGGGCATGCTGATGGAGAAGCACTTCAAGCTGATGAAGAAGACCGCCATCTTCATCAACACCGGCCGCGGCCCGACAGTGCAGGAGGCTGGGTTGATCAAGGCATTGCAGGAGGGGTGGATCGCCCATGCCGGCCTGGATGTGCTGGAGATCGAACCGCCGGGCAACAACAATCCAATCCTGGGCATGCTTAACGTTACGCTCAGTGCGCACACGGCATCGGCGTCAGCCCGGTTCGATCCGGCGCGGAAACGTCACGTGGGGCGTGAGTTGGCGCTGGTGCTGAATGGGAAGTGGCCGATGAGCTGCGTCAACCCGGCGGTACTGATGAAGTCCAACCTGCGCCGCTGGCAGCCGATCTCGATGGAGCGCGGGCCTAATAGCTGACGTTTCGCGTGCACCTCGCTGGCTCTTCGCGGGCTTGGGCCCCGAAGAGTTGAGCAAGGTCGGCGCGCGACGGGTGATGGCGGTGCGGCGGCACGACCCTCACCCTCGTCGCTTCGCGCCTCGACCTCTCCCGCGCAGAGCGGGAGAGGTGTAGAGCGGACAACCGACCTCACGGCTCCGGCGCGGTGAAGAACATCTGACGCGAGGCGGCGGACAACCAGATCCGCCGCCCGTGCATGAAATCCCCGCCGATCAGCGCGTCCTGCTCGCCGCCGGGCAAGCGGGCGACCGGCAGCGGAACGTCGTGCGCAGTATCGTTTCCTATGCGGACCGTGTCGAAGTGATGCATCTGGTATGAAGCCTGCTCGCGCGAGGCGCCCTGCATCTTGGCGCTGGGGTCGGCGTCCAGCATGGCCTGTGTCACGCCGCCGCGCGCGGCGAACTCTGGCCGTATGACGGTGCGCTGCGCACCGGTGTCCAGCACCGCGTGCCCGTCAGCGCCGTTGATCGCGAGCGGCACCACGAGGCGGTCGCGCCACATGCTCACCCCCTCGACCGAGGCGTACGGCACAGTCCACGGCGGACGCGCGTCGGCGCAGGGGCGGGCCCGATAGATTGTCAGGCGGCGTGCCGGCAGATCGATGTCAAGGTCGAACGCCAGCAGGATATCGGCGCCCAGCAGCCCGTCCGCCTGGATGCCGCCGATCTCGGGTATCGGGAATGTACCGACCTCGACACGATCGACCGGCAGGCGAAAGACGCCGATTGCGAAATCGTCCAGCACCGCCTCGTAGCTGGCGCTGGGACCGCCGATGCCCATGGTGTTGGTCGGATGGTGCAGGTCGCGGCGCAGGTGCAGGCGGGTCACTGCGGCCTCGGTCAGGGTGGTCCGTTCGGCGCCAGTGTCCATCACCATTGTGGCGGGATGATCGTTGAACGTCACACCGACGAAGATCAGGTTGTTGCGCGGCTCGATCGGCAGATCGGCGCGCCAGACCAGCTTGCAGGCGCCGTCCGGCCCTGAGGCGCATCCGGCCAGCATCAAGGTAGCCAGCAGCAGGCATCGGCCGACCAATCCGTTCATCGAGCGACGCGGACCTGCACGCCGGCATGCGCGGCCGCACCGTCGGCATCAAGTAGTGTGAGCGGCCGGCTGAGCCAGACACGGACGGCGTGACGCCGGTCGAAGCCGAAGGCCCAGGAATCCCGCCCGCCCCAGCTTGCGCCGGTCCTCCCGGCAACACCGGCTGGGCCATCATTCGGGAACGGGTGGATCAGCACGCCGCAACACTACGGGCAACCTGGGGCGGCAGGAAGGGTGTGGCGAGGCGCGGTCGGCCACAGGCAGTGTCCCGCCGCTGCCGGCGCGCCCGATCATGGAATTGCGGAATGGCATGGAACTCCAAGGGGCGCGGAACTCCAGGGTTGGCAAGGCGTATGGGTCGGCCATCTCACCGGTCGCCGGTTCTGGATCAGGTGCTGTCCGCCCGCGCCACGCTATCCTGAAACCCCGACACCGGCGTGACAAAGCGGCGCTATGCCTTGGCCTTCAAAAGGTCGCGAATCTCGATCAGCAACTCCTCGGTCTTCGGACCCGCGGCAGCCGTCTGGTGCAGCCGCATCTTCATCAATGCCTTGACGGTCCAGAAGATCGCGAAGCCAACGATCAGGAACTGGATGATGGCATTGATGAACAGGCCGAAATTGACTGTTGCCGCACCGGCCTGTTTGGCGGCGTCCAGCGTCGCGTAGTGCTGGCCGTTCAGCGCGACGAACATGTTGGTGAAGTCGATGCCGCCGATCAGCAGGCCCAGGATCGGATTGAAGATGTCCTTCACGAGGCTGTTGACCACCCCGGTAAAGGCGACGCCGATGATGATGCCGACGGCAAGGTCGACAACGCTGCCTCGCATGATGAAGGCTTGGAATTCGCCGAGCCACGAGGGGGCTTTCAGGCGGGAGAGCGTGGACGACATGTGGGCCTCCGTTTTGTTGGCAACGCAATCCAGAACCGCAACCGGCTCAGCGTGCAAGCGCGATCGTGCCGGCCTCGGCGCCGGTGCGTGGATTGACCAGGACGATGCGGTCGGGTCCAGCGCCTTGCAGCAGCACGGCCAGCCGGTCCGACAGCGCGGCGATGCCGCCGATGCGCGTTCCCGTCGGTTCGTCCAGCACCACCGCGACGCTGGCGGCGCTCGTCTCGCCGGTGGAGCGCTTGATGATGGTGACCACCACCACGGTGCTGCCGATGATGATCAGCACCCCCATCAGCACCGCGAGCACCTTGACCACGCCCATACCCCCGTTCCTTCCCCGTCTGCTACGGCCGGCGCTGCCTGCCCGAGTGCCGTCGGCTTAGGCTTCTGTCTACGCGGGCGGGCAGTTGGTTTCCAGCCACATGCGGGTTTCGACATGCCAGGCGGCGAGGGCGGTCGGGGTGCGCCCACCCGGATGGCCAGGTGAACTGTGAGCGAATGTGGGCGGGGTCAACGGTGCCCGCTGGCACCTACCCTGATTGATGCGCTACGATTTTGCCCACGTCCGACGAACTCTATGACCGTGATGCGCTTGCCTGGTCGGAGCTCCAGGCCGACCTGCTGCGCCGCCTCGCGCGCGGGGAGAGGGTGAATGACGTCGATTGGGCGCACGTTGTCGAGGAGATCGAGGACGTGGGGCTGTCTAAACTGCATGCGGTCGAAAGCTACCTGGACCTGATGCTGGTCCATCTTCTCAAGGCGCACGGGTGGCCTGACAGCCAAACGGTGCGACAGTGGCGGATGGAAATTGGGTCGCCCCAAAAGAACGCGGCACGACGTTTCACGCCGTCGATGCGGCAAAGGATCGATTTGGCAAGGCTCTAGGGCGACGCACTGGAGCAGCTTGATGGTGTGGATTACGATGACATTGTTCCGCGCCCATGGCCGATAGCATGTCCGTTCACATTGGACGACCTTTTGACTGAGCGCCGCGCCGCGCTGGGGGAGCTGCTTGGCACGCCCCCGGCCCTCGATCCGAGATAACCGGCTGGACCGACACCGGATTGCAGTGAAACAAGAATTGCGATTGGCTCCGATCCGTCCTTAACATAGACGTCCGCCTGGGGCAGTCACACGCGGCTGCCGGGATTACTGGCATCATGCCGGGTTTTTCGCTATTCTCGCCCCATGCCCGACGATCTCTACGAACAGGACATCCTCGCCTGGTCCGATCATCAGGCCGACCTGCTGCGCACAGTCGCGCGTGGGCAGCGGGTGAATGGTGTCGACTGGGAACACGTCGTTGAGGAAATCGAGGGCGTTGGTCTGTCCGAGCTCAATGCAATGCAGAGCCACCTGCCGCAGATGCTTGTGCATCTTCTTAAGGTGCACGGCCGGCCAGACCATGCGCCGGTGCGTCATTGGCGAGAGGAGATTGCCGCTTTCCAGGCCGAAGCGGCACAACGGTTCGCCCCGTCCATGCGGCAGAGAATCAATCTCGATCAGCTCTATGCGCGAGCGCTGAAGCAGCTCAAGGCCGCCGATTATGAACGGCCTTCGCTGCCCTGGCCGACGGACTTGCTGCTTACGGTTGACCAGTTGCTGAACGATGACGTGGCCGCCTTGGAAACCAGGTTGGGGGCGCCCCGACAATCGGCATCGGACGAGCCGCTTCGGTAGGACCGCCAAGGTCGCTGCTCCGTGCTTGGCTGGGGCCGCATTGCCCGAGCGTCCGGCCGGCCACTGCCGCCCGAGGCCGATTCGCGCTATCCGCTGTTAGCATGATCGCCGAGCCGCCATCGATCGAAGTGCCACCATCGAGTGACACCGCGCCGGTGAACAAAGCGCCGGGCGAACCGTTGCGGATCGTCGCCGGTCCGGCAACACGCGGTGAGCGGGTCGACCGTTTCCTCGCCGACGCCATCGGCACGATCTCGCGCTCGCGCGTCAAGTCGCTGATCGAGGCCGGGCAGGCGCGGCGAGATGGGACCGTGCTGGACGAGCCGGCCGAGCAGGTGCGGCCGGGCGCCGTCTACACGCTGACCACGCCGCCGCCGCTGCCGGCACGGCCGCAGCCGCAGTCGATCCCGTTCAGCATCCTGTATGAGGACGACGACGTGATCGTGCTGGACAAGCCGGCGGGGCTGGTGGTGCACCCGGCGCCCGGCAATGAGGACGGCACGTTGGTCAACGCCCTGCTGGCGCATTGCGGCGACACCCTGCCCGGCATCGGCGGGGAGCGGCGGCCCGGCATCGTGCATCGGCTCGACAAGGACACCTCGGGCGTGATGGTGGTGGCGAAGACCCAGCACGCGATGGCGGGGCTGAGCGTCGCCTTTGCCGCGCACGACCTGGACCGCGCCTATTTGGCGCTGGCCTGGGGCGTGGCCTCGCCGCTGGCCGGCGAGATCGAGGGTGCGGTCGGGCGCGATCCGCGCGACCGCAAGCGGATGGCGGTGCGCCCACATGGCGGCAAAGCAGCACTGACGCGCTACAAGACGATGCGAGTCTGGCATGGCGGGGTTTCGCTGCTGGAATGTCGGTTGGCTACCGGGCGGACACACCAGATTCGCGTCCACCTGGCCGCGAGCGGCCATCCGGTGGTCGGAGATCCAGTCTATTTGCGTCGTGTACCGACTGTAGCGAGGGCGATACCGGCGCCAGTGCGGTCCCGCTTGCTCGATTTCCCGCGCCAGGCGTTGCACGCGGCAGTTTTGGGGTTCCGCCACCCTCGCAGTGGGGCGAATTTGGCGTTCGAAGCGCCCCTGCCGCCCGATTTTGCCGCTTTGGTGGCCGCGCTAGACGATGCCGAGTCGCCGGCCTTCCGGCCAAGGTGACTGGCAGCGCGCCGCCCGCCGGCACGCCCGGTTGTCACGATTGGGTCAGAATTCTTGACAGGACCAACGCGGTACGGTATGGGAATCGCGCTCGGCGAGGAAAGGTAGGAACCTCCCGGGCAAACGTCTGGGGGGCATGCTGCCAACGCGGGGCAGCCAATCAGGACGTAACATTCCTACCGTTTCATGGACTGGAATTCAGTCCCCTGCCTCAGCGTCTTGTGCCAGGGTCGATTGGACAATGAGCCGCACAGGCGAAAGGAGCCGTCATGGTCTCTGCCGTCATCAACGTTGCCCCCGAGGGCAACCTCTCCCGCTATCTGCAGGAGATTCGGAAATTCCCAATGCTCTCCCCGGAGGAGGAGCTGGAGCTGTCGCGCCGCTGGCGTGACCACGAGGATCTCGACGCGGCTCACAAGCTGGTCACCTCGCATCTGCGTCTTGTTGCCAAGATTGCCATGGGCTACCGGGGCTACGGCCTGCCGGTCGGCGAACTGATCAGCGAGGGCAATGTCGGCATGATGCAGGCGGTAAAGCGCTTCGATCCGGAGCGCGGGTTCCGTCTGGCCACTTATGCGATGTGGTGGATCCGTGCGGCGATCCAAGAGTACATCCTGCATAGCTGGTCGCTGGTGAAGATGGGCACCACAGCGGCGCAAAAGAAGCTGTTTTTTAACCTGCGGCGGCTGAAGGGCCAGATGCAAGCGATCGAGGACGGTGACCTGAAACCGGAACAGGTCAGCAAGATCGCCACCATGCTGGCGGTGCCGGAACAGGACGTGGTCAGCATGAACCGCCGGCTGGCGGCACCCGATCACAGTCTGAATGCCCCGGTGCGCGCCGACAGCGAGGGCGAGTGGCAGGACTGGCTGGTCGACGAATCGGAAAGCCAGGAATCCTCGATCGGCGATCGAGAGGAACTCACCGGGCGGCAGGCCCTGTTGGCCACTGCGCTGCAGACGCTGAATGCGCGCGAGCGGCACATCCTGGAAGAACGCCGGCTGAAGGACGAACCGACGACGCTCGAGGATCTGTCGCAGGAATACAACATCTCACGTGAGCGGGTGCGGCAGATCGAGGTGCGCGCCTTCGAGAAATTGCAGAAGGCGATGAAGGCGCAGATCGCCGAGCGGCGCCTGAAGGCCCCGCAGGAGGCGGCGGAGGCGCACCCGTAACGCAACGGGCGAACGACGGATGCGGTTCAGTGCTTTGCCCTCCGTGCCCGGTCCCGGCAGCATGGCAGAATCCCGCCAGGGGCTGTGCCCTTGGCGCTGGGCCGAGGGGCAGAACGCCTTGGTGGGATCCGAGGCTTTTGCGGGAGTTGAGGCACCAACTTTCGACCAATACCGCGCGTCCAAAGGATTGACTCTTGCGGCGGGGCCCACGTCGTCACAAGGGCGCGTGCCGGTATCCGCTGATTTCTTTGTTGTTACAAAGGCAAGTCGTGGATACCGGCAGGCGCCGGCATGACGTGGACGCAGCGCCGGTGGGTCAGTCATTTCGCTACCTGGTATAACGGCAATCGCCGCGAGATTGGCCGCTGACTTACCTCTCTAAGGCCGAAACTGGTATGCGTCAGCCTTGCCGGCCGTGCCGATCACGACCCTCCGCCGACCGCAGCAAGGCGTGGCGCGGCGCCAGCGCGCGGGTCCGCGCGGCGATGGCCGTCCAGGTAGCGCGTTGCCTCGCCGCAGTACCAATCGATGAAGCGCATCACCGATGCCTCGGCGTCCGCGCTGTAGGGTCCCGGTACATAGCCGAGCGAATTGACCCCGCGCTGGTTGGTCTCGCACAGGTTGCAATCCTGTTCATTGGTTTTGGTCCATAGCTCGGTCAGCGCGTCGACGTGGTAGTCCACCCCCTCGACCGCATCCTTGTGAACCAGCCATTTCGAGGTGACCACCGTTTCCTGCGGACCGGTTGGCATGGCGCTGAACATGAAGGCGCCATCGCTGTTTGCATGGGCGAAGCTATGCGGCTCCAGCGTCCAGGCCAGTGTGCCAATATCGCCCTGAGCCACGTCGCACAGCAGCTTGGCACAGGACAAGCGACCGTCCATCGACAACGTCACCGCGCCGTCGTTGAGCGGGAAGCGCATGGCGTGCCACCACGGGCCTTCCACCGGACCCACATCAAGCCCGGCATCCGCCATCCTGGTGCGGAACCGCGCGAAGCGCTGCGCATTGTCGAACTGCAAGGCGCGACGGCCTTGCACGGGGTAGGTCACCGCAAGCTCCGGATGGCCGGCGGCGCAGTGGTAGCACTCGCGGGCATTTTCCATCACCAGCTTCCAGTTGGCGCGCATCGTCAGCGTGCTGGTATAGGCGAGCTTGGCATTTACCAGATTATGCGGTGCCAACAGCGGGGCGAATTGATCGCGGAGAGCGTCGAACCGCGGCGGCTGTTCCGCCAAGCACACGTAGATGGAGCCGGCGACGGTTTCGACATGGATCGGGCGCAGCCCATGCTGCGCATGATCGAGGTCGGCCGCCATGCGTGGCGCGTTGGCAAGCGTCCCGTCCAGGCCGTAGGTCCACTGATGATAGGGACAGGTCAGCCAGGACCGCGTGCCGCTGCCGGTTTCACAGATTTGCGCGCCGCGATGGCGGCAGGAATTGTAGAAGCCGCGCAGGGTGCCATCGCGGCCGCGCACGACGACGATGGGCGATTGCCCGACCGCGAAGGCCAGGTAGGAGCCGGGTTCGGGCATCTCCACCTCGAAGCCGGCCAGGATCCAGTTCCGGTGGTAGATCGCCGCCAGATCGAACTCGAACACGTCCGGATCGGCGTAAAGCTCCCGCGGCAAGGTGTGGTCCGGCTGGCGCGCGTCCACCAGCGATCGAATCTTTGTCAGATCGAGCATGGGCCCCTCCTGTTCGCCATTACGACGTCGGCCGGCATATTGGCAGCGGCATATTGGCAGATGCGAAGCAGGTTCGCGAGCGATTCAGCGGCCGGAGATGGGGCAATGGAGATGAGGCGATCGGGTGAGCCGATGAACCGCGCGGATCGAAGGAAGGGCCGAAACGTCGATCGGAAATCCGCCACGGCGACGTCACGGCGCCCGCCGCGCCTCACTTGGCCGACCATGCTGCACTGGTCGTACGAAAGGAAGTCGTGAATGGCCGGCCTTCGCCGGCCATGACGGGTGGAGAGTCGGAACTTTCGGCCGCTGGTATTGCTTCCTTACACCATCGCCATGGCCGGCCGGGGCGCTGCAACCCCGCGCACCCACGCCCGAGCATGGGTTAGCGACTGGTTCACCACCTGGTGCATGTCCAGATACTGATACGTACCGCACAGCCCAATGAACGACATTCCCGGCGTCGCCTCGGCCAGCGCCTTGCAGCGCGCATAAACCGCCTGATACCGCCCGTCAGAGATCTTCACCGGTCCAGATCGTTTGCCAGATAATCGCATGGCTCCTCCCGCGTCACCGTCTTCAGCGCTGGCAACTTCATCGATCTCGTCTTTGTCGCGCCATCTCGCGCCATCTGGAATGGCAGCAACGACCAGTCGGTCTCCCGTGTCAGCAGCCCATCATCGGTGAAATTCATGCTCGCCGCGTCTGCCGCTCCGGCGCTGACCGCCCGCACCACGTGATGAAACCGGATTGACCGATACGGCAGCGGGCCAAACCGACTGTCAAAGAACTCGTCAATCGGCATCCGGTTGAATCAACGCGCGTAGCCGTCCAGCAGTGTCGCGTCGAACGCCTGGTTCAGCGTCACCGCGATGCGCGGATGATCCAGCATCGTTTCGAACAATCGGGTACAGCCATCGCGCGGCATCATCCGGAACCGGTCATCCGGAAAATACCGGCTCTCGTCATCGAACCGGATCGGGATCCGCTTCACCACGGCGGCATCCAGCTCTTCCAGTTCGAGCGCCCACATCTTCCGGGTGTACGGGCGGAAGAACAGGTCGGTCAGCACCCGCCCAATCGAGGCATTCAGGAACGCCGTCGCGTTCGCCGGCGCCGGATCGACCTCCGTCTGGCTGCGCAGAAACGCCCGCACCGCCTGCTCGTTGCGTAGCCGCAGCCCAAAGACCTGGTTGATGGTCGTCCGGTTTACCGGCAGTGGCACGCGCCGCCCATCCGCCACCAAGGCGTGCACGTGATGCTGACACGGAACAAACACCGCGAACCGTTGCAGCCAGCGCACCACGGTTTCGTTATTTGTATGAAACAGGTGCGGCCCGTAGCGGTGCACAAGCTGGCCGGTCGGGCACATCTCATCATACGCATTCCCCGCGACATGCCGCCGCCGATCCAATACATCCACCTCGAACCCGGCCTGCGCCAGCTCGCGTGCGTACACCGCGCCGGCGAACCCCGCGCCGACCACCAGGATGCGCCTGCCTCGCATCATCGCTGACCCATGGGCATCGCTCACAGGCCGGAGAAGAAGAAGTTGCGCACTTCCAGATCGAACCGCTCCAGTTCCAGCAGGATCGCCTGCCGATACGGGCGCTGCGCCGCGAAATGCGCGGCCGGCTCGTCCAGGATCGCGTCGAGCCGCCGGTGCAGTGCGCCCGAGGCGATATCGTCCTCAGTGAACCGGTACGGCGCCTGCAGCGGATGATCCAGGAAGCAGTTCGCCGCCCCTGCGGCATGCAGCAATACCACCGCGCCGGCGATCGCCGCCTCTCGCGGCACGCGGTCCTTGCCCTGATGATGACCGAAATCGATATAGATGCGCGCGCTGAACAGCGTATCGCGTACTTGTGCCTTGGTCATGTCGCGGACCGGCACGAAATCGATCCGGTGCCGCAGCGCCGCCTCATTCGCCAGGAACCGCGCTGCCCGCTCGACGCCCTTGTTGGAAAAAAAGCAGACGGCGCCGCGCCGCGCCTCGATCGAGATCACGTCGGAGGTCACCAGACTGCGATGCACGAACTGCGGATCGGTGTAGTCCGACAGCGGAAAGTACTGCGCCGCTCCGTTCGCCGCCAGGAAGCGCCGCGCGTAGTCCGACTGATAAAGATGGATCAGGCTGCTATCCGTGAACAGGTCGCGCCGGGCCTCGGCGTCCAGCAAATCCTGATTCTGCGGCAAAGCATTGTCGAGCGACAGCCACCACACGGCGCGCTGGCAGCCCTTGTTCGGTTCCGCTGCCAGCTTCGACAGCGGTTCGGGGAACACCATCAGCGTGTCCGGCCCCAGCCGCGTTTCGCGCAGCACCTGCGGCCGGTACTGCGCAAAATGCGCCGGCATCGGCGAGGCCTCGGAATGGCAGCGCAGGATGTCGCCATCGACCTCGATGCGCGAGTGCGGCGCGTAGTAGACCATCCGTGCCGCGCCGCCATGGCGGGGCGATCCGGTAGCCAAGCTGGTGCAGCGCCTCGGGTCCGCCGGTCTTCACCTCCGGGCAGAGCAGCAGCACCTCGTCGAAGACCTGTCGTATGGTTCGTCCGGGCCCGCCTGTGAGCCTCAGCCAATACGCCCGAAATCTTGACACTCCGTTAGCGGACGCCGGATGTGGTCGGGCAGCGCATCAGGGCCGCGATGACGCGGCCTGGGCTTCAGGTCGGCAAGCCGGCCACCTCGGCATGTTGACCTGAGAATGCACCCGCGTGATGGTCAGGTCGGTTTCGTTCCGGCTGTCTCTTATCCCGCATGAGGAGCTCCCGATGCCGCGTCGTCCACTGATCCCACCGACAAGCATCCCCTCGACCAGCGTCACCGAAACAGTCGGCCGCCGCGCGGCGTTGGCCGGCGCCGGGGCTGCCGCCGCGCTGCCGCTGCTCGGGCGGCGGGCACGCGCGGCGGATCCGATTGTCATCGGCTGGGTCGGCCCGCTGTCGCCGCCGGGCGGCTATGCCGAGGGCACGAACATGAAGAACGCCGCGGTGCTGGCGGCGGAAGAGATCAACGCCGCCGGCGGCCTGCTTGGGCGCCCGGTGGAGATCGTCTACGCCGACACCCGCGGCATGCCGGCCGAGGGCCGCACCGGGGCCGAGCGGCTGATCACTCAGAACAAGGTCGTTGCGGTGTTCGGCGAGTTCCACAGCCCGGTGGCACTGGCCGAGATGGAGGTCTACCACAAATACGGCACCCCCTTCATGGCGTGCGACGTGTGGTCCGACCAGATCACCGCGAAGGGCTACCCTGAGGTGTTCCGCAATGCCCCGGCGGTGTCGCTGATCGATGTGACCATCGGCCAGTGGATCGCCGCGGCGGGGTTCAAGAACGTCGCCATCATCGCCGAAAAGGACGACGTCGGGCTCGCCGCGCGCACGCTGGTGCAGCAGGAGTTGACCAAGGCCGGTGTCAAATTCACCGCCGTCGATGCCGATCCGAACCTGACCGACTTCACCGCGCAGTTGCTGCGCTTCAAGAGCGCGACGCCGCCATTTGACTTCTTCATCAGCCTCTATGCCGAAGCCGGCGCCTACCCGATGATCCGCCAGTCGCATGACCTTGGCTTCGCGCCGACGGCGACCTGCGGCATCTACAACTCGGGCGGCGAGGCGGTCGATCCGACCTTCTGGGAAAACGTCGGCGACGCCGGCAAGTATCTGCTCACCGAGAATGTCGGCCTGCCGCAGGCGTCGTGGAACGACAAGACGAGGGCGTTCGTGAAGGCCTACAAAGCGCGCAACAAGGATGCCGATCCGTCGGGCGCGGTGATGGAAAGCTACGACGGCGCATGGCTGCTGTTCGACGCGATCAAGACCTCGGGCGGTACGGATGCGAAGGCGATTATTCACGCGTTGGAAACCACCAAGTATGTCGGTGTGCGCGGGCAGTACTCGTTCTCCACCTCGAAGGATCCGGCGTGGCACTATCACCAGTTCCTCGACGCACCGCTGACGCTCCTGCAATATTCCGCGGTCAAGCAATCGCAGTCCGACGCACCGATCGTCTGGCCGCGCAAATACGCGACGGTGCCGTACACCTATCAGAAGCCGGGCACTTAGGCGACGCCGAGAAACAAGCACCTCAAGTGCGGCACGGCCAACGCCCACGTCGTCATGGCCGGCGAAGGCCGGCCATCCACGACTTACCTTTGACCAGCAAGCGAAGTTGTGGATGGCCGGCCTTCGCCGGCCATGACGGGTAGCCCATGTCGGATTATCTGCTCATCCAGGCCCTGAACGGCCTGGTGATCGGGGTGATCTACGCGGTTATCGCCGCGGGCCTGACGGTGATCTTCTCGATCCTGAAGATCGTCAACTTCGCCCATGGCGAGGTCTACATGATGGGCGGCTATTTCGCCTATTTCGCTATCGCACTGGCCGGCCTCCCGCCGCTGGCGGCCGTCCTGGTGGCGATGGCGACCGCCTTCCTACTGTCGGTGGCGGTGGAGCGCACGTTGCTGACACCGCTGTATAGCCCGACGACCGAGCGCAAAGGCGACTACGGCATCCTGATTACGTTCGGCATCTCGATCTTCCTGCGCAACATCGCCCTGATCATCTACGGCCCGTATCCGCTGCGGCCACCATCGTTCTGGCCCGGAGTGCTGGTGATTGGCGGGCTGACCATGACCTGGGACCGGGTGTTCGCCGCCGGCGCGGGCATCGCGATGCTGGTCGGATTGTTGTGGTTCATGAATCGCACCATCTGGGGCGAGGCGCTGAATGCGGTCAGCCAGTCGCGCGAGTCCGCGGCGATCGTCGGGATCAACCCGCAGCGCTTCTACATGCTGGCGTTTGGGCTGGGCGGCGCGTTGGCGGGCGGGGCAGGGGCGTTGGTCGGGCCGATCTATTCGCTGTCGCCCTCGATGGGGCTGCTGCCGGACACCCAGGCATTTGCCATCGTCATCCTGGGCGGCATGGGCTCGGTCAGTGGCAGCATCATCGCTGGGCTGCTGATCGGGCTGTCCGAAAGCATGTTCGTCGCGGTGTTTCCCGATCCCAGCCGCAGCCTGACCTATGCCCAGGCGTTCAGCTTGCTGGTGCTGATGGTCGTGCTGCTGGTCCGCCCCACCGGCCTGTTCGGCCGCGTCCACACGGCGATGGAATAGCGCGTGCGCGCATCGCAGATCGCCGTATTCGTGGTGCTCGGCGCGCTGGTGCTGGCGTTCCCGTTGTTGGTGAACGCCTACTGGCTGACGGTTGCAATCCTGGCGCTGTTCTACGCCATCGTCGCCGCGAGTTGGGCGCTGCTGGCGGGCTACGCCGGGCAATTCTCGTTCGGGCATATGGCATTCGTTTCGCTCGGCGCATACACCTCGGGGCTGCTGGTGATGTCGTTCGGGGTGCCGATCCCGCTCGGCATGGCGGCGGGTGTGGTGCTGTGCGCGGTGGTCGGCGCCGCCATCGGTTATACTTGCCTGCGCATGCGCGGGCCGTACCTCGCGTTGTTCACCGTCGCGTTCTCCGAGGTGTTGCGTATCGTCATCGTGTCAGAGAACGAGGTAACCGGCGGATCGGGCGGGCTGGAGGTTACGCCGCTGTTCCACACAAGGTCTGATGCACCGTACTACTATGTCGGGTTGGTGCTGTTGGGGGTGTCGCTCGGGCTGATGGTATGGCTGGAGCGTTCGCGCTGGGGCCTGTTCTTCCGCGCCATCCGTGAGAACGAGGACGCGGCGGCGGCAGCCGGCGTGCGGGTGCTGCGGTTCCGCGTGCTGGTGTTCGCGATTACCTCTAGTTTTGCCGGGCTGGCTGGCGGGTTCTTCGGCCACTACATCGGCATCCTGACGCCGGATATTGGCTCGGTGGACCAGATGGGGCTGGTGGTGGCGATGGCGGTGATCGGCGGCGCCGAGAGCCTGTACGCCGCCACGGTCGGCGCGCTGCTGTGCGAGGCGCTGGTGGAGGCGCTGCGCAGCTACGAGCAGTGGCGCCTGGTGATATTCGGCGCGCTGCTGCTGCTGACCATTCGTTTCGCTCGCAACGGGTTGCTGGCGCTGGCGTACCAGGCGGTGAGGCAACGTGGGTTGCGCGGGCTGGTCTCGCGCAAGGCGGGGTCGTGATGGAAGCCGCGGGCAGGCGGATGCGGGACCGCGGCACACACTTCTCCGCTGGCCAAAATGCGCGTCGTAGGGCCGTGACCTCATGCTGAACGAGGCCCCCATGCTCATCGAGGCCAGGGGTCTCACACGGAATTTCGGCGGCATCACCGCAGTCGACCACCTTGACCTTGCCGTGCGTCAAGGCGAGTTGGTCGGGTTGATCGGCCCGAACGGATCCGGCAAGACGACGACGATCAACCTGCTCACCGGCCACCTGGCGCCGGCGTCCGGCCACATCCTGGTGCGCGACACACCGGCCGACGGGCTATCGGCGAGCGCCTTCGCGGCGCGCAAGGTCGGGCGCACGTTCCAGATCACCCAGTTGTTCAGCCGCATGTCAGTGTTGGAAAACATGCTCGTGCCGGGACTGGCGCGGGCGCACTCCACCTGGGCCGAGGCGACGCGCGCTGCGCGGCGGCATCTGGAATTCCTCGGTCTGTCGCACCTGGAGAAACTGCAGGCGAAGAACCTGTCCGGCGGCCAGCAGAAGCTGTTGGAACTGGGGCGGGCGCTGATGTTGGACCCGGAGATCCTGTTCCTCGACGAGCCATTCGCCGGGGTGAACCCGTTCCTGCGCGACGAGATCATCGTCTTGATCCAAACCCTGCACGCCGAGGGGCGCAGCTTCGTCGTGGTGGATCACGATATCGAGGCGATCCAGCGGCTTGTGCAACGACTGGTCGTGATGGCGCGCGGGGCAAAGATCGCCGACGGCACGGTCGACGAGGTGCGGGCCAACCAGGAGGTGCTGCTTGCCTACGCCGGTGTTTGACCGCACGCCGGCGCTGACCATCCGCCAGGTCGTGGCCGGTTATGTGCCAGGTATCAACATTCTGAACGGCATGTCGCTGGATGTAATGCGCGGCGAGGTTCGTTGCGTGCTTGGGCCAAATGGGACGGGCAAGTCAACGCTGCTGAAGGTGGTGTTCGGATTCCTGCCGGCGGTGGAGGGGGAGATCCGGCTGGGCGAGACGTCCTTGCGAGGGGTGGGGTCGCATCAGATGGCAGGGCATGGCGTGACCTACCTGCCGCAGCGGCCGAGTGTGTTCCCGTTCCTGTCGGTGGATGCGAATCTGCGGTTGGGCACCTGGTCGTTCCGTGCCGATCGGAAACTGGCGGCGGAACGGATCGAGCAGGCGTTCGCGCGGTTTCCGATCCTGCGCGAGCGGCGTCAGCAGTTGGCCGGTACGCTGTCCGGCGGGCAGCAGCGGCAATTGGAGATTGCACGGGCGCTGCTGACCGATCCGACGGTGATGCTGATCGACGAGCCGACCGCCAGCGTGGAGCCTCGGGTTACGGCGCAGATCTATGAGCTGATCGCCGGGCTGGCGGCGCAGGGCAAGGCGATTTTGCTGGTGGATCAGAACATCAAGGGCGCGATCGGCATTTCCGACCATGTGTATGTCATGCGGACGGGTACGCTGTTGGAGGAAGGGCCGCGGAGCGCGTTCACAGATACGTTGGAGACGCTGGTTAGTCGGTGGTTGTATACGCGGTAGAGAGCGTTCCGGGTGTCAGACGTTTCGTACACCTCTCCCGCTCTGTGTGGCCTTGGGCCGCGAAGAGCGGACCAAGGCGCGGAGCACTTGCGACGCGGCTGAGGGTCGAGCTGCCGCACGACCCTCACCCTCGTCGCTTCGCGTCTCGACCTCTCCCGCGAAGAGCGGGAGAGGTGTACGATCAAACCTGCAGGTAGTCGCGGATGCGGCCGTACAGCACGCGCGCGGCCACCGCGGATTTCCACAGACCATGAAAGGGAATTTCCCTCAGCCCGGTGATCGGCATGTCGATCGCCGCCGTCGCGCCGCCCAGCGTACGTTTAGCAAGCTGCGGGCCCATGGCGGTGGACATCGCCACCCCGCGGCCGTTGTAACCCACACAAACCAGCACGCCCGGCGCAGGTTCGTGGATGTGCGGATAGTGGTCCGGCGTGACGGCGAGCTGGCCGCTCCACCCATGCGTCCACTTGATCCCTTCGATCCGCGGCCATAGGCGCTTGGCGTAATTGACGAGGAATCCCAATTGGTCCGCTCCGGCAACATCGGCCTGGCGGCAGCGACCACCGATGACCACGCGATTTGCGCGGTCGATCCGGTAGTATGTTGTTACGCTGCCGAGCTCATACACCGACGCGCGGTGCGGCATCATCTCCTGGGCGATTTCATCGCGCACCGGCTCGCTGGCGGCGATGCCGCTGAACACCGGCACCACGCTGCGGCGCAACTTCGGCCAAAGATCGTCGGTGTAGCCGTTGGTGCCGATAATCAGACGGTCCGCGGTCACCATCCCGCTCGGGGTCTCCACGCGCCATGTCGTCCCATCGCGCCGGACCCTTGTCGCCGGCGTGCCGCCATGCACCGCAGCACCAGCCTGGATCGCCGCCTGCGCCATGCCGCGCGCATAGCTGAGCGGGTTGACATGCCCACCGCGATTGTCGAGCAGCGCGCAAAGATATCGATCGGTGCCCGTCTTGGCGCGCATCGCCTCACGGTCGAGCAGTTCGACCGACATGCCGCGCCGCGCGCCCTGACCGTAGGCCGCGTGGATGTCAGCAACATTGTTCCGCTGCCATGCCGCGCGCATGGTGCCCGACTGCGATGTCTCGCATTGGATCTGATAGCGGGCGATAAGGTCGAACACCACGTTCGGTGCGTTCCAGGACATCTCGATCATGCGGCCGCCAAGGTCGGGGCCGAAATCGGCCTCCACGGTGTCGGGATCATGCTTCAGCCCCGGATTGACCTGCCCGCCGTTGCGCCCCGAGGCGCCCCAGCCGGGTTCGTTCCGCTCCAGCACGATCACATCGGTGCCCTGCTCCGCCAGGTGGAGTGCCGCGGACAATCCGGTGAACCCGGCGCCGATAACGCAGACCGACACGCGGCGATCACCGGCGAGCGGCGGCGTGTCCGGCGGTGGGCGTGCGGTATCGGCATACAGGCTCGGCGGCAGCGTGGCGCGGAGGTGAGCGGACATTCCAGGCTCCGGTCAGACGGCGCACGTTTGCACACCGTAGCGTGCGGCAGCGATGACATGGTGCAAAGCAGGGTCAGCCTCCCGACATAGCTGCCAATGCTGCACTGCGGTATAAATTTGACCCTTGGATCGCCCAGCCCGAGGGGTGGTGACGGACTGTGCCTGGCGTGCAACGCCGGCCATGGAACGAGGGATCGAAGCAGGTATGCAGCCCGCAGCAACGCAGTTTCCGGACGACGCCGCTCCGCCACGCTTCACGCACCGGCAGATCCTGCGGGTGCTGAGCGGCATCCTGCTCTGCATCTTCCTTGCGGCGATCGACCAGACGGTGGTGATCCCGGCCGTGCCGGCGATCGCCGCGGATCTGAACGGCTTCGGCCATCTCGCCTGGATCATCTCCGCCTATCTGCTGACCTCGACGGCGATGACGCCGATCTACGGCAAGCTCTCGGATATCTATGGAAGGCGGAAGCTGCTGCTGGTTGGGCTGGCGGTGTTCGCGATGGCCTCGGTGCTGTGCGCCCTGGCCGGGAGCCTGACCCAGTTGGTCGTCGCGAGGGCGTTGCAGGGGATCGGCGGGGCCGGACTGATGGCCATGGCGCAGGCGGCGATCGCCGACGTGGTCAGCCCGAGGGAGCGCGGTCGGTATCAGGGCTACATGGCCTCCACCTGGGGCATCGCCTCGATCGCCGGGCCGATCATCGGCGGTTGGGTCACCGAGACGCTGACGTGGCGTTGGATCTTCTGGATCAACCTGCCGATCGCCCTGGTCGCGATGCTGCTGTGCGACCGCGCACTGCGGCTGCTGCAGTCACGGGTGAAGCAGGCGCGGATCGACTGGGTGGGCGCGGGGCTGCTCACCGCCGCGGTCAGCGCATGGCTGCTGGTGCTGAGCTGGGGCGGGGTGGAGATGCCATGGACGGCGCCGCCGATTGTCGGTCTCGGCGTGATCGGCCTGGTACTGATGGTGTTGCTGGCGCGGCAAGAGAGGCGCTTCGCGGACCCGTTGCTGCCGCCGCGGCTGTTCGCCAATCCGGTGTTCACCCGCGGCGTGGCGATCGCCTTCTGCGGCGCCATGGCGCTGTTCGGCGGCAGCTTCCTGCTGCCGCTGTTTTTCCAGTTGGTGCGCGGCGTGGGTGCCGCTGCCTCGGGCGCCCTAGTGATGCCGTTCCTTGCCGCCAACTGCATCGGCGCCGTGGTTGCCGGCTCGCTGGCCCGGCGGCACGGCAAGATGAAGGCGATCATGGTGGCCGGGCTGGCGGCCTGCCTGGCCGGGTTCGTGATGCTCGGACTGATTGACGCCACGACACCGCGGTTGCTGCTGCTCAGCTACCAGGTGGTGCTGGGCTTTGGCATCGGCATGGTGATGCCGAGCAGCCTGGTCTGTGTGCAGAACGCCGCCGACCTGCGCGATATCGGCGCGGCAACCGGCTGCATCCTGTTCCTGCGCTCGATGGGCGGGGCGTTCGGCAGCACGCTGGTTGGCGCATTGCTGGCGAGCGGTTTTGCCGCGCGCCTGGCCGAGATCGGCATCACCGCGCATATCGATCTTGGCGATGTGCGGCAAAGTCATGGGGCGTTGGCGGGCGTGGCGCCGGCGATGCTACCGCATGTGCAGGCGGCGCTGGCCGGCGCGTTCCATCTGGCGTTCCTGGCCTGTGCGGTGGCGATGTTGGCAGCGGTGGTCGTTGCGCTGGGTATGCGCGACCTGCCGCTTCGCACGAGTTCGGCCAACGAACCGCCGGAGCCTGCCGCGCTGGCGCATTGATGACATGGCGACGAGGGTCGGCATCGGCCAATTTCGCCAGGAGAATAACGTCCGATCGGTGATGGGTCGGTCGACTTGCGCTGCCCCGGTGCAGGTCAGGTAGCAGGGATGATTTCCAGTCGCCGCTCGATGCGGTCCAGCCGATCGTCGGTGCGATCCATCCGGATCGCCAGGCCAGCGTAATGGCTGGACTCGGTCGAGGCGAGATGGGTGACCTGGATTTCGAGCGTCGTCAGCCGATGTTGGACATCCCGCATATCCTCGCGCACGGCATTTAGCCCGCCGCGGATATAGCGCAAACGTTGCAATACCAGATTGTCACTCATCGTCGGCTCTGCAATCACGCATACTGCCACTAACGTGGCGCGATCGCGAGCAGATTGCCGCGCGGCATATCTTAGCTCGACTTTATCGAACTACGCGGCGTAGGCGAGTGCGTTTGCTGCGCGGTCCCATAGCTGGCGGGGAATTTTAATGCTGTCCCGGTTGGTCCGGGACATGAAAGAGACCTGATGGTGCCAGATTTCGCGGCGCACGGCGGCAATGGCATGGCTGAATGTGCAGTGTCGCTTTGGGTACCAGGCAGCGGTCGCGGGAACCAGCGGCGTGTTGGCTGCGAGGTCATGCGCCCAGAGAGTAACCAGCGAGAACAGGCCGAGCAGCGCCGGGGTTGCGCGCATAATCGCCAGATCGGACCATTGACGTTGAGTTTCGACGCCGAGATGGGCACGGACCTCCTGAAAGGTCACCTCCAACTGCCAACGCGAGACGAACCACTGGAGGATATCGACGGCGACGAGATCGGTGCAGAGGAAGGCCTGCGGCGGTAATTCGCCGAGCGGATCGCGCACCAGCAGCCAGCGAATGGGCACAGGGGGCAAGTCGCCACGGTACCAAACGGCGGTAGCTGTGGCGATCTCAACGACACGATTGGTGCGGCCGTACCAGAGGGTGACAGTGTGGCGCTGCCAAACCGTGCCGGCATCGTGCAGCAGCTGCGTCAGTGTGGGCAGGCGCTTGCCCTTGACCGCCGGTCGTCCGCGGCCCGGTCGTCTGGGCGGTGCGGGCGCATAAAGATTGGCGTCGAGGCGCAATCGGGTGACGACGCTGACATAATTTCGGACGGCACCGAGGAAGTCGACAGTGGCGAACGCAGGGCCGCCGACGATGACAATGCGGCGGCCTGGCAGCCAGCGGTGGATTTGCAATGCGACCTGGCGAGCCCAGTCCAGCCGTGTCTTGGGTGAGCGCGGCTTGTCCGCATAGAAGCGCTTGGACGGTGCACGAGAGTGCCGAGTTCTCGGCTATTCTCTAGCGGCTCGTGACGTGCGCTCATAGTCGCGGAGCCAGGGTCCGATGAGCCGGTCGAGTTCCTCGAGTTGGCGTTCGGAGTAGGGTTCTGGCGCACAGTTTTCGAGCCAACCCGGTCAGCATGCGACTGGACCAGCTCGATCAGCCGAAGCTGTCCAGCATCCACGTGCTGGGAAAGGGACGGCGCGAGCGCGTGCTGCCGCTGTGGAAAGAGACGGCAGCCGCCTTAAAGGCGTGGCTCGCCTCCCGACCACCAACCGGTGATCCCAGGCTGTTCCTCAATGCGCTCGGGCAGCGGCCTGATCGACGCTGTTGCACTTCTCTCAACCAACCGGAATTGACGTCGAGCCTGGCAGTGACGATGGTGGAATACTCCTTGCGAGCCATTCCGAACGTTGCACGAACCAGGATGAACCGCCCATGGCAACAGACACACTCCGCATTGGTATCATCGGCGCCGGAGCCAATACGCGGTCGAGGCACATTCCTGGCCTACGCATGCAGAACAGCGTCGAGATTGTCGGCGTTGCCAACCGTAGTGTGGCGTCGAGCCAAAAGGCGGCGAAGGAACTGGACATCCCGAAGGCCTACGGCGACTGGACCGAGATTATCGCGGACAAGACCATCGATGCGGTGTGCATCGGCACCTGGCCGTACACGCATGCCGAGATGACGATCGCCGCGCTCGATGCCGGCAAGCACGTGCTATGCGAGGCTCGGATGGCGATGAACGCGCGAGAAGCTCATGCGATGCTGGCGGCATCGCGCCGCAATCCGTCGCAGATAGCACAGATCGTGCCGGCGCCAATGACGCTCCCGGTGGACCGAACCATCGCCGACACGATCGCTGGCGGGGCCATCGGTAACGTGATCGCGATCGACCTGTGCGTCTCCATCGGCGACTATCCCAATCCGGACCTGCCGCTGCATTGGCGGCAGAGCCGCGATTTCTCAGGCAACAACATCATGGCGCTCGGTATTTGGTACGAGCAGATGGCGCGCTGGGTAGGTCACGCCTCAAGCGCGTTCGCC
>DASRQX010000018.1:0-2162 GCA_035696165.1 Acetobacteraceae bacterium | reverse complement strand
GCGCGACGTGATCTACGAAGCCGAGGTCGAGCACGATCACACCCGCGTGGTGCAGATCTCGCACCGCTACGGCATGATCCTGTTCATCGCGTCGGAGGTGATGTTCTTCGTCGCCTGGTTCTGGGCCTATTTCAACACCGCATTGTTCCCGGACCAATTGCAGGACGTCGGCCGCATCGCGTTCACCGGCGGGGTGTGGCCGCCCAAGGGCATCGAGACCTTCGACCCCTGGCACTTCCCGCTGCTCAACACGCTGATCCTGCTCACGTCGGGCACCACAGTGACCTGGGCGCATCACGCGCTCTTGGAGAACAACCGCAAAGGCCTGATCTGGGGTCTCGTGCTCACCATCGTGCTTGGATTGACCTTCACCTGCGTGCAGGCCTGGGAATATGCCCACGCCGCGTTCCACTTTGCCGGCAATATGTACGGCGCCGCGTTCTTCATGGCGACCGGCTTCCATGGCGCGCATGTCATCATCGGCTCGACCTTCCTGATCGTCTGCCTGTTCCGCGCCATGGCCGGACAGTTCACCCCGACGCAACATCTCGGCTTCGAGTTCTGCGCCTGGTACTGGCATTTCGTCGACGTGGTGTGGCTGTTCCTGTTCGCCTGCATCTACGTCTGGGGCGGCGGCGCCGCGGCTGGATAGCGAAAGCGACATTCTCCGCTCATTCCCGCGCAAGCGGGAATCCAGCTGCTGGGTCCCCTGCGCGGGGACGAGCGGAAGAAATTGAGTCGCTGCCATGAGCAAACAACCGAGCGAAACCCTGTCCGGATCGATCCGCGCCGGCTTGTCATGCGCCTGCCCGCGCTGCGGCCGAGGCAAATTGTTTCGGGGATTTTTGACCTTGCGGCCGCGCTGCGAGGCGTGCGGGCTCGATTATGGATTTGCCGATGCCGGTGACGGACCGGCGGTGTTCATCATGTTTCTCGCCGGCTTCATCGTGGTCGGCGCCGCTTTGATCGTCGAAGCGCTTTATCACCCGCCATACTGGGTCCACGCCGTGCTGTGGGTGCCGTTGATCTCGATTGTCACGCTCGGACCGTTGCGGCCAATGAAGGGGCTGATGATCGCGCTGCAATACCATCACAAAGCCGAAGAGGGACGCTTCGGAGGCGAGCCTTGAGCACGCCGCAGCCGCCGCGGCGCTCGTGGCTCGGATTGCTGCTCCCTGCTCTACTCGCGTTCATCGTCCTGGTTGGGCTGGGTACCTGGCAGGTCGAGCGCAAGGCCTGGAAGGAAGCGTTGATCGCCACGTTGACCGAGCGGCTCGCCGCGCCGCCGCAGGCGCTGCCGGCGCCGGCGACCTGGCAAAGCCTCGATCCGTCGAGCGACGAATACCGCCGCGTCAAATTCACCGCGCAGTTCGATCATGCGGCGGAAGCGCTGGTCTATGGCGCGGCGTCCGCCTTTCGCCCCGATGTGTCTGGTCCCGGCTATTGGGTCTTCACGCCGGCGCGCCTTACGGACGGCAGCCTCGTCATGGTCAATCGCGGCTTTGTGCCGGAGGACCGCAAAGAGCCGAAATCGCGCGCCGGCGGACAGATTTCGGGGCCGGTCGAGATCACGGGCGCGCTGCGCTGGCCCGAGACGCGGCACTGGTTCACGCCGAACGACGACGCCGCGCATAATCTCTGGTTCGCCCGCGACCCGCAGGCCATCGCCACAGCCAAGGGGCTCGGCGCCGTGGCGCCGTTCTTCGTCGAAATGGAGGCGCCAGTGCCGCCGGGCGGCCTGCCGAGCCCCGGCAAGATCGTGGTCAACCTGCCGGACAATCACCTGCAATATGCGATCACCTGGTACGGGCTCGCGGCCGCGCTGGTTGGGGTGTTCGCTGTCTTCGCCTTTAGCTCGCGCCACCGCGGAATCGGCGAAAAAGGCACCCCGTCGCGTTCCTTGTGAAGGCAGCGGCTTTTCTATTACTGTGCCTGTATTCGGTCCCGGCGGCATATTGCCTCCCGGCCAAAACAGCGCGCAGAATCAATAAGTTAATGCAACACGTCTCGACCAGGGGCGAGGCCCCGCCGCTCGGCTTTGCGGAAGTCATGCTCGCGGGTCTGGCCCGCGACGGCGGCCTTTACGTACCGCAATCCTGGCCGCGGCTCGAACCGGCGGCGATCGCCGCTTTCGCCGGCCGCCCCTATGCGGAGGTCGCGGT
>DASRQX010000017.1:0-12312 GCA_035696165.1 Acetobacteraceae bacterium | reverse complement strand
CGGAAGTTACGGCGCATGTCAACCTGAACAGCAGCCAATCGGATATCGAGACCTATCACGTTGAGCTGTCACTTGCCGGCACCGGCCTGACCTATCAGCCAGCTGACGCGATCGGCTTCACGCCGACCAATGATCCAGCGCTGGTCGAAGAAGTTTTGACCGCCGTGGGCCAGGTGGGGGATGCGGCGCTACGCGACGCTCTGTCGAGCCAGTTTGATATCACAACGCTTACGCGTGGCCAGATTGCCGAGTACGCGGCCCTGACGGGTGACACGGCGCTGCGGGATCTGTCCGCTGACGAGGCGAAGGTTGGTGCGTTTTCGCGTGATCGCCAGCTGATCGATTTGTTGGCCGACACGCCGCACACGTTGAGTGCTGAGCAGCTCACCACGCTGCTGCGACCGTTGCCGCCGCGGTACTATTCGGTGGCGTCCAGCCAGGCCGCGGTCGGCGAGGAAGCGCATCTGCTGATTGCCAAAGTCGCCTGGGATAGTCATGGCCGGGCGCGCAAGGGCGTGGCGTCCACCGACGCCGCTGAACGGCGCGGCGTCGGCGCGACATTGCCCATCAGCGTGAAGCCCAATCCGCATTTCCGCCTGCCGGCCGACCCGGACGCACCGATTATCATGATCGGCCCGGGCACCGGTGTCGCGCCGTTCCGCGCTTTCATGCAGGAGCGAGAGGCCACCGGCGCACGCGGCCGTAACTGGTTGTTCTTCGGCGCGCGGCGCTTCACGCATGATTTCCTGTACCAGCTTGAATGGCAGGATTGGCTGAAGTCGGGCGTGCTGAGTCGCATGGACCTCGCGTTCTCGCGTGACCAGCGCGAGAAGATTTACGTGCAGCACCGCATGTGGGAAGCGCGGCGTGAGCTGTATGCGTGGCTGCGTGATGGGGCCAGCGTCTATGTCTGTGGTGACGTCAAGGCGATGGCGAAGGACGTTCACGCCATGCTGCTGACGGTGATCGCCGACCAGGCGGAGCAGGGCGGGGATGCCGCCGCCGCGGAGTTGCGCGAGATGCAGCGCGCCGGCCGCTATCGTCGCGACGTCTACTGATGGACCACACAGCCGGTTCGCCCGCCCGGACCGCCAGCGTATCGAGGAGCCGGCCGGCATGACCCAACGCTCGCGGAACGAGGTCATCAAGGAGGACAGCCACTTTCTACGCGGCACCATCGCCGAGGGACTGCGCGATCATGTCACCGGCGCGATCGCGGAAGACGACACGCAGCTTACCAAGTTCCATGGCATCTACCTGCAGGACGACCGCGACCTGCGTGGCGAGCGCGCCAAGAAGAAGATGGAGAAAGCATTCTCCTTCATGGCGCGCGTGCGTATCCCGGCGGGCGTGCTCACGGCGGTGCAATGGATCGCACTGCACGATATCGCGGCCGAGCGCGGCAATGACACGCTGCGGCTGACCACGCGCCAGACCATCCAGTTCCACGGCCTGATCAAGAGCAATCTGCGGCCCGCCATCCAGGCGGTGCACGCGGCCTTGCTGGATACCATCGCGGCCTGCGGTGACGTGAACCGCAATGTCATTGCGTCAGTGCTTCCGCAACATTCGGTCGTGCACGCCGACATCACCGCGATGGCGCGCGCGATCAGCGAGCATCTGTTGCCGCACTCGCATGCGTGGCATGAGATCTGGGTCGACGGCACACTGGTCGCCGGCGGCGAGCAGGAGGAAGAACCGATCCTCGGGCGGACCTATCTGCCGCGGAAGTTCAAGATCGCCATCGCGGTGCCGCCGCAGAACGACACTGACCTGTTTGCCCATGACATCGGCCTGATTGCGATTATCCGAAGCGGCCGGGTGGTGGGTTACAACGTCGCGGTGGGCGGCGGGATGGGCATGACGCACGGCGAGCCCGACACCTTTCCGCGCACCGGCGACGTGATCGGCTTTGCCCGGCCGGAGCAGGTGGTGCAGGTGTGTGAAGCGATCGTCACCATCCAGCGGGATTGGGGCGACCGCGCGGACCGCAAGCACGCTCGACTGAAATATACCATCGAGCGCGAAGGTCTCGATCGTTTCGTGGCCGAGTTGCATAAACGGCTTGGCTACGTCCTGGCGGCGGAGCAACCGTATGACTTTGCCCGCACCGGCGATCCGCAGGGCTGGGTCGAAGGGGCCGACGGCAACGCGCATTATTTTCTGTTCATCGAGAACGGTCGGGTCCGCGGCGCGATGCTGGATGGGCTGCGTGCGATCGCCACAATGCATGACGGACGATTTCTTCTGACAGCGAACCAGAACCTTGTCATCGCCGACGTCGCGCCGGATCGCCGCGCGGCGATCCAGGCGCTGCTGGATCAGACGGGAGTGCCGCGGCCAAGCGCGCTGCGTCGCAATGCCATGGCTTGCGTCGCGCTGCCGACCTGTGGCCTGGCGCTGGCGGAGAGCGAACGCTACCTGCCCGATCTCATCACCGAACTGGATGAAGTGATCGCCCGGCACGGTCTGGTTGACGCGGAAATTACGATGCGCATGACAGGTTGTCCTAATGGCTGCGCCCGCCCGTATCTGGCGGAGATCGGTCTCGTGGGAACCGGGCCGGGGCACTACAACCTTTACCTGGGGGGTGCCTTCGACGGCAGGCGCCTGTCCAAGTTGTATCGCCGTGATATCGATCATGGCCAGATCGTCGCAGCGCTCGGGCCGCTGTTCGCCGACTATGCGCGTGATCGGCTGCCGGATGAGCGGTTCGGCGATTTCGTCATCCGCGCGGGGCATGTGCGTGCGACGACCAGTGGCAGCACATTTCATGCCGATATTGGCCATGTCGATTTTGGTGCTTCCGTAACGGCGGCGTGAGGCACGCTCGTTGGGACTCGGCCTCGCGATCCTGTATAGCGCGCTGCGCACGGGCTGGCGGGGACGATGGCGGTATCGCGCTTCTTCCTGGACCCGCCGGAAGGCGGTCCGCTATGATGCCGCGGCATGATCCTCCCCAACCCCGAATACGCCTTGTCCGGCTTTGTGGTCGGCCTGCTGGTCGGTCAAACCGGCGTGGGCGGTGGATCCCTGATGACGCCGATTTTGGTGCTGTTGTTCGGCATGCACCCGGCGACCGCGGTCGGCACCGACCTGTTGTATGCCGCGGCGAGCAAGAGTGTCGGCACGCTGGTCCATGGCGCGAATCACACCGTCGATTGGCGTGTCGTCGGCAGGCTTGCGAGCGGCAGCGTGCCGGCGACTGTGCTTACGCTGCTGGCACTGTCCCAGCTCAACGTCGCGTCGTCGGAAATGAGCGCGGTCATTTCGTTCGTTCTCGGGATCGGATTGGTGCTGACGTCTTTCGCGCTGATGCTGCGGCGGCAGGTTCTCGCGGCAACCGGACCGGCGATGGACCGGTTGACACCACGCGCACGGCTATGGCTGACGATCGGTTGCGGCGCATTGCTTGGTGTTCTGGTCAGCATCTCCTCAGTGGGCGCCGGCGCAATCGGCGTCACCGCGCTAATAATGCTGTATCCCGAGCTTAAGCTGGCGCGCGTTGTCGGATCCGACATCGCGCACGCCGTGCCGTTAACGCTGGTGGCCGGTATCGGTCATTGGTGGCTCGGATCGGTTGATTGGTCGCTGCTGGGGTCGCTGCTGTGTGGTTCGATTCCCGGCATCATGCTGGGCAGCTATCTGACCCGGTTCGTTCCGGAGTGGGTGCTGCGCCCGCTGCTTGCCATAGTGCTGCTTCTGGTGGGCGGCCGGCTGGTGCTTTGACATGGGTCTGCGCGCTGCCGGCGGCATGGTCGAGCCGGCCGCGATGCTGGTAACCTCCGCCCTGGGCAAGGAGGAACCGCCATGAGCGATGCACTGCCGACCGCCACGCGCGTGTCGGACCCCGGGATCCGCGCGCTGTATCGTTTGGAGAATCGCTGGCAGGCCTGGCTGGATGTCGAGGCCGCGCTGGCCCGAGCACAGGCGGAGTTGGGGATTATTCCGAAAGAAGCGGCCGAGGCGATTTCGCGTGCCGCGCGGCTGGACCTATTGGATCGTGTCCGCATCGATGAAGGGTTTGCGCGCACCGGCCACACCATCGTGCCGCTGGTTTGGGAACTCGGCCGCGTCGTGGGCGAGCACCATGGCGGCTGGGTGCATTGGGGCGCGACCACGCAGAACATTACGCAAACCGGCGATCTTCTGGTGCTGCGCCAGGCACATGGCATTTTCCTGCGCCTGATCGGTGAGGCGCTGGCCGCGATGGCCGATCTCGCCGAGCGTGGCGCGGACATGGTGCTGCCGGGGCGCACGCACGGCCAGCACGCGGTGCCGGCCACGTTCGGCTACAAAGTCGCGGTGTGGATCGACGAGATGCTGCGCCATGTCGAGCGTCTGCGACAGGTCGCGCCCCGTCTGTTCGTTTCGATGCTGGGCGGTGGGGCCGGAACGTTCGCCTCGCTGGGAAAGCAAGGACCGCTGGTGCAAGCAGGGATCGGCCGGCAGCTTGGTCTGGTGTCGATGGCGGTGCCGTCCCGCGCGCTCGGTGACCATTTGGCTGAGAACATCTGCATCCTGGGGTTGCTCGCCGCGACCTGCGGCAAGATCGGGCGTGAGAACTACACGCTGATGAAGACCGAATTCGGCGAGGTGGAGGAACCAGTTCCGCCGGGTACGGTTGGCAGCTCGACCATGCCGCAGAAGCGCAATCCGAAGCTGTGCCAGGATATCATCGCGGCTGCCGCGGACGTGCGGGCGATGGTGCCGATGGCGCTGGAGGCCATGCAGACCGAGCACGAAGCCGATCGCACCACCAGCCTGATGATGGACACGGCGGAGTCGCGAGCCTGCATCGCGACGGGTGACATGCTCAGCCGTTTGGGCGAGGTGCTGCGCGGGCTGCGGCTGGATCCGGACCGCATGCGGCTCAATCTTGATTTGGGTGGCGGACTGATCATGGCGGAGGCGGTGATGCTGAAGCTTGGCACCGCCATTGGGCGGCAGCACGCTCATGACGTGGTGTATGACGCGGCACAGGCGGCGTTCGTGGAGGGGCGTTCGTTTGCATCCGTGCTGGGGGCGGATGCGCGGGTTACTGCGCATCTTGATGCGGATGCGATTGCGACCTTGCTTGATCCGACGGGGTATACTGGGCTTTGCGCCGAGATGGCGCGCGCCGGGGCTTCTCGTGCGCGGGAGAGCGTGCCGGACGGTTTGTCGTAGGGCGGGTGAGGGTGGTGTTCGCGGCACGACCCTCGCCCTCGACGCTGCGCGTCTCGACCTTGGTCCGCTCTTCGCGGCCCAAGCCCGCAAAGAGCGGCAGAGGTGTGTGTGGCTTCAGTTGAAGAATCGGGCGGGACGGAAGTCCGCCAGTTCCGGGCGTTGCTGGCCGCGCACCACCTCGTCGGCCACCGCGGCGCCCAGGAATGGTGACATCGTTACGCCGCTGTGGGTGATCGCGAGGTAATAGCCGGTAACTCTCGGCATCGGGCCAACGGCGGACAAATGATCGCCGGGGATCGGACGGATGGCGATACGGACCGCTTCCGGTTCGACCTCACCGATCGAGGGCAGCAATCGGCGCGCGCGCTGCACCAGGTCGCGTGCCTGCGGCATCGATGGGCTGAGCTTGCTGTCGATGCTTAGCGTGTCGTCGGTCGGGTTCCAGTGCAGCATCAGCCGCCCCGCACCATCTGGTCGCGCATCGATCACGGTGGTGCGGACGACGCGGCCCAGGCTGGCGGCGACTGGCGGGGTGAATACCAGGTAGCCGACGGTGGGAGCGAGCGGCAGGTGCAGCCCGGCCTCGCGCACCGCTTCGTTGGTCCAACGGCCGGCGCAGTTCACCACCATGTCGGCCTCGTGTAGCGTGCCGTCGGCGGTGCGCACGCCGGTGACGCGATCGCCGGTGATGACAAGGTCGGCGACCTTTGCACCACAGATGACCTTAGCGCCGTGACGGCGGCGGGCGGCGGACAGCATCGAATGGGCGTAGACCACCGGATCGAGCCAGCCCTCGTCTGGGAAGTAGGCCACCGGTGCGTCGCCGATGATTGCAAGGTCGATGTCGGGTTCCAGCTCGTGGACCTGCTTGTGGTCGAGCCATTCGGCGGCGTAGCCCCAGGATTGCAGTTGTGTAACGTTCTCCTGTTGGGATGCGCGGTCGGCTTCCGCTTCCCACTCCAGGCTGCCGCCGCCGTGCCACCAGGGCGTGGCGCCGAACTCGTCACGCAGCGCGGCATGCGCCTTCATGCCGCCGACATTCAGGTCGTGATATGGCTTCGGCGGCTTCCGGTGCGCGTTGGTCCAGGCGAAGCTGATGCCGGAGGTGCCACCGCCGACGCGGGTGGCTTCCAGCACGGTCACCGCTGCGCCCGCCTGCGCCAGCCGATAGGCCACCGAGGCGCCCATCACGCCGGCCCCGATCACGATCATCTTGGTCATGCGATACTCCCATCTTCAAAGTGGATAATGGCAGGCGACCAGGTGGCCGTCGCCAGCCGACGTTAGCGCAGGTGGTGTCGTCTGGCACCGCGGGAGCGCCGCGGGACAGCGGGTGTGGAATCGGCAGCCGGGCGGCATGTTCATCGGGCTGGGCGGTTCGCCTCGCAATATGACGCGGGCTCGCGTGGCGTCAGGATCCGGTACCGGAACGGCTGACAGCAACGCGTGCGAGTAATGATGCAACGGGTGACGGAACAATACTTCGGCCGGTGCGATCTCGACGATGGCGCCGAGATACATCACCGCCACGCGGTTGGCGACGAAGCGCACCGAAGCGAGATCATGCGAGATGTACAGATAGGTCAACCCCAGCGTCGCTCGAAGTTCGACCAGAAGGTTGAGGATCTGCGCCCGCACGGAGACATCGAGCGAGGATACCGGTTCGTCGAGCACCAAGAAGCGCGGCTCCACCGCCAGCGCGCGGGCGACGCCGACGCGCTGGCGCTGACCGCCGCTGAATTCATGCGGGTAGCGCCAGGCATGAGCCGGTTCAAGACCGACGCGTTCGAGCAGCGCGGCAATGCGGTCGTTCCATTCCGCCTGTGGCGCGTGGCGATGCACGCGGAACGGTTCGCGCAGGGTCTGGCCGATGGTCCAGCGCGGATTGAGCGACAGATACGGGTCCTGAAACATGTATTGCATGCCGCGCCGGGCACGCAGCACGGCGGCGCGGTCGTTGGCGCGAAACACCGACAGCACGTCCTTGCCGTCGAACCACACCTGCCCGGAGGTCGCCGGAACCAGATGCAGCATGCTGCGCGCGGTTGTGGTCTTGCCGCAGCCGCTTTCGCCGACCAGTGCGAGGGCCTCGCCGGCGGCTACGCTGAACGACACGTCGTCCACCGCGCTGATGTGGCCCACGGTGCGTCCGCCCAGGATGCCGCGCCGGCGGACGGGGTAGCGCTTCAGCAGATGCTCGACGCTTACCAGTGGTGTCACGCCGGCGCGCCCATATCCGCAACACCGGGGCTGCCGCGCTTCAGGCAACTGACGATATGCCCAGGCGCCACCTGCATCGGTTCGGGCCGCAGCCGCGCACATTCCGGCGCGGCTTCCGGGCAGCGCGGGTGGAAGCGGCAGCCGCTGGGTGGCGCGGCGAGGTTGGGAATGCGCCCTCCGATCGTCCGCAAAGCGGGGCGCGTCTCGTGCTCGTAGTCATGATCGACGCGAGGCGCGCTGTCCAGCAACGCGCGCGTATACGGATGCAGCGGCGCATGAAAGATGCTGCGTGTATCGGCGGTTTCGCAGGTGCGCCCGGCGTAGACCACGGTGATGCGGTGCGCCATGCGCGCCACCAGCCCCATGTCGTGCGAGACCAGCAGCATCGCCATGTGCAGCCGCTCGCGCAGTTCCTCCAGCAGGTCGAGGATCTGCGCCTGGATGGTCACATCCAGATTGGTGGTGGGTTCGTCGGCGAGAACCAGCGCCGGGTTACACAGCAGCGCGCGGGCGATGCAGACGCGTTGTTTCATGCCGCCGGAGAGTTCGTGCGGGAACTGCCGCAGCCGGTGCAACGGATCGGCGATTCCGACGAGGCGCAGCAGTTCCGCGGCACGATCGCGCGCGGTGGCGCGGGAAATGTGCTGATGCCAGCGCAGGATTTCGATAAGCTGGTCGCCAATCGTCAGGATTGGATTCAGCGAGAACGCCGGGTTCTGGAAGATCATCGCGATGCTCTTGCCGCGCAGGCCACGCATCGACGCATCGTCCAGCGCCAGCAGGTCACGTCCCTGGAAATGCAACGAGCCGCCGACGATGCGCGCCGGCGGTGGGACGAGGCGCAGCACCGCGAGGCTCGCCATCGTCTTGCCACTGCCGGACTCGCCGACCAGGCCCAGCGTCTCGCGCGGACGGATCGCAAAGTCGATCCCGTCCACCGCCGGCGCGACGCCCGACTGCGTGAAGAAATGCACCTTCATCCCTTCGACCGCCAGCAGATCGGTCACTGTTTCAATCGCGGGTTGAATGCATCCGACAGGCCATCGGCCAGCAGGTTGAAGCCCAACACCGTCAGGAAGATCGCGCCCCCGGGTGCCAGCACGGCCCACGGCGAAACCTTCAACACCTGGTAGTTGAAGTACAGCAACTGTCCCCAACTGACCGCTTTTGGATCGCCGAAGCCCAGGAAGCTGATCATCGATTCCGATAGGATCGCACCGCCGATCCCCAGCGCGATAACCACGGCCAGCGAGGGCAGGGCATTGGGCAGGATGTGGCGGAACAGGATGTCGCGGGGTTGGGCGCCGATGCAGCGCGCTGCCTCGACAAAATCCATGCCTTTCAGGCGCAGGAATTCCGCCCGCGACAAGCGTGCGATCGGCGGCCAGCCGAAGAGCCCGAGCAGCAGGACGATGGTCGTCAGATTAAGGAAGGGAACGCGTTCCAGCCAGGTGCCGACAACGACGATGCCGAACAGGCGCACCACGGCCAGGATCATTACAAAGACTGGGATTACCAGGAAGAAGTCGGTCAGCCGCATCAGCAGTTCATCGGCAACGCCGCCGAGATATCCGGCAATGCCGCCGACCAGAATCCCGATCAGCGCTGCCACCAGCATCGCACCGAGCCCCACGGCGAGTGCGGTCGGCGCGCCGTAGATCACCCGCGTGAGCACATCGTAGCCGTTACGATCGGTGCCGAAGAGATGCGCCCAGCTTGGCGCACCGCGCGCTGTGAAGCTGAGCATCGCCGACTGGTCGTTCGGTGTGTAGGGCGCGATCCATGGTCCGATCGCTGCCGTTACAACAACGATTGCAATCAGGATGACACCCAGCATGCCGGATCGGTTGCGGCGCAGTCGTTGCCAGCCCTGGTGCAATTGGCCTGGCGGGCGAAGTTGCCGTGTTGGCGCCGTCACCGTCTCAATCCAGCCGAATGCGAGGGTCGATCAGCACATAGGCGAGATCAGTCAGCAGCGTGAAGCCGACCAGCATGACGGTGACGACCAGCGTCTCGCCCATGATCACCGGGTAGTCCAGCGCTTGGATGGCCGCGAGATACAGTGCGCCGGCGCCCGGCCAGGTGAACACCGATTCCGTCACCGGCGCGGTGGCCAGCATCAGGCCGAACAGGATACCGAGATAGGTCAGCACCGGAATGATCGCGTTGCGCAGCGCATGATGGAACACCACCCGCCGCTCCGGCAGGCCGGACGCACGGGCCGCCATGATGAAATCCTGTCGCAGCACGTCGACCAGATTGGCACGCAGCAGCAGCGTGAGCGTCGCCGTGTTGAAGATCGTCAGCATCGTCAACGGCAGCACCATGTGCCACAGTCCGTCAATGACCGTGCTGCCGAGCAGTGGATTGCGTGTCGAATAGGCACCGTAGCTTGGGAATATACCTAGCCAATACGCAAAGATCAGGATCAACAGCACGCCCAGCAGGAAGCCCGGCAATGAGTGCCCGAGCAGCGCCGAGGTCATCACGCCGAAATCCAGTCGGCTGTACTGCCGCATTGCGGCGATAGAGGCGAAGCCGATCGACAACAGCAATGCCAGGATGATCGCTGGGATCTGCAATTTCAGCGTCTCTGCACCCCAGGTCAGCAGCATGCCGCCGACCGGCTGGTTGGTGGTGATGGAGGTGCCGAAATTCAGCCGCGCGACATTGCCCAGCCAGATCAGGTAGCGGTGTCCCTGACTGGCATCGAGGTGGTAGTATGCCTTCACCGCGGCCAGCGCTTCGTCGGTGATGCCGGGATTGTCCGCCATCATGACGTCCACCGGATTGCCGATGGCGTTCAGCAGAAAGAAGATGATGGCGCTGACGCCGAGTATCAGCACCACTGAAAACAGCAATCGTCGGACCAGATATCGGAAGATGCCCACCGTGCAAGCCTAATGGAGCGGCGCCGGCGTTGACAAGAACCGACGTGGCTCGCGCATACTGCGTGCAAGCAGCAGGGGGCGGATCATGCGCGGCACGATGACGCACGGCGCTGGCGCGAACGGCGCCGGCATGAACGGTGTTGACATGAGCGGCGTTGGGCGGCGTGGGTTTTTGAAGACCGTCGGCGGCACCGCTGTGGTGTTGGCTGCGCCGGCGGTGATCCGGTCGGCGGGCGCGGCGCCGCCGTTCTTCAAGCTGTACATGATGATCCCGAACAACCAGCCCGCCCGCATGATCTGGGGCACGCTCGCGGCACAGCAGATGTCCAAGCTGGGGATTGACGTGATTTCAAGTTACGTGGATTTCCCGACGATCGCCTCGCGCCGCACCAAGGGCTCCGGCAAGACCCATCCGGAGGGCGGCTGGGATTCATATCTGGAGCGTTACTACTACAGCTCGATCACGCCGCTGCCGAATTCGCTATTTCGCAGCAGCCTGGTGCCGCCGAATGGTCCGAATTTTTACTACGTCAACGATCCGGTGCTGGACAAGACGATGGATGATTATGCCGGTGCGGTCGACCCTGCGGCTCGCATGGCGGCGATCCACGCGTTCGAGAAACGCTGGTACGACACCGAGCCGATGACGATCCTGTTCTACCCGGAGGATGCCATCGCGGTGAACCCGAAGCTGACCGGATTCGATGGCACCACATTCAACCCGGTGTTCTTCCCGCAGCCGGAAAAATGGACCATCGCAGGTGCCGGCGACAGCGCGACCGCGGCGTTTGCGTCCTGGCCGCCGCCGTCGTCGCTGATCCCGATGTACACCATCGGCTACCATGAATCGAACATCTTCGGCCCGGTCTACAACCAATTGCTTGAGTATGAATCGTGGGAGACCAAGAAGCTGGTTCCGGGATTGGCCGAAAGCGTGACCAGCTCGGCGGACGGCAAGCATCATGTGATCAAGCTGAGGCCCGGCGTGACCTGGCACAGTGGCGAGAAATTCACCGCCGCCGATGTCAAGTTCACCTGGGATGTAATCATGAACAAGGCTTATGCGAGCGCGGTGCAGGGCAATGCGATCGCTACGTTCGGGTCCACCGACGCTTACAAGGTGACGGGGCCGCTGGAGATCACCGTTAATCTGCCGAACTATTCGATCTTGTTCCGTGAGCAGATCCTCAGCTCGGTCGCGATCATGCCGGAGCACGCCTACAAGGACATCAAGCCGGAGGCGCTGCGCGGCCATGTTGCCAGCACGTGGCTTGGCACATACACGGTGAAGACCTTGGATGGGAATAGCTACACCGCGCATGGCGGCATCGGGACTGGGCCGTGGATTCCCGCCGGCTACGATCCATCGCGTAAGGCGTATAAATTCGCGCGCAATGAGAAGTACTGGAAGCCGATGACCGGGAACGTGAAAACGTTCTATGTGGTTAACATCAACGGCACCGACGCGGTGCTCAGCGCGTTGAAGTCGGGCGATATCGACGCGCATGATCCGATGTATGATATCGGGTCGTTGCTTAGCACGATCGATGCGAGTTGGGGCAAGGTCGCCCGATACGATTCATACAAATGGCAGCATATCTGCTATAATCTGCGCCATCCGGTGTTCGGCACGGGCGTCGAGACACCGCTTGGCAAGCAGGACCCTTCGCGCGCGTTCGACGCCGCCGCATGTATCCGCAAGGCGATCAGCTACGCGATGCCGCGCGAGCAGATCGTGCAGGAGATCGCGGCGGGACTGGGTCATCCCGGCACGGTTGCGATGCCGTGGTCGGCGCCGGAGTACGACCATGATGTGCTGAAGCCGATCCCGCTCGATATGGATCAGGCGCGGGCGTGGATGACGAAGGCTGGGTATGTATATTAGGGCGGGTTTTGGTTGTGTGGAGTGGTCGATACCTCTCCCGCAAGTGCGGGCGAGGTGTACGTTTGCGGCGGTGAGGGCGCTTTAGCCGCGCACCTGGCGCCGCAACGCGTCCACTGACAGGCCATCCAACCCCAGTTCCGGCAGCAG
>DASRQX010000016.1:0-20489 GCA_035696165.1 Acetobacteraceae bacterium | reverse complement strand
CACGACTTTCCTTCGTGCAGCAAGCAAAGTCGTGGATGGCCGGCCTTCGCCGGCCATGACGGGGGCAGGTCGCGTACGTCAATACTTTCGGCCGCTGGTATAACGCGCAGAAGCAACGAGTGCACCGCCAGGCTCTATGGCAATGAGCAACGATGCGCGACCGCACGACATCGCCGCAGCGTTCGCGCTGAGCCATAGGCCGTAAGCGTCGCGCGTCACAGATAGACTCCGCGTTCCAGGATCTCCAGCGCGTGGACGCGATAAGAGATGCCAAGCTCCTCGGCGCGCGACAGGCGACGCAGCGCGATTTCGCGTGGGGGCGTTTTCCATGCCCGCTCGTGCGCGCTTCGCCAATACCAGGCGCGCCCGCAGGCGCCCGGATCGATAGCAAGCATGTCAAGTTCCGCGCCGTGTCGAGGCAGCCCGCGAATCGCCTCGGCGTCTCGCTTGTGGCTATGACGTTGACTGATCATGGTCTACTGCCTTTCTCGAACGGGCGATGCGCGTGCAGGCAAGCAACCGGCCCGAGGAACTCGGGCCGCCGCAAGTCTCAGAAGTGAACGATCACGTCGCCGGCAGCGATCAACGTGTAGTTCTTGGTGCCGAGGTTGAACGCGTTCGCGCCGTTGGAGTGGTAGTAGTCGATCTCCGGACGGAACTCTATCTGCGGCGAGAGCCAATGCTGCCATCCGAAGCCGATCTCGTAGTAGGTTGCCGGCGTACCCGTGCGCTGGCCCTGCGGGTCATAATAGATCTCAGGGCGGATCGAGAAGTTGTCCAGCGGACCGGGTGAATAGTTGATGTAGGCGACAACGCCCTCGGCGTATGCGTTGCACCGCAGCGCCGTCGCGGTGTGGCAGTGCGCGAGGTTCGGCGCGTTGAAATTGAACTGAGCGAATGGCCCGCCGGTCTGGGCGAAACCGGTTCCGGACGAATTGGTGACCAGGGGGTTACTGGCATTTGGCACGCCATATTCGCCTTCCCAGTAGCCTTCCAGGGACACGTGCCACTGGTCGTTGAACTTGTGGTAGTAGGTGAACCCGTACCATTGCAGGTTGTTATAGCCCCAGGCCCCATTGTTGATGCCGTCAAAGCAAGGTTGCAAGTTGTCGTTGCCGCCGTTCCAGTTGATGCGAAGACAGCCGGCAAACGACGGAAGCTGCGCACCGGGGTCTTTCGGGACTCTGGTGCCTTGAAACAGCGGATTAGGATTGGGGTTGGCGATCGTTTCTCCCACATTTGTCACCGCTGTTTCGGTACCGACGTTGATGCCGAATTCCACGATGACATGAGGGTTGATCGCGAGCGTGGCCTCCAGGCCCTCGTTGGTATAGTTGTCGAACGAATACGTCATCGAGTGCGTGTACATGTAGTTGTTGGGCGCGAGCTGTGCCTCGATGTCCGGGATCGAAATGTAACGTCCGAGGCGCAACATCAGGCCCTGGGCGACCTGTGGGATATACATCTCGCCATAGAGCATCGGAAAGTCGTAGCCCACCTGATTGTTATACTTCGTGAACTGATAGGTCGAGATGCCGTAGGACATCGTGTAGCGGTAGTTCTCGCCGTACAGCGCGGACAGCCGAAAGCCCCAGTCGACGTGATCCGTCTGTATGGTGTCGGGCGTGCGCTCGACATAGATCACCGCCTGGTCGAGCTGTACCGTGTTTGGGTATGCGGCGTAGGCGACGGGCGCATTGCCCAGCCTCCTATGACTATTGGTGCTGACATTTCCACCCGGATCGAGCCAGCCATAGATCTGGATACCGGTATCGTTCAGCCACTGACCCGGTGCGGTATTGGCGATCGCCACCATCAACGGGCTGTCGACCGACGCCGTGCGGTTTCCCCCAAGCGTGGTGGTGCCGCCATAGGGCCAGTCGGTGAATGGCATCGGCGGGGTCGTCTCGGGCGCTGGATCCCAGCCGGCCTTGCGTCCGGGCGGCGCATTCGGGTCCGTCGGCGGCCCGGCCTGACCCCACTCGAGTTTGTAGTAGTTGACAAAGCGCTGAAGAACGCCCGTGCCGAGGTAGGTATCTAGGCACGCGTAGTTCTTGTACGGATCGGGGGTTCCCGTGCAGGGCGTCGGTGCAACCGGTGCCGTCGGTACCCCCGGTGCCGCCGCCGGGGTGGCTGGCGACACCGTGGGCGGAGTCTGCGCAACCGGCGACGGCGCGGCAGGCTGCGCGAACGCAGCGGTGGATGCCCCACCGAGCAGCCCGGCTCCGAGGGCAAGCGTAGTCGTCAGACGATGCATCTGCATCCCCCTATCTGGGAACGGTGCCCGTACGGCAGCCCGCTCAGGTCAAAGTGTTTGCACTGACAATTCCTGGCCGACGTGGCAGTGGCGTCTGCTTCCGTTCCGCGGCGCAAGCGCCAAGCCTCAATTCATGTATGCCGTTGCATTAACGTTGGTCCACCAGGAAGGCGACGTATGCGCCCGGGTGAGTAAAATTCCTATGATTGCGCGATCGTCGCGATATAAAAAATCTATGCATACGATCCCGTAACGGTATGCAGCAGATAATGTGATCTGCCCAATTCGGCGCCAAGGATCGCACACTTTCTCGGCAGCGGCAGTCAAAATAACGACGCAATGCCGTTTTCCGCTGCCTTAAAATATTATTTCTATATGAAACTCAGTCGAAAACATCATGCGGTCTTTATGCCGTCCGCCAGGACAATCGGTGCGGCCCGGCCACGCCGCTCGCGGCTGCCAGGTGCGGATTGGTACAAAGCGAATCGGAAGCACCATCGTCCCGATCGCCGGCGATCCAACCGCCGTCCGCGCCCCTGATCGCGGTTTGTCGGGCAAACGGCGGATTGTCGCGCAGGCGTCCTGCGACCCAACGCCGGGGCACGGGGCGCGCAAATCAGTGCGATAGCCGGCCCGATCGTCAGAACGTCAGCTTCGAGCGCAGTCCCAACACGAGCGCGTCGCGCCGAGGACTGCCATTCCCGTTCAACACACCGCCACTGGGGTTGATGATATATTGCAGGTCGGGTTGCAGGGTCATCCAATGCGGCGTCACCTGCACTAGGTAGCTCAGCTCCAGCACGACCTCCTGGCTGCGCACCGGAAACAGCGGATTGCCGAACACCTGCGTGTCCCGATCAAGCCCGCGTGCGTTGTTGCCGATGCGCGCGAAGCCGAACGCCAGGCCGGCGGTGTCGGCGGCGCGGCCGGGCAGCAGGCCCTGATAGGCAAGTCCGCCATCGGCATAGAACGAGATCAGGTTGCGGTCGCCCGGGCTGCCGCCAGCACGCACAAAGCCGGACAACCCGCCGCCATCCTGCGTGGTATACAGCGGGACATCCGCGATGCCATAGATGCCCCAGTCCCCGTTGTGGTTGAGGGGAATTCCGGTCGATGCCGGATCGGCGAGCGACAGCCCATCAGTCGCAAAGCGCTGGTCCTGGAAGCGGTTGCTGGTGTCGTACCAGGCACCCAGCTTGTAGTCCATCGGCGGAGCCTTCGCGTTCGCCCCCTGGTTGATCGCGTAGCCGGCCTCGGCAATCAGAAACGCCCCGCCGTTGAAGCTGATCACCGTCCCGCTGGGGATGCCGGTGCTGGGGCTGTTGGAGCCGTCATGTCCGGTCGGGTCGCCACTGAAGACCGCCGTCTGAAGGTAGAACCCTTCGGACGCAGGCTGGATGCGCACGCGCGCACCGGGCGCGGACAGCGGGTAGGCCGGTCCGCCGCCAGGCAGGTCGACAGCGGCCCAGTCCGGCCAGCCGAATGTTGAGTTCATGAATAGCGCCGCGTTGGTGGGGATCAGGAACTCGGCATCCACGTTCATGATGCCGGCGCGCAGCGACAGCACGTCACCGAAGAGATTCTGTTGCAACCAGAGATTGTACAGCCGGGTTGCCGGCGGCTCGGCGACAGCGTTGGAAACGTCGAGCAGATTGCCCACCCAGCCTTGCGTCATCGACGGCCCATGCCCCTGGATCATCGAGACGCTGAAGCTCGCACCCTGCCAGTGCAGCAGCTTCTGCAGGTCGACATCCACCTCCGGCTGGAACAGCCCGTCATACGCGGCACCACGCTTCATTCCACCAGAGACGTCGGCGAACACCTCGCCGATGTAGGGGAGGACAAATACGATGCCCTGCTTGGCAAGTGAGGTACGCAGCCCGCCCCAGTCGCCGCTCAGGGTGTCGCGATCCCAGAAGCCCGCGTCCGCCGCGGCCTGTTGCGCGCGCGCCGGCGCGAACGTCCCCACGATCGCGAGCGCGACGAGAGCTATCACGCAACGACGTCGCGTCATGCGGATCTCCTGCCTTGTGCCGCCACCGTGGCCCTGTTCCGCTGTTGCCAGATCGCGGGCCGACCTGTCTACCGTATCAACCCGCGCCAGGCAGGCCGGGGATGGCAACGCCGAAGGTCTGCAACAGCAGCACGACGTTCAGCGCCAGCACGATCGCGGTGCCCAGGATCGCCGCGACGTCGGTCAACCGGCGGTTGGCGTACTGGCCCATGATGTCGCGCCGCCGGGTGAACAGCACCAGCGCAATCATCGGCACCGGCAGCACCAGGCTCAGCACCACCTGGCTGACGACCAGCGCCATCGTGGCATCCGTGCCGAGGCCGACGACGATGAAGGCGGGCACCATCGTCACCAGCCGGCGGGCCCAGATCGGGATGCTGAAGCCGACGAAGCCCTGCATGATCATCTGCCCGGCCATCGTGCCGACCACGGAACTCGATACGCCGGACGCGATCAGGGACACCAGGAACGCCCCGGCGGCACCGATCCCCAGCAACGGCGTCAGCGTGTGATAGGCGGTCTCGATCTCGGCGACTTCGGGGTGGCCGGCGTGGAAGGCGGCGGACGCCATCACCACCATGGCCATGTTGACCAGCCCGGCAACCGCCAGGGCGATGACGACCTCGGTGTTGGAGAAGCGCAGCAGCTTGCGACGCTCGCGGTTGTCGCGCGCCGGCGCACGCCCCTGGGTCAGCCCGGAATGCAGGTAGATGGCGTGCGGCATCACCGTCGCCCCGATGATGCCGACGGAGATCGTCAGGGCCTCGGCATTTGGCATTTGCGGCAGCACGGTATGCAGCGCCGCCGGACCCCAGGCGACCGGGGCGATGAACATCTCGATCAGGTAGCAAATTCCGATCGTGGCGACCAGAGCGCCGATGATCACCTCCATCGGCCGGAACCCGCGCCTCTGGATCGTCAGGATGCCATACGTTACGATCGCCGTAATGATCATGCCGACCAGCAGCGGCATCCGGAACAGCAGTGACAGGCCGATCGCGCCGCCGAGGAATTCCGCAAGGTCGGTGGCCATCGCCGCCACCTCGCTGGCAGCCCACATCGCCAGGACGACCGGCGTGGGGAACTGGTCACGGCACATCTCGGCGAGGTTTCGCCCGGTGACGATCCCGAGCTTGGCCGACAGCGCCTGGAACAGCATGGCGATCACGTTGGCCAGCACGACCACCCACAGCAGGGTATAGCCGAATTTCGCGCCGGCCTGGACGTTGGTGGCGAAGTTGCCCGGGTCCATATAGGCGATCGAGGCGATCACCGCCGGGCCGGCGAACAGCAGCGAGGAACGCAGCCCGATGCGCCCGCCACCCAGCGCCTCGCGGATCGCCAAGGTCGTGCGCTCGCTCATGGCCTGCCTGCTCGCGACGTCGCTCACGAATTTCGCCCTATCTGCCTCGGCTGCTTAATGTTGCCATGGGTACACTCATGTCAAGAGGCTGCGTTATGATGGCGGTGGTGCCTTATGATGGCGCTGGTACGGGATAGCGCCGTTACGGGATGGCGTCTGTGCGGGGCGCAGGCGCGCGCCAGGCCGCGTCGCCCGGGGTCGCGCCGCCCCGGGCGCAGCGGCCGAGGCGCGTCGCCTGGGGCATTGCCAACAAAGTTTAGACATTGCTACATAATGTGCGACGATTGATTCCCCACCGACCCAGGAGGATCGTGGACGAATGCTCAGAGCCAGCGCGCCCGCCGATCAGGCCGCAGTCCTGCCCACCGAGCGCAACCACGCGGCGCGGTTCCGCAAAACCCGCGTCGCGCATTCCACCGCGCTGTCCGAGGACTATGCCGAGCTGATCGCGGACCTGCTGCAAACCTCCGGGGAGGCGCGGGTGACTGACATTGCCCGGCGCCTCGGCGTGTCGCATGCGACCGTCAACAAGAGCGTCAATAAGATGAAACGCGAGGGACTGGCGACGGCGCGTCCCTATCGTGGCGTGTTCCTGACCGACGCCGGGATCGCGCTGGCGGCCCGGGTGCGGGCGCGGCATCGCCTGGTTGTGGACCTGCTGCTGGCGGTCGGGGTTCCGCTCGAGGATGCCGAGCAGGACGCCGAGGGCATCGAACATTACGTGTCCGAGGCCGCCTTGGGGGCGTTTGAACGGTTCCTCGGCAAGCGGCGGGACGCAGAGATCGCCGTACGCGCCGGCCCAGGACGCGATGAACAGACTGTACGATCACCACGATGAAGACGACGGCGGACCGCCGGCATTACTGCCGGCGGTCGCCATCGGATCAGGCTAAACCCTACTGGATACCAATAGCGACACCCGGCAACACGATGCCGACGGCGGGGCCGTACACCACCGGCGGCGCATAATAGACCGGGCCACCGTAGATCACCGGCGGCGTCGCATAATACGCACCACCACCCCCACGACCACCACCATTCCACCCGTCAGGTCCACCGCCGCCGTGGTGGTCCTGGCCGTGGTTGTCCTGGCCATGGTGGTTGTCACCGTGTTGTTGGGCGCGAGCCGATCCGACAGACGAGCCGAGCGCGACAATCGCCGCAAGCACCAGCCTTGCCGCAAGCTTCGCCGACATATGGCGATTTGATTTAGTATCGATAATACAGGTCATAACGACCTCCTTTGATAAGCATGATGTCACGTTGCGAAAGGCGACCGCGGACCCCGCTAGCTATGCGCCGCGCCGCCCGCATGATGACCGAAGTTGAGGAACACCTGATCGGCGACCTTCTTCTGCGAGTCCGGCATCGACGCGTACAACTTCTCGAACGACGAGGTCAGGGTCTTCAGTCCGGCGACATGCGCGCGGGCGAATTTCTCGTAGGTTTTCAAATCGTCCACCGCGGTCACGCTGTCCGGGGCCTGGGCATGCTTGTCCGCAGCCAGTTTTTGCATGGCGGCGGCATTGTCGCGCATCGCCTTTGCGACGCCGTTCCAATCCGATTCCTCATTCGGCGTGATGTTCAGTGCCGTGTGAAGGCTGCTGATACGCTCCTCGACGGACTCCGCCTTCGTCGCGGCGGCGCTCGGCGTCAGCGGCGTAACCGCCGGGGGCGCTACTGCCGCCGGCACAACCGCCTGGGCCAGTTGGATCGGCACATTGATGGCGGGAGCGGCGCGCGCCACGCTCAGCGGACCAGCGAGCATCGTGGCGCCCAGCAGTGCCGCGACGGCGATCGAACGCGTGACCGGCACGGGCCGGGCGATCGGGAAAGAGAAAGATGACATAATGCTGACCTTTCGAGTTGTGTGGAAGCTCGCCAATATCAACGCTTGTAAGCGATGAATGGATCAATTGGAGAACTTGAACCTAATCTTGTAAGTGTTGGTCGTCAGCCCCCGGAAACTACTCATACTGGTGGCCGAAAGTCTGGCCGAAATTGTTGCACCCCAGTCCGACCAGCGAGACGCGCAGCCCGGAGTTGCCGAGCGAACGCTGCTGCATGTTGTTCCCCCGTGCGCGCGGTATGCCTCTTGGCCCTGCGGCGTGCGCACCGAGCTTGGCATTGTTCCGGTGGTGTGCCCAAGGGGGCATGGCGTGCCCTGGGTCCGGGGCGGTGATGAGCAAGGAAGGATTGACCACGAAGTAAGCCAGCGGCCGGCGGGCGGCCGCTGGCTTATTTCGTGGTGGAATCCTTGCTTGGCTTGCTCGCGATGGAGAGGGGTATCCCCAGGTGTCCCGGCACCCGCGAGCTTGCTGGCGGGCTTCGCCCGTCCGCCGGCCAGGCCTGTGTTTATTCCTTTGCCCAACCCGGATCGCCGGCACGCGGCCTGGGCGCTTCGTCTCGGGACTACGATGTGCCTGTTCGTGTGGCTCGGCTCTGGTCAGGCAACAGGAAGGCTTAAACGCAGATCAGCAGGGATAAGGCAGGATGCATGCCGATGCCGCGGAGCGCTCGCACGGCCACTGGGTTCGATTTGACCCAATGTCAGTTCCACAGCTCCGGACCATCGGCGTGCATCCTGCCTTATCCCTGCTGATCCGCGTTTAAGCCTGCTTTTTCTTTGGTTGCCTGGCGGGCACGAAACGGCCAAATGGCGCATCGCGCGGAGGGATGGCGTACGCGGCATCCTCCAGGGTACTTCGTGGCGCTCGGCCCTCGCCGGATCAGGCACTCCGCCATCGAACCAGGAGCGGATGGTGGGGATGGACCGGGAGGACAGGACTGGCGGGTGGCAGGTCGCCGGAGCCTGCCTTGGCAAACGTTCGAGGATCGGTGCCGTGACGGTGAGGCGCGGAATGGCCGCCGCAACGCAGGTTCAAACAAATCGCGTCACGACCCCAAGCTATCTGCCATTGTTCCGGGGCCTGCCTCCGAGAGCCTCGCACCACCAGAGCCTGCCACCCGGTGCTTGACCCAGGGCAGCGCTCGTCCCCGGGGGCGCCTTGGTGGGGTCACGGTCCGGTGCCAAGGGTGGGCCAACGGTGGACCGTCCCGTCGCGATCGAAATGCGATTCCCCGGCCCCTGCGTACCGCGGGCTTGCCCTTCGGGCATCCGACCGCACATACACCTCCCCCAAACCGCCAGCCCACCTGAAAGGTCCCCGGCCGATGCCCGCCATCACCCTGCCCGACAGCTCCGTGCGCCGCTTCGATGCGCCGGTGACGGGCGCCACGGTGGCGGCGGCGATCGGGCCCGGTCTCGCCCGCGCCGCCCTGGCGATGAAGCTCGACGGCAAGCTGGTCGATCTCGACACCAGCATCGGCCACGACGCGCAGGTCGTCTTCGTCACCCGCCGAGACGACGACGCGTTGGGGCTCATCCGCCACGACGCCGCCCACGTCCTGGCCGAGGCCGTCCAGTCACTCTACCCGGGAACCCAGGTCACCATCGGCCCGGCCATCGCCGACGGCTTCTACTACGACTTCGCCCGCAACCAGCCGTTCACCCCGGAAGACTTCCCGGCCATCGAGGCGAAGATGCGGGAAATCATCGCCGGCGGCGCGAAATTCGAGCGCCAGGTGATCGACCGCGAGGAAGCCATCAGCTTCTTCCAGGCCAAGGGGGAAAAATACAAGGCCGAGCTGATCCAGGACCTGCCGCGCAGCGAAACCATCACCCTGTATCGCCAGGGCGACTGGATAGACCTGTGCCGCGGCCCGCACATGCGCACCACCGCCGACGTCGGCACCGCGTTCAAGCTGATGAAGGTCGCTGGCGCCTACTGGCGGGGCGACCACCGCAACGCCATGCTGTCGCGCATCTACGGCACCGCCTGGCGCGACCAGAAGGAACTCGACACCTACCTGCATATGCTGGAGGAATCGGAACGCCGCGACCATCGCCGCATCGGCAAGGACATGGGCCTGTTCCATTTCCAGGAAGAAGCCGTCGGCAGCGTGTTCTGGCACCCCAAGGGCTGGAAGCTGTATCGCACCGCCGAAGCCTACATGCGCCGCCGGCTCGACGCGGCCGGCTACCAGGAGGTCAAGACCCCGCAACTGCTCGACCGCGCGCTGTGGGAAGCCTCCGGCCACTGGGAGAAGTTTCGCGAGCACATGTTCATCGCCCAGGTGGAAGACGAGGACAAAATCCTCGCCCTGAAGCCGATGAACTGTCCCTGCCACGTGCTGATCTTCCGGCAGGGCCTGCGTTCCTACCGCGAGTTGCCGCTGCGCATGGCGGAGTTCGGCTCGTGCCATCGCTACGAGCCCTCCGGCGCGCTGCACGGCATCATGCGGGTGCGTGCGTTCACCCAGGACGACGCGCACATCTTCTGCACCGAAGCTCAAATCGCCCCGGAAACCGTTCGTTTTGTTGCGCTTCTGTCGTCGATCTACCGTGATTTCGGGTTCCCGGAATTCCGCGTCAAGTTCTCCGACCGGCCGGCCCAGCGGGTTGGCGCCGATGCGGTGTGGGACCACGCCGAGGCCGCGCTGAAGGAGGCCTGCGCCACCGCCGGCGTGGACTACACCGTGAACCCCGGCGAGGGCGCGTTCTACGGCCCCAAGCTCGAATTCGTCCTGCGCGATGCCATCGGGCGCGACTGGCAATGCGGCACCTTGCAGGTGGATTTCAACATGCCGGAGCGGCTGGATGCCGAGTATGTCGGCGAGGACGGAGGCCGCCACCCCCCGGTGATGCTGCACCGCGCAATCCTCGGCAGCTTCGAGCGCTTCCTTGGCATTGTGATCGAGCACTATGCCGGCCGCTTCCCGCTCTGGCTGGCGCCGGTGCAGGTCGTGGTCGCCACCATCGTCTCCGACGCCGACGCCTACGCCGAGAAGGTCGCGGCAGCCTTGGCCAAGGCGGGACTGGCGGTGCAGACCGACCTGACCAACCAGAAAATCAACGCCAAGGTGCGCGAGCACAGCCTGCAGCACGTACCGGTGCTGGCGGTGATCGGGCGCAAGGAGGCGGAGTCCGGCACGGTCGCGCTGCGCCGCCTGGGCAGCCAGGCGCAGGAAGTGCTGGCCCTGGACGAGGCGGTCAAAATCCTCGCCGCCGAGGCGACGCCGCCCGATTTGCGGTGAATTGGGGCGTTCGGCCTACCGCAAGACGATTCACCGCGAACCGCGCGGACAAGGCAGACAACACCGCTTCACGTGAAGCGCCGGGCTGCTTCCTCCGCGTCTTCCGCAGCGCACCTTCTATCTTGCGGAACCCGACATGAAACCCTTGGCGCGCCGCCCCGCCGGGCGCATGTAAAGACCGCCGGCTTGATCGATCCCACCCGGATCGGTCACACTGGCGAACGACCGCCGCAAGCGGCCTACCCATCAACTATGACAGGAGCGACCCATAGCAAGACCCCCACAGCCCGCGCAGCCAAGCCGCGACGGGCCCCGCGTGAACGAGGACATTCGTTCCCCCCAGGTGCGACTGATCGACCAGGACGGTGAGATGCAGGGCGTGATGACCGCCCGGGAGGCTGTCCAGCGCGCCTACGCCGTCGGCCTCGACCTGCTGGAGATCAGCCCGAACGCCGATCCGCCGGTGGTGAAGATCCTCGATTTCGGCAAGTTCAAATACGAGCAGCAAAAGAAGAAAAACGAAGCCAGGAAGAAGCAGAAGGTCATCGAGATCAAGGAGATCAAGGTTCGCCCGAACATCGACGAGAACGACTATCAGGTGAAGATGCGCGCCATGAAGTCGTTCATCGACGAGGGCGACAAGGTCAAGGTCACCCTGCGCTTCCGCGGACGCGAAATGGCACACCAGGAAATCGGCGTGCGCGTGCTGGAACGTATCCGGTCCGAAATGGACCCGGTGACCAAGGTCGAGCAGATGCCTCGGATGGAAAACCGCCAGATGGTGATGGTGCTGTCGCCCAGATAGTTGTTGGCAATGGGCGGGTGTGGTGATCGGATACCCGGTCGTGAGACGACATGATCTCCGGCGCCGGCCGGTCAGCGCCTTGTTAACCGCGCACGCTGTGTAGTTGCCGGGATCCAACCCCAGGAGCCGGTCGCGATGCCCGATACCCCGCTTGCCGACCGCGACGGCGGACCCTACGACCCACCGCTGGAAAGGCGAGTTGCGCGCCTAGAGGAGGATGGGCGCCAGGTGATCGCCGCGATTACCAGGCTTGAGGAGCCGATCGCTCGGCTCGAGACGAGGGGCGATCGCCTCGATGCCGCGGTCCAGCGGCTGGAAATGGGCTTCATCCGGCTCGAAACCATGCTGGCCGCGACCCTGCCGCATCTGGCAACCAAGGCCGAACTGGCCAACACGCGCGCTGATGTCCAGACCCTGCGGATCGAGCTGAAAAGCGACATCGCCGCCGGCCTCGCCGGCCTCGCCGGCCTCGCGGTGCTGAAGTAGCCGGGCTACCGCCTGCCAGCGCCAATCCGAGCGATGATCCCGGACGAAGATCCCCCCGAAGTCGCCGAGCTGGAAGCCGTTGCCGAATGGCGGCTGCGCCAGGTGGACGCCAACGCCAACGACACCCAAAGCGCTCGCGCCGCGCGTGAACTCCAGGCACTGGCGGACCGACTGCGCCACCTGGGCGATTCGCCGCTGCTGCGCGAGCTGCACGCGTTGTGCGGCTGGCTCGACGAGTCCGACAACATCACCGACTTCTCATTGCGCGCGCACGAATTTCGCATCCGCATCGGCGTCGACCGCCACGTCGAGACCGCCGATGACTACTTGCGCATATTGATCGAGCTGGCAAAGGAAGCCGCGTAACACCGGCATCCCCGATCAGCCGGTTTCGTCGGTCCGGTCCAACCACAGACGATGCTCGTCCGGCAGCCGCTCGACGATACGCCAGTGGCGCGAGCTGAAGCCCTCGACTAGCCTCCGTTCTTGAAGCAACAACCAGCTGGGAACCGTATCATGAAGTTTGGTGGCGCGATGTTCTTCACCGAGTACTCAATGTCGGCGATGGAGCTTGCCCGCGCGCTTGAGGAGCGCGGCTTCGAGTCGGTCTGGGCGCCCGAGCATTCGCATATCCCGCTCTCGCGCAAGACGCCATTTCCGGGCGGCGGCGACCTGCCAAAGCAGTACTACGATGCGATGGACCCGTTTGTGGTGCTGGCCGCGGCCAGCCAGGTGACGCGCACCATCAAGTTCGGCACCGGTGTCGCGCTGGTGCAGCAGCGCGACGTGATCCAAACAGCCAAGCTGGTCGCGTCGATAGACCAGGTCAGCCAGGGACGCTTTCTGTTCGGGGTCGGCGGCGGTTGGAACCAGGACGAAATGGAAAATCACGGTACGATCTACGCAACCCGCTTCAAACGAATGCGCGAATCCATCGAGGCGATGAAGGAAATCTGGACGCAGCCGGAGGCCGAGTACCATGGCGAATTCGTCAATTTCGACGCGATGATCGCCAGGCCCAAGCCGGTACAGAAGCCGCACCCTCCGGTCCATGTCGGCGGCGCTTTCCCGCACGGCGCACGGCGCGCAATCCGCTACGGCGATGGCTGGATCCCGGTGGCGGGACGCGGCGACATCGCCGACGCTCTCCCGAAGTTCCGCGAAATGGCGCGCGAAGCCGGGCGTGATCCCAATTCCATCGAGGTCAGCCTGTTCGGCCTTGGGGAGGACCTCGACAGGCTGAAGCGTTTCGCTGATATGGGCGTCACGCGCGTGGTCCCGATGTTCCCGCCGGAGAAGGTCGATACGGTGCTGCCGATCGTTGACCGGTGGACGAACATCATGCGGTCAGTGAACGCGTAGAGTTCCGTTACCGATCGAGACTGGTGCGGCGGCGCCACGTCATCGCTGGAGCGAAAGGCAGTAGCCATCGCCGTGTAGCCAGCACGCGCCCTCACGCGCGTGCTGGTCCAACCGCAGCGAACGCACGAAGCGCTGCCCCCCATCGCCAAGCGCCCGAGCCAGAAGCCGCGCCGCCTGCGCCGATCGCGCACCAGCACAGGGGTAGATCCGAACGCCGGAAATTGCCGCGGCGGCAAACGTTCCCGGCGTGGCCAGGCGTTCGATCCGGAACACCGTGCCGTGGCCATTCTCCGCCGTCAGCGGCAGCAGCATCCGCCCGCCCGGCATCAACGCATCAAGCCACACCCGCATCGGCTGCGTCGCACCGGCATTCACCACGATCACATCGACCGGCCCCGGATCGAACACTGCGCCATCCGCCGCGATCACCTGAACGTTCGCGCGCGACGCAAGGTTGGCGCGTGCCCGTTTCGCCAGCCCCGGATCGATCTCGACCGCAGCGACCGCGCCGTCGGCGCCCGCCAGTTCCGCAATGATGGCGGTGTAATAGCCAACGCCGGCACCCACGTGGAACACCTTGTCGCCCGCGCGGATGTCGAGCTTGTCGAGCAGCCGCGCCCAGAACTCCGGATGGCCGTTGTTCAGCTCGCGTGCGGCGTCGATGGCAAACAGCACGTTGTGGTAGGCCGCGCCCGGGTCGTCGCCCGGAAGCTCCCAGTAGCCATCGGCAAGGTCGAAGACCTGCCACGGCGGCGCGCCGAGGAACTGTTCGCGCGGCACGGTTGCGAAGGCGGCGATCACGCGGTCTGATCGCACATGGGCGACGTAGCGCAGTTCCTCGGCGAAGGCCTGGCGGGCGGTATCAACATCCACGGCTTGTCTCCAATGGTTGTGTGCAAGAGAGGCGCATGGCGGACGCCCGCGCGGACACACGATATTTTTGCGCGCGCGTGTCCGAGAACAGCCGCGCGGTGCGCCTAGACCAGTGATGGACGTATCGGCACTTGAACGGCACGGCGTGATGGATGCCGCCAGTTCGGCGGCCGCGGTATCGCGCACCCTCGCCGCACTGTCGGCGATCGACCTGCTGCGCCTGCGCGCGCTGGCACGCTTGCGGGCGCGCGGGCTGCCGCACGGGCTCGACTGGTCCGATCTGCTGAACGAGGCACTGGCCCGCGCCCTCGACGGCTCACGCCAGTGGCCGCAAGGGGTGCCATTCCTGGCGTTCCTGGCGGGCGTGATGCGCAGCATCTGCGACGATGTCTGGCGGCGGCGGCGGCGCGAGGCCGAACTGATCGCGTTCGGCACCAACGCCGAGGCCGACGGCCGCGACGTGCCATGTCCCGCGGCGGATCAGGAACGCGTGCTGGCCGCGTGCGAGGCGGTTGCCGCCATCTATCGCCTGTTCGCCGGCGACCTCGTGGCATTGCGCATCATCTCCGGGCTGGCGAACGGGCAATCGGCCGAGGACATCCGCCTGCTGCACGGACTGTCGCTGGTGGAGTACAACAGCGCCCGGCGGCGCATGCGGCGCGCGTTGCTGCGCGCCGAACTGTCCGGGATCGCACCATGACGAAGCGTGCCCCCCTGGCGCGTGCTCCCAAGACGCGCACCCTTCTGAAGCGTGCCGCATGACGAAGCGAACAATGACCGATTGGAACGCGGAACAAGACCTGGCGGCGCTGCTGGACGGCCTGACCGCGGAACTGCTCGCCACGCCGGAGCGCGACATTGCCGCGTGGCTGCACGAGGCGGGCGAAACGGCCGCGCACACCGCACAGCCGATGCGCCGTCTGGTGGCGGCGGCCGATGCGCATCGTATCGCACCACACGTGTCGATCGCCCTGGCCGCCGGCTTACGTGCATTGGTCGCGCGCAATCAGTGAGACCGCCGGCCGTTTGGGCCGACCCGGGCGTCGACCGTTCAGTCGTGGCCGGCCCCCGGGTGGCCCCAAACCGCCGCCCAAGGATAAGCTCTGGCCGGCCATGACGACATGACGACCGGGCTACGCCTGTCGGCGGCTCCTATCCCGCATTCGACCGGCAAGTTACACTCCCGCGATTCGTCCGGGAGAAAACAAAAATGCGACCAAGCGTCGCCGGCCACCTCACGCGCCAACTCTCGCGCACCCTGCTGCTCGCTATCGCGTTCGCCATCGCGCTCGGCGTTCCCCGGCGCCCGGTCACCGCGGCCGAGCCCATCACCATCGGCTTCGCCGAGGCGCTCACCGGCAACCTTGCCGTGGTCGGCAAATCAGGCCTGCTGGCCCAACAGCTCTGGGCCGAGGATGTCAACGCCAAAGGCGGCCTGCTCGGTCGCCAGGTCAAGCTGATCTATTACGACAACCAGTCAAATCCGGCCAACGTCCCAGGCATCTACACCAAGCTGCTGGACGTCGATCACGTCGATCTGGTGGTCTCGCCTTACGCCACCAACATGACCGCGCCGGCGATGCCGGTCGCCATGGCGCACGGCAAGCTGTTCATCAGCGTGTTCTGCCTCGCGGTGAACCACGAGTTCCACTATCCACGCTACTTCTCCATGCTGCCCACCGGGCCGGATCCGATGCACGCCTTCTCGCAAGGCTATTTCGATCTAGCAATGTCGGAGACGCCAAGGCCGCGCACCATCGCGATTGTCGCGGCCGATGCCGAGTTTTCGCGCAATGCCTCGAGCGGAGCGCGCGACAACGCCAAGGCCGCCGGGCTGCGCATCGTCTATGACGGCACCTATCCGCCCACCACCGCCGACTACACGCCGATCGTGCGCGCCGTCCGCGCCAGCAATCCCGACATCGTCTACGTCGCCTCCTATCCCGCAGACACCGCCGGCATCCTGCGCGCGGTGCACGAGGTCGGCCTCAGCGCGCGGCTGTTCGGCGGCAATCTGGTCGGCCTGCAGACAACGGCGCTAAAAACCCAACTCGGACCGCTGCTCGACGGCGTGGTGGTGAACGAGAACTGGCTGCCGTCCCCGGCGCTGCGGTTTCCCGGCGTAATGGACTTTCTCGCGCGTTACCAGGCAAAGGCGCCGGCCGAGGGCGTCGACCCGCTCGGCTGGTTCCTGCCGCCCTGGACCTATGCCAGGCTACAGGTGCTGCAGCAGGCGGTCACCGCCACCGGCAACCTCGATGACGCCAAGCTCGCCGACTACATCCACGCGAACAGCTTCAAGACCATCGTCGGCGAGATCGCGTTCGGCAACGAAGGGGAATGGACCGCGCCGCGCATCATCTGGACACAGTTCCGCGGCATCCAGGGCCATGACATCGCCCAGTTCAAGGATCCGGCGACCGAGATCGTTCTGCTGCCGACCGCCTACAAATCAGGTGACCTTATCTACCCCTACGAAAGCGCCACGCCGTGATACGCTGTTTTTGCTGTGAGCCCACCTTCACACTTCGGCCGGACATGTCTCGGCCGGGCGCCCCTCGGTCGATCCGCCGGCGCGGGTTCATTGCGGGTGCGACCGCACTCGCGGCCACCGGTCTTGCCACACCCGTAGACGCGCAACCCAAGCCGCGCTGCATCGATGTGCATCACCATCTCGTGGCTCCGACATGGTTGGATGCACTCAAATCCGCCAGGCTCGACACGCCGCCCATGCGAGACTGGACGCCGCAACACTCGATCGATGACCTGGACCAGGCCGGCGTGGCCACCGCCATCCTGTCGCCGACCACACCCCAGGTGAGCTTCCTGCCGCGGGATGCCGCAGTCCGTATCACACGCGAATCGAACGACTACGCCAGGCGCCTGACGATCGACCATCCCGGGCGCTTCGGCATGTTCGCCATGCTGCCGATGCCGCACGTCGATGAAAGCCTGAAGGAGATCGAATACGCATTGGACGCGCTCAAGGCCAACGGCATCGGCATGATGACCAGCTACAGCGACAAATGGCTCGGTTATCCCGAGTTTGCGCCGGTGTTCGACGAACTCAACCGACGCAAGGCAACCGTCTACACCCACCCCACCGGGGCCAATTGCTGCGTCAACCTCGTGCAGGGCGTGCCGGAACAAACCGTCGAATACGGCACCGACACCACGCGTACCATCGCCAGCCTGATCTTCAGCGGCGCCTCGCAACGCTACAAGGACATCAACTTCATCTTCTCGCACGGCGGCGGTGTGCTGACCGCGGTGGCGGAGCGCTTCGAGATCCAGATGGTCAACACACTGCCTTACAAAGGCAAATTCACCCGCGAGATCGTCGACCACGAACTGCGCCGCTTCTATTACGACACCGCCCAGATCGCCAACGCGGTAACCCTCGATGCCCTGGCCAAACTGGTACCGACCTCACAGATCGTCTTCGGCACCGACTACCCCTACCGCACCGCAGCCGAACACGTCGCCGGCCTTGCCAAGGCGTTCCGTGGCCCGACGCTAGGCGCGATCGAGCGCGACAACGCGCTGCGCATCCTGCCCGACCTCACGACGGCGTGATACACGAATCGGTCAGGACGCTTGACTTATCACACCTCGGCGATCTTATGCTGCGGCGCAGCAATTGCTGCGCCGCACAAGGAGGCGCCGTCATGGCCACTGTCGTCCAATCCCACGCCGCATCGGGCGTCGCCCAGCACAATCCGGCCGCCATCCTGCGGCGGGCCGTCAACCGCGCCGTCGCCTATTGGCAGGCACGGCGTCGGCGGTCCCGCGAACTCAACGAGCTGTTCGCTTTCGATGAACGCGAACTGCGTGACCTTGGCCTGAGCCGCTCCGACTTCGTGTCCATCGAAAACGGCACCTACCGCCGCGACTAGCGGGGCTTTGCCCCGGACACGACCAAGGGGCGCTGCCCCTTGGCGCGTTTCAGGGCAGCGCCCTGACCTGCCTTCACGCCCCCTCACCAAGGAAGCGTTCGAGCAGGCGCAACGCCCGGGTGCGATCGGCGCGCTGCTGCGCATGCAGCAGGTTGCGCGCTGCCGAGCCCATGTAGAACCGCTCGTATTGTTCGTTACGGCTGGCGAGCGCTGTGCCGACGAAGTCCCACGCCAGGCGGAACACCCGCGCGCGGCGCGTGGCGTCGATGCCAGGGGCGCCGTGCAGATACCGATCGAGCAGCGGCCGCAGATCAGGATTGGCGAGTTGCGCGGTTGTGGGGGTGGTCAGGTGGTTGTGGGCGCCGAGCTCGCGGATGATTTCGTTCACCCTGGGGAACCAGCGGGGCAGGCTGGTGCGCAGCGCGATCAGCGGGCGGATGTCGCAGCACCAGAGGCCGTTGCCATAGTCGTATGAGTCGGCCTCGGCGGCGCGCAGTGCCGCGCGTGCCAGCTCGGCGAATGTCCAGATCTCACCCAGCATCCGCTGCGCTTCAACCTGCGCGCCGCCGATTGTTTCGGTCATGAGGGTCGCCAGCGCCCAGGCGAAATGCAGCTTCACCTCGGCTCGCACCAGCGGGTGCTGCATCATGTTGGGCCACCAGCTCGTACGGACGACGTTATTGTACAGTTCCACGTCACCGTCGACGAACACTCGGTCGCGCGGTACCTCCACGTCGTCGAAGATCACGAAGGCGTCCTGCTCGTCGAAGCGGCTGGACAGCGGGTGGTCGATCCGGTTGGTGCCCAACGAGACACTGTCGCGGCACAGGAACTTCAGCCCCGGTGTGGCCATCGGGATGCAGAAGCACAGCGCGTGCGCGGGGGCAGCGTCGGGCATTGGCGCGGCGGGATAGATCGCGATCTCGTCGGCGAACGGCGCCAGCGTCGCCAGCACGCGCGAGCCGCGCACCAGAATGCCGTGCGAGGTGTTCTCGACCTTGTGCATCTGCACCGGATCAAGTCCCGACGGCACCGGTCCGCGCGTGCGGTCCACCGTCGAGTGAACGATCGCGTGAGTCAGCGACAAATCCGCCCGGGCAATGTACTTCTGGTAGCGCACCAGGTTGTCCGCGCCCTGCTCGTTGCCGTTGGCTGCCCATTCGTCATGGCGCCCGGCGAACCCCGCATAGGTGACGTTCACGTAGTCGGGCGTTCGCCCCATCAGACCCATGGAGAATTCGGCGGTGCGCTCCAGGGACGCATGCCGCCGGTCCAGGTCGGCGCGCGAGTGTGGTATCATATGACTGACATTGATCGCCTCTCCGGTTTCCGGGTCCGGCATCAGGCAGACATCCGCGGCCTCGTGCTGCAGATCGAACACCGCGGCCAGCGCGTGCGCCGCGCCGGACAGCGCCGGGTGCGAGACCGGATCATCGATCCGCTCGTCGCCCAGCCAGAGTTCCCGGGAATCCTTCAGTCCGCGCAGGAACTCTGCGCCGGTGCGTGCCGCCACTCGATATTCCTTCACCGCCCCTGCTCTTTGACCGCATCAGTCATCGAGGAAACGTAGTATTCCACGAAGCAGGAATAGATCAACGCCGCCGGCACCCAACCTGGCAGCGAGCCCGCCATCAGCGCGTCCCGCCGGCCGACATCTCAAGCACGAGAATCTTCACTGCCCCGTGATGGTCTCAACAACGCGCTTCGATGGCCCCGTCTTCGGTTCGACGGCGATCACGTGAATTGTTTCCATCCGATTATCGTTGTGAGACCACGCAGACGTGTCGCGCGTGGCAATCCCGCGATCGATATGTGGGGCGCGTCGGCCACACGGCGGCCAATCGGAAGGGGACAAGCGCGAAATGACAAAGGTCATAGGCCAGCACATCCTGGCACAGGCACCGACGGGCAGCAGCGCGCCGGACAGCATCACGATCGGCGGCGGTTCGGTCTGGGTCGAGTATGGCAACGGCGCGGACAGCACCGGCAAGAGCGGCGACACCACCATTGTCGAATACAGTATGCTCGGCCAGGTCGAGCATACCTACACCCTCACCGGGTTGGCCGACGGCCTGAAATACGACCCGGTCACCGGCAATGTCTGGGCACTGCTCAACAACGACGGCAACGCCACGCTGCGCTTCATCAACCCAGCGACCGGTGAGGTCAGCGGCACGTTGAAATACGGCTCGGGGTACGTCTACGGGCCGACCTCGTCGCGCGGCTTCGACGACGTGGTGTTCGACGGCAGCCGTGTGTTCATGAGCGAAACGAACCCGGCCAACCCCGGCGATCCGGTGATCGTGCAACTGCTGAACGGCGAGGCGCCGGTCGGC
>DASRQX010000015.1:0-14929 GCA_035696165.1 Acetobacteraceae bacterium | reverse complement strand
CTGCGTCCGGTGTTCGCCGAAACCATCGAGCAACTCAGGCAAATCGACGGCGGCCTCGACATGTTCCGCCGGCTCGATGGGCGGGTGCTGATCGCGCTGGATGGCAGCGAGTATCACTGTTCGCGGAAGATCCATTGCCGGCACTGCTCGACGCGGCTCAGAGGCAATGGCGGGACGGAGTCTTTCCACAGCATGCTGGCGGCCACGCTGGTGGCACCCGGGCACGATAAGGTGATCCCGCTGGAGCCGGAATTCATCGTCCCGCAAGATGGGGTGGAGAAGCAGGATTGCGAGAACATGACGGCCAAGCGGTGGTTGGCCGCCCACGCCGAGCGCTACGCCGCGCTTGACCCGGTCTATCTCGGTGACGATCTGTTCTCTCGCCAACCGCTCTGCCAGGCGGTGCTGGATCGCGGCGGGCACCTCATCTTCGTCTGCAAGCCGTCGTCGCATCCGCTGATCCAGGAATACCTGACCGGCGCCGATCTGTCGGTGCTGGAGCAGACGGTCAAGCGTGGCAAGCAGCGCTTCGTACACCGCTATCGCTGGCTCCATGATGTCCCGCTGCGCGACGGGCGCGATGTGCTGATCGTCAACTGGTTCGAGATTGAGATCATCAACACTCGCGGCGAGACCACCTACCGCAACAGCTTCGTCACCGATCTGCCGGTCGGTCCCGATACCATCGTCGAACTTGCCGCCTGTGGCCGGGCCAGGTGGAAGATCGAGAACGAGACCTTCAACGTTCTGAAGAACAAGCGCTACAACCTTGAGCACAACTTCGGACACGGGAAACAGAATCTCTCCGCTATCCTGGTGAGCTTGAACCTGCTGGCCTTTGCCATGCATACCGTTTGTGACATCGGCGAAGAACTCTGGCGCAACGCACGGACCAAACTCGGGCCACGCTATAACTTCTTCGGCAAGCTGGCGGCGATCACGGCTTATCTGGTCTTCCCGTCATGGGACGACCTGCTGCTCACTCTCGCCTTCGCCAAGCCGCCACCAATACCGCCGTGAGCGCTGCCCCGCCCGGACGCCGCCCATCGTGCCGCCGAACAACTAACAAAGGCCCGCCACAGACAGAAAAACCAAAAATGAGAATTGCTGCATTGATAACGCGGGCATTTTTTGATGCAGAATTCTGATGCAAAATGGCGCACTTCACCCCCGGGCGATCGGCAGCTAGAGGAATGCTCGATTTGCTGGAACCCCGCGAGGCACACATGCATCGTCGTACCCTGAAAGCTCCGGCACACCTCCGGGCGCCCAAGGTCCGAATTACCTGGTAGCTATGTCAGCGAAACAAGAAGAATCCCTGGCAGGAGGGGATGTCACAGCCGGGATCGCTCGAGTGGGTGACACTGTTCGGCGGCCGGTTGGCTCTCACAGCAGAGCGGTCCATGCCTTTCTCAAATATCTTGAGGACATCGGATTTGATGGTGCCCCTCGGTTTCTCGGCATCGACCAGCAAGGGCGAGAGGTGCTATCCTTTATAGATGGCGTGGCGCCAGGCCGGCCGTTGGAGCCCTGGGTTCTCGATGAACAGGTCCTGCGAGGTGTCGCGGCACTTCTGCGACGCCTGCACGATTGCGCGGCGGGATTCAGCTTGCCTGCCGGGATAGAGTGGCCAGCGCCTTTCGACATTCCTGGTGTCCCATTGCCATTCCACGCCCCTGACATTGTCGGGCACAACGATGTCACCCCGCAAAACGTCATCTTTCACGCGGGGATCCCGGTTGCCTTTATCGACTTCGACCTTGCCGGCCCCACCACTAGGCTGCACGATCTCGTTGCGACGATGCGCCCCTGGGCGCCGCTACTTGCCCCCGAAGACCGTGAAGAACGACAACTGGGCCTCGATGCCGGGCGCCGTATGCGCGTGCTCGCCGACGCCTACGGGCTCGATGCCGCGGAAAGATCGGAGCTGCTCGAGATCGCTGACCGGCGTTTTGCACGAACGTGGCACACCATGCGCTTCCGAGCACAGGAGTTCGGGGGAGGATGGCAGCGAATGTGGGCCGAGGGGATCGGCGACCGAATCCAACGGGCTCACGCGTGGCTTCATGCACACCGGGAGCAGCTGGAAAGTGCGTTGCGGAGTTGAAATCAGCCCCCCGACGCAATCCGCCCCTACATGTGATAATGTCCTTTATCACATATAAGAATTGGGGTAGACTCGCCCCATGACACCCCCGCTCATCATCCGGCAATCGACGCCGACCGACCGACCCCGTCTGCGCCAGGCCATCGTGGAGCTACAGGACTACGAGCGACTGCGGCATGCGACCCGCCTGCCGGGCGAGCAGATCGCCGATGCGTATCTGGATTGGATGCTACGCCAGGCCGAGGCCTCCGGCGCTGTGCTGGTAGCGGAGAGTGGCGGTAGCTTCGTCGGCTTTGTCGCCGGCTGGGTCGAGCAGGCGGACAACGTTGCCGAGACGCCGGACTCCAACCGCTTTGGCTACATCTCCGACATCTGTGTCATGCCGTCTTTTCGTGGGCAGCGGATCGCCGAGCAGTTACTGGACGGCATTGAGCACTATCTCGGCCGCGACGGCGTTGTGCGGTTGCGCATCAATTCGCTCGCGGTGAACACGTCCGCCCAGACGAGCTACGAGCGCGCCGGCTTCCTTCCCTACGAAATCCTCTATGAGAAGGTGATCAAGAGCGGGGGCGAAGCATGACCGAGCAGCTCCCCGCCACCATCCATCAGGCGACGCGCACCGCCAGCTTGCGCGCGGCGCACGTGGTGCCGGCGCTGATCGCAGCATCCGGCGAGCGCGCGTCGCTCCGCTGCGTGGAATTTTTCGCGGCGAACATCCGCAACCCGCACACGCGGCGGGCCTACAGCCGCGCTGTGGCGGAGTTTCTGGCGTGGTGCGACGGTCAGGGCGTGCCGTCCGTCGAGGCCGTGCAGCCGCTTCACGTCGCGCAGTGGATCGAGCAGCAGACACGCGAGCACGCGGCCCCGACCGCCAAGGCGAGGCTGGCCGCACTGCGCCACCTGTTCGATTGGCTGGTGACCGGTCAGATTATACCGGTGAACCCCGCGGGCTCGGTGCGCGGCCCGTCGCACACGGTGACAGTCGGCAAGACGCCGGTGCTGTCGCCGGAGGAGGCGCGCGCACTGATCGACAGCATCGATATCACGACGCCCGTCGGCTTGCGCGACCGGGCGCTGATCGGGCTGATGGTGTTCAGCTTCGCGCGGATCGGTGCCGCGCTCGGGATGACGGTCGAGGACGTGTTCACGCAGAACCGCCGGCTATGGGTGCGGCTACGCGAGAAGGGCGGCAAGGGGCACGCCATACCGTGCCACCACAACCTTGAGACCTACCTCACCGCCTACATCGATGGCGCGGGCCTGGCCGAAGATCCGAGGGGGCCACTGTTCCGCACGATCGGCCGCGGCACGGGTCTGTTGACGCGCACCCCCCTGCCCCAGGCCAATGCCTACGAGATGATCCGACGGCGCGCCGGCGCGGCCGGCATCGCGACCAAGCTCGGCAATCACAGCTTCCGGGCAACTGGGATCACGGCGTATCTGAAGAACGGCGGCACGCTTGAGAAGGCGGCGCAGATGGCGAACCATGCCAGCACGCGCACGACGCAACTCTATGACTGCCGGCGCGAGGAACTCAGCTTGGACGAGGTAGAGAGGATCAGGGTTTGACGATACTCGCAAACCCACAGCCCGCGGGAGCCATAAGCAAATGATTTGGCACGTCATCTATGCAGAGCGGAACGGACAGGTGTGCTCCCGCGCGGCGCGTTCCCGCGATTTAGCGATCCACATGGCGTGCGAACTGTTGCAGCAGTCGCACGAAGTTCTTAGAGCGATCGGACCGGACGGAACGAGAATCGAGCGAGATGAGCTGGACGCGCACTATGACGAAGGTCGGTTTCCCGGACTTCGGCGATCAAGCGCAGCGGCCACAGCGAGACGCTGACCAACGTCGCCCGGAGCTACAACGCGAGCGCGAAGACGAATTCGGGACTGCCACCACTTAATGGTTGCGCATAAAACCGCGCGTCCACCGTGGAAGCTTGAATACCCCTGTCCGTGTGGCAGCGGGCAAAAACTTCGAGCACTGCTGCCTTCGGCCGAACAGAGAATTACTGGTAAAGATTCCGAGCCTTACGCCTACCAGGCGTAACAGGGGCAAAAGTGTGGGTAGCCCCACATTTTTGCCCCTGTTACTCTATCGATACCAACCCACTGAATAGAACGCGTTTATTGGTTTCGACTTCCGCTATAAACCGAACTTTGCGACAGAACCAGCGGCCCCGGGCGCCGCGCAATCGCTAGCCTTTGATGAACGCCAGCAGGTCGGAGTTGATAGTATCGGCATTCGTGGTCGGCATTCCGTGCGGGAAGTCCTTGTAGGTCTTCAGCGTGCCGTGCTTGAGCAGCTTGGCGGACAGCGGCGCCGAGTCGGCGTACGGCACGATCTGGTCGTCGTCGCCGTGCATGACCAAAGTCGGGACTTCAATTTTTTTGAGGTCGTCGGTAAAGTCGGTCTGCGAGAAGGCCACGATGCAATCGTAATGCGCCTTCGCGCCGCCCATCATGCCCTGACGCCACCAGTTCCAGATCACTCCCTGCGAGACCTTTGCGCCCGGCCGGTTGTAGCCGTAGAACGGCCCCGCCGGTACGTCGTAATAGAACTGAGCCCGGTTGGCGACGAGCTGCGCCTGAAATCCATCGAAGACGTCTTTAGGCAGACCGCCGGGATTGGCCGCGGTCTTCACCATCAGCGGCGGCACTGCGCTGATCAACACCGCCTTGGCGACGCGGCCCTCTGCGTGTTGCGCGACATACCGCGCCACCTCACCGCCGCCCGTCGAATGGCCGACATGGATTGCATTCCTAAGACCGAGCGCCGTGACCAATTCCGCGAGATCCGCGGCATAGGTATCCATCTCGTTGCCGTTGAACGTTTGGGTGGAGCGACCATGCCCGCGCCGGTCATGCGCGATCACCCGATAGCCGTGCGCCAGGAAGAACATCATCTGGTTGTCCCAGTCATCGGCGCTCAGTGGCCACCCGTGATGAAAAACGATGGGCTGGCCCTTTCCCCAATCCTTGTAATAAATCTCGGTGCCATCCTTGATGGTGATCATGCCCATGGGTTTCGCTCCTCAGTTAGGTTTCGGCTCGGTGGGCTGGGTTATGGAAGCCCCCGCATTCGCCGCCAGCGACGTGGTCGCTGGGATCACGACAACCGCGGCGGCGGTCAGCAGAACCTGTCGGCGCAAGGGCGCCAAAGGCGATGCTGGCAGGATCGTCATGTCCGGTCACTCCGTTGGCTCAGGCATAGCCGGCTGGTGGTATTTGACCGTTCGGCAACGACACTGGCACTCAACGACCTGCGGGGCGCCGCCGCCCCAATCCTTGTAGAAGACCTCAACGCTGTCTTTAGTGGCGAATCGCGGGCAGGACATCGATCCTTCTCGCTGTTTCAATTCCGGGTGCCGGTAGCGTTGAAAGAATACGATCTATCGCCGATGATGCGGATTGGCGAAACTGACATTCTTCGAGGTGAAACTGACAAAAGTGACGGACGGCGCTCAAGCGGAGATCGCCATCCTGGCGTATCCGAATTCCCAGCTTGCGGCGATCCATGGCCTCACCGACCTCTTCGTCGAGGCGAGCAGGATCTCGCGCGGCCTGGGCAGCACTGCTGCGCCCATACTGCGCGTTACCCACTGGCGTGTCATGCGTGACGGGAAAACGATGAAATGCAGTCTGGACACCGATGCCGAACATCCAACCCGCCCGGCGGTCGTTATCGCCCCACCCACCCTCAAAGGACCGCCAGTGCATGACGAACCGGAGCGGTCGCTGGCCCGATGGCTACTGGAAAGGCATGCCGAAGGGGCGACACTCTGTTCCATATGCGGCGGCGCCTTTTTGCTGGCTGAGACCGGATTGTTGCGCGACCGCCGGGCGACTACGCATTGGAGCTACGCCGAAGAATTCTGCAGACGATTTCCTGAGATCCACGTTGATGCCGACAGGCTGATCATCGATGATGGGGACATCGTAACAGCCGGCGGCATCATGGCGTGGACTGACATTGGTCTCAGACTGATCGACCGTTTCCTGGGATCATCCGTGATGCTGGCAACCGCACGGTATTTTCTGATCGATACTGCGGGGCGCGAACAGCGGTTCTACAGCAGCTTCTCACCTAGGCTTAATCATGGCGACGAAGCCGTGCTGCGCGTCCAGCACTGGCTGCAAAAGAAGGCCTTGCGTGATGTCACGCTTGTGGGCATGGCGGCATATGCTGGACTTGAGGAGCGCACATTCCTGCGGCGCTTCCGCAAGGCAACAGAGTTCAATCCGACGAAATATTGGCAGCGTTTGCGCATAGGGAAAGCGCGCGAGATGCTGGAACTGACCGGTCGCACGATTGACCAAGTTGCCTGGGACGTCGGCTACAAGGATGCAGCTTCGTTCCGCAAAGTGTTTCGAAAGGTGATGGGACTGAAGCCGGGGGACTACCGAAAGCGCTTCGGGGTGTCGCAGTCGACGGCATTTCAAGGTCGCCGAAGAGGGACCTAACGCGCTTCCTAAACAGAGACCGTCCGAAAAGTGGGGGGCTCTTTCGCTCCGGGGTACAACCTGCCGTGTCAGGAACACGGGAGAGACCGGGTGCAGTGGCGAGTCATAGTGGAGCTGTCCAGCACAGTTGGTGCCAAGCAGGTGCATGAGGGTGCACGTCAGCGGCAGCGCCACGCCCGGGTGCTCGGCGGCGACGCTGGGATTGTCACTTGCAAGGGCCAAGTCGGTCCTGGCCGGCCTGCAGCGCCATCTTGTTCAGGCGCAAGCCGAGGAGCACTGCCAGGTCCGGCGACGCTGCCCTCGATGTGGGGGATAGCGGCCGCTGAAGGATCAGCGGCCACGGCAGCTGCGGTCGTTGTTCGGTACGATCGAGGTCCGCGCCCCGCGGTTTGAGCCCTGTCGATGCGGCGTGAGCCTGCGCACGATCCTCTCCCCGGCGAAGGAGATCATGCCCGACCGCTGCACCCGGCCTCTCCCATTTCCCGTGACGCGGCCGGTGCTACCCCGGAGCGCAAGCTGCCCCCCAACCTTTCGGACGGTCTCTTAGCATTGTCCATCTGACAACCGACGCTATGCCCTCAGAAGCGGCTCCGCCGGCGGCGGTCACTACCCCCAATTATCGCTGCCGCCAGCCCGCAGTTCCGGAGCGAACTGCGTGGGATTCTTGACGTTCGTCGCCTGCCGGAAGTTGTGCGCGAGCTGCAGCGGCTGGTCTCGTGGCACCCGCCGCTTCGCCTCTTCAACGATCGCCGGCCAGTCCATGCCGGTCTCCACATCGATGCCGAAGGGCAGTTCCGGCGGTGCCGTCTCCGTCACGTTCATCACAATGAACTTCGACATGCCGTCGGCGTGGAAGTCGCAATCCCGCACCGGGATCGTCAGCGGCATCTCCGGCCACGGATCGACGACGAACCAGTCCGACCCGGGCGCTCGCGCGATGACGAATTCATGATCGTAGCCGTGGAAAACCTGCGCGATCTCGCTGCCCGGCGGCATCGTTGTGCTAAGGACCGCGGAGGTCATCGTCGCCATTTTCGAGCAGACGCCGCCGCCGACCGCCTTCGTCGCGCGAGCAAGGCAGGCGAGTTGAAGCTGGTGCGCGTTCACGTCGGGCAGCCTTCCCGCAAGCTGCCGGGCGCCAATCTTCGTGGCCTCGTCGACGACGTTGTTCCACCAGCCCGGGGCGTGCCTGTCCGTACCGGGAATGTTTTGCCTCTCCTGCACCTCGGCGGGCAATCCTGCATAGTTGTTGAACGCGCCACGCGGCAGGTCCGCGCGCACGCTCGCAATCGCCTCCTGCGCCTTCACGATCATGGCCTTGTCCTCCGCCGAGAAATCGTCGAACGCCTTCCCGCGGGCGGACTCGCCGTCTTTGATGCCCGGCAGCCTTCCCTGGTGCATTTTGACGCCGCCGATGGCGTCCGGCCCGTCGTCCCTCTCGAAGACCATTTCCCCATAACGCCCGGCGATGCGCACCTGCTCCGCGCGCTTCCAGGTGGGGATGAGATCGCTCGCCTTCGGCCGCGCCGGGGGTCCGCCAAGAGGAGGCGGGAGACCACCGGGAGGCGGCGGCAGATTGCCGATCGGCCGCAGCGGCCCGGTCAGCAACGGCGGTGGCGGAAGGCCCCCGGTCGGGGGCGGCGGCAAATTGCCGGTCGGCGGTGGAGCGCCGCGCCGCGCCTGCCGGCGCGGGGTATCGCCCCGGGCCGGCGAATTGTCGGCCTGAACGCGGGCTGGCGCCGATCCCATGATCTGATCGAGGTCGTCAGACATCGCATCGAGTTCGCGCTGACGCTCCCGCGCGCGATCCGCACGCTTCCTGCCTCTCGATGCGCCGCAGCACTTGCCCACACACGCCTCCTGTCAGCCACCGGTCGGGGCCGGTCGCGCGACGCCGTCCCAGACCGTTGCGTCCTCGATCGCCGCCTGCACGCGGCCGGCCGTGGTGCGCAGCAGGCGCGCGCCCGCAATGCGCCCGAGCTCCGGATGTCGGCCCGCCTCGTCACCAACCCATGCCGCGAGCGCGTCGAGATGGGCGCGCCGCAGCCCGGCCCCAAGGAATTGGATTTCGCCGTCAACGGTCGCGTAGGCGATGCCGGTTTCCGCCGGACCCGGCTCGCCGAGCGCGACAACGTCGATCAAGGCATTGAGGAAGTCCCGGTTGGGATCGTCCCGCGCCGGTTGCAGAAGCACCGGAAGCCCGGATGCGCCGGGCTCGTCGGTCAGCCAGTACCATAGGCGGTCGCCAGGCGCGCACCCGCTCAGGACACGCGCCGTCTGCTCCGGCCCCGGGTTCGCAACTCCGGACCAGAGCGCATCGTCGCGCCGGATCGCGAGCCGGGCCGGATCGAGTAACGTGCCGCCCTCCCAGGGCGCCGCACCGCTGCCGATCAGCGCCGCCGCGGCGGGAAGCCGGTCTGCCGCAGACTTCGCCCACTCCGAGAGTCCCCAGAGCAGCCGCCGCGGCTCGCCCGGCGCGCAAAACACGAATTTTCCTGCATCATCTACGATTGCGACGCCGGCAAAGGCTGCGTCCCCGGCGTCGCCCTGCGTGGGGGTGCCGCGCGTCCGCGTCATCCGCAACTCCAGCTCCGGGAAGAAGCGTAACGCGAAGCGATACGTGGAGCCCGGCTGCCGGAGACACAGTGTGCGAGCCAGATCGGCGTCCCCGGCCATCACGCGCCCCTGCCAATCGAGGCCGACACACCGTTGCAGGCGGCCCGGATCTTCTCCGACATCGCCGCGATCTCCGCCTGGAGCGACAGTCCGCGCTCACGGCTTTCGTTGTAGGACGCGAGCGTCGTCGCGCGATCGTCGGCGTCGGCGGCGGCTCCCGCTCCGTCGATCCAGCCCTTGGCTCCCTCGGCGTCGTCGAGCGCCGCCGACCACTCGTCGAGTTTGCGGCCGAGGAAGTCCAGCTGCCCGGCGACATCGGCCATCTGATCCTGTACCGGAACGGCCGCGCCGACGCCGAGCGGCTCCGCCGACGTTTCGGGCGCATCCATGAGGGCTGCGAGGAATGCGGGCGCGAGCGGTGTCAGCGCATCTGGCAGCGCCGCGTTATCCTGCGGCAGCACGACCGCGCTCGCCGCCCGCATCAGCCCCGCCCGGATCGTCTCCGCAGCGACGCCAGCCGCGACGGCGGACGGAAGGTCGACGCCCAGCACACGTCTGATCCAGGAACTCTGGTCGGCCGAAGCCGTCATTGCGTCCTCCCGATCCCCGATCGTCGCATTCGATCCGCAAACCAAACCGAAGTGTAGCGCCGATGCAGTGCCGCCGGTAAGGGGACCCCTGGTACCGGGTCACGGATCAGGCGGCAGCGTGACCGATCGCCTGGTGCCGCGGCGGCCAGCTGTCCGACCTGGCCGACTGGGTGCGTAGGCTGCCGCCGCACTACCAGCCGCGGCGTCCGCGCGAGGCTGATTTACCCCGCGTCAATCGCCTTCGCTTCCGGGAAACCGGATTTATCACGCGCTAAATGGAGGCTGCCCGAGGATCATTGGCGTGGCCCCTCGAAAGCCCCCATTTCTGATAACCGTTGTCAGAAATAGCGCGTGGCAAAGGGGGGGCGTTACTCGAATGGCCGGCGAGAGGGGGCGGTCCCCTGTTTTCGATAACGGTTATCAGAAACAGCGTGCGAGCGCGGGGAAAGGGGGGCCGCGCTCGTGCAAGGCCCCGGGTCGTCAGACGGTCGCCTCGGCGATCTCGGCTTCTTCCTCCTGCTCGAAGTCCTGCAAGCGCCCGTAATAGTCACACGCGTTGCAGGTCGCATCGCTGCGGGGGGTGTAATCGTGGTGGCCGCCTTTCGATTCATCGGCGTCGGTGCCGTTCTCGGTGACGCGTAACAAGACCGTGGCTGCTATGTCGATCTGAATGTCAGTCCGGCATTTTAGGCAGTGGATGTTGAGAAAGTTCGGCATGACGTTTTCCTCCCTTAGTGATCAATGGTTGCATCTGCTGATGCAACCTTGGCCTCGCCGAGAGTGGAGGTAGCATGCGCAAGGGTTCGGATGTTGCTTGCAACATTTTTGGGGCACCCGTTCTTACGGGGGGAACCAAAACCGCTTGCGGCCCGGCCCTTGCGCGCGCGAGAGGCAAAGCCTCTTAGGAACGCGAGCGGCAGCGAGAAAAAGGGTTCTGTCGCAAATTTCCTCAGTGGACGATCGGAACCCAGGAACTCGGACTAGCTTATTCCGTCAGAGAATAGAACTGCTGCGCGGGGCAGAGCTCGCCTGTGAGCAGCAACCGGCCCTTCCGGATCATGTGCATTAGCCCGATCCAGGTGAGCGTCACGGCGGCACACCAGAAGGACTTGAACCCCAGCATCGGTCGCGCCAATCGCTTGATGGCTCGGTGATCCTGCTCAACAATGTTGTTGAGATATTTGACCTGACGGATCTCGATGCCGAGCTTTGTGCTCGGTGTTGCGACTTTCGATCGCCGCCGTGTTGGCGCCGCTCTTGTCGATCGTGATCTTTTCAGGCGTGCCATTATGCCTGATCGCCTTGCACAGAAACCGTAGAGCGGCTTTGCGATCTCGTCTGGCGGTCAGCAGGAAGTCCACTGTGGCGCCGGCCTTATCGACAGCCCGATATAAGTACTCCCAGGCGCCCTTCACCCTCACGTATGTCTCGTCCATTCGCCAACTGGATCCTACCAGACGCTTGCATGCGCGAAATTGCTTATCCAGTAGCGGGACATATTTGAGCACCCAGCGATTGAGCGTCGAATGGTCAACGTCCACGCCACGTTCTTGCATCATTTCCTCGAGCTGGCGGTAGCTGATCGGATAGGCCACATACCATCGGACGCCCCACAGAATCACCTCCCGCTCAAAATGGCTGCCCTTGACCTCGATCATCTCCTGCCGTCCCACCGAAACCGATGCCACCAACCATGCGCCGAAGCGGCGTCGCACGAAAATTTGCGACAGAACCCAGGATCGACTATCGATGACGACGGCGGGAAGAAGATCCGGGGCGTCAAGATCCATGTTGCCGTAGACAAATACGGTGTCCCTCTGGCGATCGATGTCTCCCCCGCGAACCAGCATGACACCAAAGGTATCCTGCCGGTTCTGCGCTCGCTCGCCGATGGTGGCTTCCACGGTCCGGCGCTGGGCGATCTCGGCTACCGAGGTGAGCGGCTGGCCAAGGCCGGTGAGACACTCGGCATCACCGTCGAGGCGATTGCCCGCGGTCGGGACGGACGGTTCGTCCCCGCCGGCATCTGCTGGGTGTTCGAACGGTCCGTCGCCTGGCTGAGCCGCTACCGGCGGTTGAACACCATCTTCGAGCGCTCGAAGGACCACCTTGTCGGGTTCGTTGCGATCGCCTTTATCTCAATCCTCGCTCGGCGCCTGAAGCGCATCGTCGCCGAGGACTTCAGCGCGTGACATCTACAAACAGACACTGACAGTCCGTGCCGCGCCCACGGACATGACGACAATCCCGGTCAGTCGCGACCACGCGGAATGAGCGCGTAGGCGGCAATCGCCGACAGCGCCGCCGCGAGCCCGGCCGCGGCAAAGGCCGCCGGCATTGACCACACCACCAGTACGCCGCCCAACGCCGACCCGATCGGCAGGCCGGATATGTTCAGGCTCATCGACACCGCCAACACGCGGCCGAGCCACGCCGGATCTGTCACGCGCTGGCGCAGCGTGAGCACGCCGACATCGACCGGGCCGGCCAGAAAGCCCGCGATCGCGAGCCCGGCGATCAATCCGGCAAAACCCAGCGTGGCCAGCGGATAGATCGCGACCGCGGTCGCCAGCATCGCGAGCCCCATCACCTGGCGTTCGCGGCCGTGCGTCCGCAGGTGGCCGGCGAGCAGGGCCCCCGCGCCTCCGGCCGCGCCGGCGATCGCCCACACGCCGCCGATCGCGGGCCCCGCGGCGTCACCAAGTTGGCGCCCGACGAACACCGGGACGACGACCAACAGGATGCCCCAGCTGATCTGGCCCAACGAATACGAAACGGCGAGCCCGCGCAGCGCCGGCAACCGCATCAGATAGGCGACGCCGGCGGCGGCTTCGCGCAGCAGGTTGCGGTGGCCGGCGCGCGGGTGCCCAATTCGGATCAACGGCAGCAGCGCGCAACCCGCGATACCATAGAGGACGGCGATCACCAGCATGGTGGCATCGCCACCGGCGAACCCGATCAACACGCCAGCCAGGCCCGGGCCGACCACGTCGATCAGCGCATGGATGGACGTATCGAGCGCGTTGGCGCGGTCGAGCGCAGGCGCGGGCACCAGGAATGGGATCAGCGTGCGGATGCCGGCGGCGCTCAGCGGGTTGGTGAGCGAATAAATTCCGACCAAAGCGAGCAGCAGCGGGGGCGAGATGGCACCGGCCCAACCGGCGGAGGCCAGGGCGAGGACCAGAACGGTGCACGCGGCCATGTCGGCGAGGATGGCACGGGCGGCGCCCATGCGGTCCAGCAGCGCCCCGGCGAGCGGACTGATCGCCATGCCCGGCGCCATCGCCGCGAATGCCACCCAGCCGGCGAGCACCGGTGAATGGAAGCGGTCGAGCGCGTAGAGCACGATGGCGAGCGTGAACATGCGCGCGGCCAGGCGGGACAGGCTGGTGGCGAGCAGGAGCGCGGGGATGTCGGGGAGGCGGAGGAGTTGTCGGTAGGAGAGTGGGGTCATGATCCGCTGGCACTGCCCGCTCACCCCGGCCCTCTCCCACGAGGGGAGAGCGACGGCGTTGGTGCACATCCGGGACGAAGCACAAGATGACCCCAGACCCGAACCGCTATGCGATAACGTGTAGGCAACGAACGGAATCCGAACGACCGGCCGCCAGCGTCCGATTTAGGACCGCGACGCCGATGGCCGCCTTGGTCTGCTGGGCGGCGAAGCCGCGTGCTCGCAGCCGAGGTCCGATCAGCGCCTTGTAGCGGCCCATCGTCGTTTCAACGAGCGAGCGTTGTCCATAGTCTGTTGTTTTCTGCCAGGCCAGCCGTCCGTTCTCCGTGATCATGTCAAGATGTCGATCACGCTGTTCGAGTGGACCCTGTTCACCAGTGAGTACCGCGGTCGAGCGCGGTGGGATCGCGATTTCGATATCATCGCCGTGCGCCGCGATGCTGTCGTAGGTGGGAGCGCCATCATAAGCGCCGTCAGCTGTTACCCGCGCGATCCGGCATTCAATCTGATTCAGCAGCGGCGCCACCTGAGACGGATCATCGGCGTCCTGATCCGTGAGGGTCTGCGCGACTATCATGCCACTGCCAGCATCGACCGCCAGGTGGAGTTTGCGCCATTTGCGGCGCGACTTCGCGCCGTGTTTCGCCTCCAGCCATTGACCCGTCCCATAGACTTGCAGGCCGGTGCTGTCGATCAATAAGTGCAACGGACCGTGCGGCACCGAGTCCGCCTGGATCACCGGCAGCGTCATGGCCCGGCGGCTGATCGTGGTGTGATCCGGCACGGCCAGAACCAACGAAATGCCCCTCTGATACGCATAAGCGGGAAGTGCAATGTCCTGCGGCCAGAGTATTAAACGAAAACAGCGAGTTGCGGCCTTCGGGCCTGAGGCTGAACTACGTATCATGATCGTAATGGAATGGCAGGTTTCCAGGGTGAGTTCCTTTTCTGTCCACCCTTTGAACCTGACCTGTCCGCTTATGTGTCAAGAGACCGTCCAAAATCTGGGGGGTCGAAGCCCGGCCCGGCGGAGGACACCGGAATCCAGGGCGCGATGGCATACCTGCTCTGTTCTCCCCCCAGGTTTTGGACGGTCTCATGGAAAAATATTGAACTTCGTGAGATGCTAATTATCAGCCATGGGTCCCACTCCCGAACCACGGGCGGGTATCGCGTTCGGTCGTTTCCAGGTGTCGCCAGACCGCCGCGAGGTGCTCGCCGACGGCAAGCCGGTGAAGGTCGGCGGGCGGGCCTTCGACATTTTACTCGCGCTCATTGAGGCGCGGGGAACCACTGTCAGCAAAGACACGCTGATGGCGCGCGTCTGGCCGGGCCAGATCACCGAGGAAAACACTCTGCAGGTGCAGATCTCGGCGTTGCGTGCCGCCTTCGGAGCGGAGCGCGGGCTGATCCGCACTGTCGCCGGGCGCGGCTACCAGTTCACCGGCGACATCCGCGGGGTACCCGTGAGCCCGGCCGAGCGCGCCGGCGCGGCCGCGGCGCAGCCCGCAGCGGTTCGGCCGCCGACCAACATCCCAGAACCGATTTCCGAGCTGATCGGCCGCGATGTCGAGGTCGAAGCGATGTTGAACCTCATCGGACGGCATCGGTTCGTCACCTTCACCGGCGCCGGCGGCATCGGTAAGACCCGGCTCGCCCGCGCGGTGGCGCGCCGGTTGTATTTGCAATTTCCCG
>DASRQX010000014.1:0-33339 GCA_035696165.1 Acetobacteraceae bacterium | reverse complement strand
TCGTGGTCTTCAACACCGCCACCGGTCTCAAGTATGTCGAGATGATGCCGACAGACGCGCCGACGGTTGACGCGCCGCGGTAACGTCGGCTGCCCGTGCCGCTTGCCTGCAGCACAACGTTGGCAATGTTCCCGGTGGATGCGCCGTATCTCGCGCAGTCGGCGGACTGTGAATCGGCATGCAACTTTGGCTCAGACTAAATAGAAACCCCCTCTCCGACCAGAGCGATCTGACAGGTGAAGCCGACTTGGCAAAGTTTCATCGACGGTGGGCCGGCGTCCCCGGTGGGCAACTCATACCCGCGGCCGAAAGTCCCGACTCTCCATTCGTCATGGCCGGCGAATGCCGGCCATGACGGGGGTGGGCAGCGTACGTCAATACTTTCGGCAGTTGCTATCAGAGTGTGTCCGAGAAATTCTATGCGGCAGCGATCCGATCGAGGATGCGCCGCGTCGCTTCAAGGTCGAGCATCGCCTCTGATGTTTGGACGCGAGACTCGTCGTCTTTGCTGAGCCATCGATATCGCCCGAGCCACGCGAAAGAGCCGCGCATTTATGCCTTCACTTGTTGGGCGAGCCAATCGATCGCTGCCTGAGTGCCGCCCTTACCGTGCGGAATGTGCAGGGCCGCCAACCCCATCTCGATAACGCTTAGCGTGCCGAGGATCATCGGCGCGTTGACGTGCCCCATATGGGCAATTCGGAACGCATTGCCGGCGAGCTCGCCAATGCCATGGCCCAGGACCACCCCACACTTTGCATCGCAGTAGGCGCGGAGCACATCCGGGTCGTGGCCGTTGACCAGCACGGGCGTGACAGCGTCGCAACGTTCGCCAGGCTCGATGATATTGAAGCCGACCACCTGGCCTTTTGCCCAAGCGCCGATGGCGAGTCGCACTGCCTCGGCCAGCAGCTGGTGGCGCCGGAACACGTTTTCCAACCCCTCTTCGAACAACATGTCGAGCGCCTGGCGCAGGCCATACAGAAGATGTTCGGGCGGCGTGCCGGCATATTTTCTGTAGTGCTCTTTGCCTTCGCGGTCAGTCCAGTCCCAATAGGGCGTGCGCAATCCCGCTGTCTTGTGGACCTCGCGCGCGCGATCATTGGCAACAACGAAGCCCAAGCCCGGCGGCGACATCAGACCTTTCTGAGAGCCCGACATCGCGACGTCCACGCCCCAATCGTCCATGTCGAAAGGCATGCAGCCGAGAGAGGCCACCGCGTCCACCATCAGCAGCGCGTCGTGCCCTGCCGCACGGATGGCCTGACCGATCGCGGCGATGTCGTTCACTACGCCCGAGGCGGTGTCGATCTGCGCCACCAGCACCGCCTTGATGGAACTGCCCCTGTCGGCCCTCAGGCAAGCCTCGACCTCTGCCGGGCGAACGGCGCGCCGCATATCGCCCTTCAGCACCTCTACCTCGACACCCATGCGGCGGGCATGCTCGCCCCAACCTACGGCGAACCGGCCGCTCTCCAGCACCAGGATCTTGTCCCCCCTGGACAGGACGTTGGTGAGGGCGGCCTCCCAGGCGCCGTGGCCATTGGCGCTGTAGATGTAGGCGCGACCTTTGGTATTGAACATGCGTGCGACGTCGCGCATCAGGCCGTCGGTCAGCGCCAGCAGCGGGCCGGAATAGATATCCACGGCCGGGCGATGCATCGCCCGCAACACCTCGTCCGGCACCGTGGTCGGCCCGGGAATGGCCAGGAATTCACGCCCTGCACGTACGCTCATTCGAACTCACCTCCGCGCCCTATGGCGTGGCGAGGGTAGCACAATTGAAATTTTTGGCGCACAGGCCGTGAGCGAAGCTCTGCTGGTCGCTGTTGGATACGTGAAAGTGGCTGTTCTGGCCCGGGTCAAAGCGCTCCCTACAACGCGACCAAGCCCGACGATTTGTTGAACGACGAGGATGGGTGAAAGCAGACATTGCGTCACATCCTCGACCGTGGCGAGCCACATGATTCTATCAACGAGGTGGCGCGACAAACTCACGCCATTCCGGCGTGTTGCCGCATGGAGATCGTCGGCATGCCATGTCCGCCTCTATCTCGGCGTGCAGGCCCCGTCGTAGTCTGCCGCTGCGAGGAATCGAGCCATGAACGCAAAGACGGTGTTGCATCCCTTCAACTACGACGGCGTTCGCCTGCTGCCCGGGCGGATGCTGGACCAGGTGGAGAATGCACGCGCGATGTATGGCGCCATTCCCAATGACGACATCCTACACGGCTTTCGCCGCGGCACAGGCCTGCCCGCGCCGGGAAGGGGCATGCGCGGCTGGTGCAAGGAAACCTCGGGCGTGATTTTCGGGCAGTTGCTCAGCGGCATGGTGCGGATGGGCAAGGCTACCGGTGACGGCGCGCTGGTCGAAAAAGCCGCGCTACTGATGGAAGGCTGGGCGAGGACGCTGCCGCCCGATGGCGATTCCGGCATGCGTTGCTACGAATTCGAGAAACTCGTGTGCGGGCTAGTGGATCTCCATGAATTCGGCGGGGTCGATGGCGCGGTGAGGTTGCTGGAACGCGCCACCTTGGCAGCGGTGAAGCAGTTCGATCGCACCCGCATGCGCGCCGACAATTTCTTCTTCCAGGGTGGTGCCGACCGTGGCACACGGGAGTGGTACACATTGCCGGAAAACCTCTACCGCGCCTACCTGCTGACAGGGAACCCGCTGTATCGCGGCTTCGCCGACGAGTGGCTGTACCACGACTATTGGGCCCCGTTCGCGGTCGGCGCGGAGCCGAACAATGTTGTGCCCGTGCACGCCTACAGCCACGTCAATTCCTTCAGCAGCGCCGCCATGGCGTATGCCGTCAGCGGCGAGGAGCGCTACCTGCGCATCTGCATCAATGCCTATGATTTCATGCAGCGCACACAATGCTACGCGACCGGCGGCTTCGGGCCCGACGAACGGCTGATGCCGCCCGACGGCAGTCTCGGGCGCTCGCTTGATCTCTACGCGGGGCAGGCGGAGATTCCGTGCGGCACCTGGGCCGGGACGAAGCTTTCGCGCTATCTCATGGGCTTCACCGGCGAGGCGCGGTTCGGCGACTGGATCGAGACGATGCTGTACAACGCCATCGGCGCGGCGCTGCCGACCGAACCGGACGGGCGCAGCTACTACTATGGCGATTACCGGATCTCGTCTGGCGTGAAGCAGTATTACTGGCACGAATGGCCGTGCTGTTCGGGAACGTATATTCAGACCGTCGCCGACTACCACAACATCGTCTGCTTCCACGACGAGCGTGGCCTGCTCGTCAATCTCTACGTGCCCTTCGAGGTGCGATGGCGCGGCGTGACGCTGAGGCAGGAGACGCTTTTTCCGGAGTCGGAAACGATCAGGCTGTGGCTGACCGTCGATCAGCCCGGTGCATTCGCGCTGCGCTTCCGCGTGCCCGCGTGGTGCACGGGGATGTCGATCGCGGTGAATGGAGAAAGCGTGTCGGCCGCGGCATCGCCGGGCGGCTGGGCGAGCGTGGAACGCAGTTGGCAGACGAACGACGAGGTCACGCTGCGCCTGCCGATGCGCTTGCGCCTGCTTCCCGTGGATCGCCAGCATTCCGATCGGGTCGCGATTCTCTGCGGTCCCGTGGTCCTTGCGCAGGACGAAGCCTGTTGCCGCCGCCCATTTGCGCTCGAGGATGTCGCACAGTTGGAGAGCCGGCTTGTGTGCGACGCGGTGCCGCTGCGCTTCAACGTGGCGGACACGGCCCCGGAACGTCATCGGCGCTGGTTACAGCCGCTGTACCGTTTCCCCGGTTTCTGGCCGTACTGGGTGTACTTCGATCTCAAGGCGCCGCCGCTCTATTGAGGCCCCGATGGCGTCGGGGATTCCGATACAGGTGCGCCGGCAACACTCATTGGCGGCGGATCGCGGCATTGCAGCCTGGCGCGTGTAGGATCGTGAGCCTGCCCTACTGTGGTTGTCGCAAGTGGCCGGCGGGGTTCGAACCGTGCTCGCCACGTGGCCTAGTGGCGAGGCGCTGTCAAATGAGCAACCGTCCGGCGCGGCGTGCGGCCGCCCGGCCGAGCACGGCGAGATCCATCTCGCCTTCCTGGTGATCGACGATCTGAAGAAGACTGTCGCGGACCACATTGCCAACAGGCAGCGGCACCGACACCGTCTCGGCCGCAGCCAGCGCCAGCCGCAGATCCTTGAGAGCCAGCGCCGCCTTGAAGCCGGCCGGCTCATAGCGCCGCTGCGCGATCAGCGCACCGTAGCCCTGATACACCGGTCCCGGGAAAATGCTGGCGGTGATCAGATCGACGAGAAACTGCGACGTGACGCCGTGTGCCTCAGCCAACACCGCTGCTTCACTCAGGGATTCCACCGCCGCAGCCAGCATGAAATTCACCGTCAGCTTAGCAACGTTGGCAAGCTGCGCCTGCGCGCCGACCCGCCAGGTCCTCTGGCCCAGCAGCGCGAGCAAGGGCTGCACGGTCTCGATCGCCGCCTCGGGTCCGCCGGCCAGGATATTCAGCTTGGCCGCCGCCGCCGCATCCGGTCGCCCCATGACCGGCGCCGATACATACGCGACGCCGCGCGCTTTCCAGCGGGATGCCAATTCATCGGCAAATGCCACGGAGATGGTCGACATGTTGACGTGAATGAGTGGCGGCGCGAGCTGGTCCAACAATCCGCTGTCGATCAGCACCTCGCGCAGGGCGCCGTCGTCGGCCAGCATGGTGAAGGCCACGTCAGCGTCGAAGGCCTCGGCTGGGGTCGCGACCGCCTCGGCCCCCTCGCCCGCAAGCTTTGCCCCGGCGGCAGGCGTGCGATTCCAGACGCGCAGCTTGTTGCCACCCTTGAGCAGATTGCTGGCCATGGCGTGGCCCATATTTCCCAGCCCAAGAAATCCAATCCGCATTGTCTACTCCTGGAATTGACGTGGTTCCCACAATGTCTATCTCGGCCTCCTTGCATCGCTATCAATCCCCGCCCTCTGCCGCCCCGGGTCCGGAGCGCAACTATTTGGCTCCATCATGTCAGGGCAAATCCGCGAACAACCAGTCGCGGGATCATCCGAAAAGAACAGTGATCTGAGCCAGATGTATCGCTGGTTGGCGTGCGAGGCGGCGTACGCGGCCTCGCTCCATGGCATTCATAAACCTTATGGAGGCATCAGTTTCCCCGGTCTGGCACTGATACCGGCCGCCCGAAATGCTGGTTCTTCCGGCATTTCGGGCGGCCGGTATCACTGCTTGCTCAACGCGCAATAGCCAATCAGCACTGCCAGCGGTAGCGCGCTCGCCAGCCATATGATCAGCCCAAAGCCGCTACGTTGCCCTCCTCTCCCTGCGCAGGACCGAGGGCGGCGTGCCGTTATTCCGGGGAGGGTGGACGCCGAGGCAGGGCAGCCCCAGGGCGCCCACCCGTTACGCCCGACGCAGAGGAACGCCAAGCGGGCGCAGTGTGGCCGCGGGAGGGTTGCCGGAAGGTGACGGGGGCGCGAAATGCGCGGGGGCGCTGCCCGCAAGACGACGACAGGTTCCCCGCCAGCTTCATCGTAAGCCAGCGTCTCCGATCGTCGCCGCGATGCAAGTGACGGAATGCGCTGCGCCGTACCGCCTTACGCCAGGCGTCCACCGCTGCTCAGCGCGATGCCACGAACAATGCATCCACCACGCGCACCTCGCCGGAGCCCTTGCGGATCAGCACGGGATTAAGGTCACATTCGACAAGCACGTCGCAAAAATCGGCTGCCAGGTTCGACAATTTGCAGACCAGATTTACCAACTCCGCCGTGTCGGTCCGCGGAATAAGATTGCGGTAGCCATGCAGCAGCGCGCCCAGCCGCGTCCGATCGATCATGCCGGCTGCTTCCGCCGTGAACACCGGGCTGAGGCCGAGCGCGCGATCGGCCTGCAATTCCACCAGAGTGCCGCCCATCCCGACCACCACCAGCGCGCCGAACGGCGGTGTTGCCTTGAACCCGACCATCGCCTCGACGCAGTCCACCAGCTCCTCCTGCAGTTCGAACCCGTCGATCACCGCCCCCGGAACGTTTGCCCGCACGTTGGCCTCGATCCGCGTGATCGCCGCGCGCAGATCCGCTACGTCGCTGATCCCCAGCTGCACGCCGCCAACATCCGACCGGTGCGGCACATCGCGCGAGGCGACCTTCACCACCAGCGGATATCCGAGCGTCTCGGCCAGCGTCGCAGCCTCCGCCGCATCCCGCGCCACACCCGAGCGCACCCGCGGCAGTGCGTAGTTGTCCAGCAGCCGCCGAACCAGCTCATCGCGCACGGGTCCGTGCGACGCGCCCAGATCGTGCCGCAGGCGTACCGTGTCGGCGTCCAACCGGCGCGGCGAGATCCGCCGCGAGTCCGGTCGGCGCGCGGACCATGTCGCCATGCACCGTGTCGCCGCAAGCGCGACGCGCAGGCCGCGCAGCATGGGAATGCCGGTCCCGGCCAACACACCGCTCAGCTCGTCGTTCAGTGCTTCGCCCGTGGACGAGGCCACCACGATTGGCTTGCTGGACTCGCGGCTCAGTTCAACTACCGACTGACATTGTCCCTTGTACCGCCCGATACTGCGCGCGGCGATCGAGTATTGTGCATCCTGAATCACGAACAGCATGTCCACGTTCGGATCGTCGAGCACCGCCTTCATGCCGGGCATGTCGTTGCGGTTGCCGCCTGACACCACGGTGGCGCCGAGATCGAGCGGATTGAGCCCCGACGATCCGGGCAACAGTTGCTTGAGCTGATCCGCGGTCTCTACGGTGAACGACGCCAGCGGGACCTGGGCCGCCTCGGCCAGGTCGCAGATCAACGCGACCTCGCCGCCGGAGATGCCGATCACGCCCAACCGCATGCCGGTCGGCCGCCATCGGCACACGGACATGCATTCCAGTGCGGCCACCAGTTCGTCGTAGTCCGACACGGTCGGAACGCCATACCGCACAAAGAAGCACTCGACTGCGTCGCGATCGCGGATCAGCGCGCCGGTGTGCGCCTGGGTGGCCAGGGCACCCGCCTGCGATTGCCCGACCTTCAGAACAGCCACGGACTTGCCCGCTGCCTGCGCCAGATCGACCGCATCGGCGAAGGCATCCGGGTCCTGAATGGATTCCATGACCACGCCGATCACCCGGGTCTCGTCGTCATGCGCGAGCCATCGCAGGTAATCCGCCGAGGTCACGCGGAATTCGCTGCCCAGCGTGACCACCTTGGAGAACCCGACATTCGCCGAGTTCATGACGGCGATCGCCGCCGACCCGGACTGCGCAAGCAATGCTACCGAGCCGCGCTGCACCCGCGGCGAGACCTTTGCCGTGTACAGCGACAATGCATCCGACACGTTGACCAGTCCCATGCAGTTCGGACCATGCATGACGATGCGGCCTTGCGTGGCGATCTGGCGCAGTTCGGCTTCTTCCGCGACAGTGAATCCATTCGACATCACGATCGCCGAGCGAACGCCGGCACGGTCGAGCCGGCGGATCGCATCCGGCACGCCGGATGCCGGCACCGACACCACCGCGACGTCGGTGCCGGCAGCAAGCTCGTCGATCGAGCGTACCGTGTCGTAACCTTCCAGCTGGGCGGCCTCGGCGTGCACCGGGATGACCTGCCCGTTGAAGCCGGCGTCGCGCAGATTGGTCAGCACGACATTGCCATTGTTGCTGCGGCGGGACGATGCGCCGATGACGGCGATCGTTTGTGGTTTGATCAGCGCGTCCATGACGTTTGACATCTCGCCTGGCATCCTATTGGCCGGATTTCAACCAGACCTCGGCCCAGTTGGGATACTCGTTGAACGAGATGTCGAACTGCTTCTGCAGGTCCTCAAACCGGGTCGAGACCCCATAGTAGGTGGACACGTTGGTCAGGGTGATCTCGTTCAGGTCGTGCGCGACGATCTCGATATAGGTCTTGTAGTACTGCCGGCGATCGGTCGCCGCCGCGGTGTTCGCCTTCGCCGCCACCGCATCGAGCGCGGGATTGCAGTAGGAGGTCGGATTGACGTAGGGCAGGTGCGTGGTGTTGCACAGGAAGCTGCGATCGACGCCCAGCATCGGATCGGTCCGGCCGGTCAACGAGACCAGCGAGGCATCGAAATCCCGGTGGTTGTAGACCTTGTCGATCCAGAGCTGGATGTCCAGTCCGGCAAGCTTCACATCGATGCCGATCGCGCCCCATTGGGCGGCGAGGATCTGTGCCATCGGCTCCATGATCACCCGGTTGAAGTCGGCGCTGGCATAGGTCAGCTCGATTGAAAACCGTTTGCCGTTGACCAACGGGTAGCCGGCCTCGTCCAGCAGCTTCGCCGCCTTGGCCGGATCGTGCGCATACAGCTCGCTGTATTTGATCGACGGGTCGGTCAGGTCGGTGAACTGCTCCGGAATCGCGTTGCCCGCCTCGATCGCGAAGCCATGGTAGGCATCGGAAACGATGCGGCTCCGATCCATCGCGATCAGCAGGGCCTGGCGCACCCGAACATCGTCGAACGGCTTGCGCGCGGTGTTAAGGTCAAGCGAAGAACGCTCCGGCGCGCTCAGTTCGACCTTATGGGCGATCACCTTGCCATCGGCCGCCGCGTCCTGGATGCGCTTCAACTGGGTGTATGGCAGCTTCATGAAATCGATCTCGCCGCGCAGCAGCGCGTTGGTTTCCTGCTGCATGTCGGGGATGATCGCGACGACAACCGAATCGAGATTGGGCTTGGGGCTGTCCCAGAAATACGGGTTGCGCACGAAGGTCAGCGCGCGCCCCTGTTCCCAGCTCTGCAGTTTGAACGGACCGAGCCCAACCGGATTGCGGTTGGCCGGATTGAGTGTGATGTCGGTGCGCTCGTAGACGTGCTTCGCCATCAGCGGAAACACCTCCTTGTCGAACGCATCGAGCATGACCGCCAGCGGCGCCTTGGTATGCACCACGAATGTTGCGGCGTCGGGTGTCTCGACGCTTGCGACGTTGGCGAGCGTCTGCGTCTGGTAGGTGTTGAACTTGGCAACCTCGAGCAGGGTGAAAGCGACGTCCGCGGAGGAGAACGGTTCGCCGTCCGACCATTTCACGTCGGACCGCAAGTGGAACGTATAGGTCTTCAGGTCCGGCGACACGTCCCACGAGGTGGCGAGGTGCGGCACCTTCTGCCCCTTCGCGTCGCGCGCGAACAGCCCGTCCGCCCAGATATCCGCGACCGTCAACGCCGAGGTCGCCGAGGTCATCTGGGTATTGAGGGTGCCCAGGCCCGAGCCATCGAGCGCGACCACCAGCGTGCCACCCTTGTGTGGCGTCGCCGGTTGGGCCGTGGCGGGACCGCCCAGCAGTGTCGCGGCGACCAGGGCCGCGGCCGCCAAGGCCGCTGTCGCGCGGGCCCGCCTCAGCCAGGCCGTCGTTACGCAAACGGCGGCGACAAGTTCCCGTCGCAGTCTCATCGTTGCGTTCCGCTCAGCCATGATCAATCCCTTCATTCATTCGCTGCCGTCTCGCCAGCCGCGGATCGGCGACGAGCCTCGCATTCAGCAAGGTTCGCGTATAGGCGTGCTGCGGGCGGCGCATCACCTCGACCGTGGCGCCGGTCTCGACGATCTTGCCGAGATACATGACGGCAATGCGGTCGGCGATCGTCTCGACCACATTAAGGTCGTGGCTGATCAGGACAAGTCCGAGATGGAACCGCCGCCGCAACTCGATCAGCAGGTCCAGCACCTGGGCCTGGACCGACATGTCAAGACTGGACAGCGGTTCATCGGCGATCAGCAGTTTCGGCCGGACCGCCAGCGCCCGGGCGATTGCGACGCGCTGCTGCTGACCACCGGACAGTTCATGCGGATAGCGGCCGAGATAGTGGTCTCCCGGCACCAGACCGACTGCCTCCAGTTGCGCAATGATAACAGCACGCAACGTCTGCGCAGTGGCCAGCCGGTGCCGCAGCAGGACGTGTGCCAAGGTGGTCTCGATCCGCATACGCGGGTTCAGCGACGCGGCGGGATCCTGGAAGACCGGCTGGATCTCGCGGCGAAACACGTGCCGGTCCTGCCGTGTCAGCGCCGTGGTCGTGCGGCCGCGAAACAAAACGTCGCCGTTGGTTGGCGCGGACAACCCCAGCAGGACGCGGGCCAGGGTGCTCTTGCCGGACCCGGATTCGCCGACAACGGCGAGGGTCTCGCCTTCATGCACATCCAGATCGACGGCATCGACAGCCCGGATCGTCTCGCGCCGCCAACCCTGCCTGCGACCCCCGATGAAGCTCTTGGTGACCGCGCGCGCCGACAGGATCGGCGTCATGCAGGGGCGCCGGGCTGCAGGAGCCGCCGCCCCGCGGCGATCAGGCTTGCGGTGTAGGGGTGTCGCGGCGACTCGAACAGGCTGAACACGTCGGCGTGTTCCACGAACCGGCCGCCGGTCATGACATAGACCCGGTCGCACAGCTCGGCGACCAGGCCGAAATTGTGGGTGATGATCAGCAGCGCCACCTGTCGCTCTCGGTTCAGCCGGCGCAACGTCTCGATCACCTGCATCTGCACAGTTGCGTCAAGCGCGGTCGTCGGTTCGTCGGCCACCAGCAGCCGCGGCTCTGAGGCCAACGCCATGGCGATCAGAACGCGCTGGCGCATGCCGCCGGACAGCTCGTGCGGATAGGCACGCAAAACGCGCGCGATATCCGACAGGCCGACCTGAAGCAGCAATTCCGCGGCGCGGTCGCGGGTCTTGTGCCGGTCGACGATCGATCGTAGCGCCTCGTCCATCTGCGCCGCGATGCGCCGCGTCGGATTGAGGTGGTTGAGCGGGTCCTGAAACACCATCGAGAAGCCGCCGCGGTGCCGCAACGATCGCAACTCGGCCTCTCCCATGCGCGCGACGTCGCGGCCATCGAAGATCACCTGACCCGACAGATGCGCCAGCGCGACGTTCGGCAACAGCCGGGTGATGGCGCGGCCGAACGTACTCTTGCCCGAGCCGGACTCGCCCAGGATGCCCACGCACTCGCCCGCGCGCAGGTCGAGATCGACGCCGTCGACTGCGCGGACGATGCGGTCGTCCACCTTTAGATGGACCTTCAGCTGGCGTGCGGTCAGCAGCGCATCGCGAGGCTGGGTGCCGGACACTGACGCTCAGGCCTGCAAACGCGCGGTCGTGGCGGATGCGCGCGGGTTGCCGGCCTCATTCAGGCCGTCGGCCAGCAGATTGAGCCCGAGGACGGCGATGCAGATGGCGACGCCAGGAAACACGCTCATCCACCATGCGCTGTCCAGATAGGTCTGGCCGCGATTGAGCAGTTCGCCCCAGCTTGGCACGCTGGGATCCGACAGGCCGAGAAACCCCAGCCCGGCCGAGATCAGGATCGCCAGGCTGGCGTCCAGTGCCACCTGCACGATCACCGGCGGCAGGGCATTCGGCAGGATCTCGCGTAGCACGATATGTGCCGTCGACAGGTCGGCGGCGCGGGCGGCGGTGACGAAGGGACGATCCGACAGGGCGACGAACTGGCCGTAGACGATCCTGGCCTCCAGCGGCCAGATCGCTAGCGCAACGGCACCGATCAGCAGCCAGAAGCTGGCGCCCAGCACCGCGACGATGAACAGTACCACGATGACCACCGGCAGGGTCTGGAACAGCTCGGCGATGCGCATCAGCACCAGTTCCACCGGCCCGCGCAGATAGCCGGCCAGCGCGCCGATCGTGCCGCCGATCAAGAAGGCGATCAGCGCGGCGAACAGGCCAATGGAAAGCGACGCGCGGCCGCCATAGAGCACGACCGACAGGAGGTCGTGGCCGACGTTGTCGGTGCCCATCGGATGCAGCCGCGACGGCGGCTGCAACGCGGCGCCGGCCAGATCGAGCGGCCCGCTCGGCGCGATCCACGGCGCGGCGACGGCGAGTGCGATCATCAGCAGCATGATTGTCAGCCCGACACGGCCCGACCGGGTGCGCGCCACGCCCCGCACCGTCGACAGCAGCGCGCGCAGCGGCAGCATGGGATGCAGCATCGAGCCAGTGGTCATCGCTGGGTCATCGGCCCACCCGGATGCGCGGATCGAGCCAGAAATACAGCAGATCGACAATCAGATTCATCAGGATCACGCACACCGCAACGAACAACACGACCCCGACGATCACCTGATTGTCACGCATGCGGATTGCATCGATCATGAGCAGACCGACGCCCGGCCAGGAGAACACGGTCTCGATCAATACCGCGCCGCCCATTGCGGTACCGAACGAATAGCCCATCGCGGTGACCACGGGCAGGATCGAATTGCGGATGACATGGCCGCGGATGATCTCGGAGCGCGTCAGCCCCTTTTGCCGCGCAGTGACGATGTAGCCCTGGTTGAGTGTGTCCGTGACGCTGGCCTTGATCAGCCGGGCTACCCGCGTGCCCTCATAGATCGCGTAGGTCGCCACCGGCAGCACCAGATATGGCGCGCGCTCGGCGAACCAGGCCAATCCGGAGGCGCGCGAGACCAGCGGGCCCATGCCCTGGGTCGGCAACCAGCCGAGGTGCATCGCGAATACGATGACGAGCAGCTGGCCGACCCAGAAGCTGGGCATGGCGTAGCCGACCAGAACGGCGCAGGTCCACGCCTGATCCACCGCGCGGTGGTTGGTGATGGCGGCGTGGATGCCCACCAGGATGCCGGCCAGGATGCCCACCGTATACCCGGTCAGCGCGAGCAGCAGGGTGCGCGGCGCTCGCTCCATGATCGCGCTGAGCACGCTTTGCTGGAGGCGGAACGAGAAGCCGAGGTCGCCGCACAGCAGGGTGGCGAAGTAATGATACAGGCGCTGCCAGAGCGGGTCGGACAGATGGTAACGCGCCTCGATCGCGGCACGAAACGCCGGCGGCACCGGGAACTCGCCGACGATGGCCTGCACCGGGTCGCCGGGTACCAGTTGCAGCACACAGAAGATCACGACGATCACGCCGAACAGCAGTGGCATCGCATAGGCCAGCCGGATCGCCGTGTAGCGGAGCACGTATTCAGCGGTCCGCCGTCGTCAGCCCAGGCGGAAAAAGTGCTGGGCGTTCTTGTACAGCCACTTGTCGAGCACGGCGGCTTTCAGCGGCAGCTTCTCGTATTCCTCGACCAGCGTTTCCATGGGCAGGCCGAACGCCTCCCATGACAAGCCGACCATGATCTTGTCCTGCAGCAGCGTGTTGCCGAACTGCATGAACTGTTCCCAACCTGACCCGGGCACCCCGAAATAGCGCGGATGGTGCGACGCGGTGTCGGCGTAGAGGTTCGGATGCCGCCGGAGCAATGCAACCATCTCGTTGACCCAGGGCCAGCCGCTCAAGGCGGCGACGATGCGTAGTTCCGGAAAATCCATGGCGACCTGGTCGAGATGGCTCGGATGGCCAAGATCGTACGGCCGGTCGGTGGCATAGTTCATGTTGGTGTAGATGCGCACCGGGATGTCCAGCTCCACACATTTCGCATAGAGCGGATAGTACCGGCGGTCGCTGGCCGGAACCATGTTGTAGAGTGACGAAACCCGCATCGCCCCAAAGCCGTGATCCTGCACCAGGCGGACCAGCTCGCGCACGCCGCGCATGCCGTCATGCGGGCTGATCGTTGCCAAGCCGATGAAGCGCTTGGGATATTGCGCGAGAACGTCGGCGATCAGCTGATTGCCGGCCCGCAGCAACCCGACCTCGACGCCGGCGCGATCCATCAGGGCAACGAAGGCGGCGATCGACATACCGTGCTGCTTCCCGGCCTCGGTGGATGTACCACCCTCGGTGCGCCGCGTGAAAATGCGTTGGTAGTTGGAGAAGCCGTGGCCCGGCAGTGGATCAAGCCGCTCGGGATCGCCATAGCCAGGTGGATGCGTTGCCGATTCGAGTTTTCGTGGATTGCCTGCTTCGTCGGGCGGCAGGTCGCATTCGAGATCGATGACTTTTCGCATGTTCTGTTACCGATTTTTAACAATACCGCTCGCGCACAGGCGAATGTTGACCCGAGCTTGCGCGCCCTGTTCAGGCGATGCAAGAGCCGGGGCGACGTGTTTGATGTCCCAGCGTCGATCAGTCGACGGGAGTCGGCAAGCGTGGCTGAATCGAGCAACACCAGATCGGTGATCTCAGAGAAGCGTTGTCGCGCGATGACGTTAATGCCCGCTCCGGCGGAGACCGGCTTGTCGACGCGGAGCAAGGCGCGCAACGTTTCGACCTGTTCGCCCGGCCAGCCCGAGCGGTTAGCGGGGAGTACCGTTCCTGCTCTTGCCGTCCGCGCGGTCGCTCTCGCGGAGCAGGATGGCGGGCGTGGACCTCGTCCTGGAACCCTTCGGGACGCCCTGAACGATCACCCGCCTGCGCCGGTGATCCCGCGACCATGGAGTGACGCATGACAGAAGAACTGGTTCTCTACGAGACGGACGGGTTGGTCGGGATCATCACGCTGAACCGACCGACCAAACTCAATGCGCTCAGCAGGGAACTGCGTGAGCAGCTCGTGGACGCGTTCCAGCGGGCGGACGAGGACCCGGCGACGAGCGTGGTGATCCTGCGCGCCGAAGGACGGAGTTTTTGTGCGGGCTACGACATTGGCAGCCCCGATCCGAGCCGGGATGCCTGGCAATATGATGCGCTGCGCTGGCATGCACACCTGACGCCGCAGCTCGCTTTTGAGATGATGCCTTGGTACATGCGCAAGCCGGTGATCGCCTCGGTCCAGGGCCATGCCGTAGGGGGCGGATGCGAGCTGACGATGTATTGCGACCTTACCATCGCGGCTGCCAATGCCATGTTCGGCGAACCCGAAGTGCGCTTCTCGAATACCGGCCCCGGAATCGTGATGCCGTGGATCATCGGCTATAAGCGGGCGCGCGAACTGCTGTACTTCGGCGACATGATCGATGCTGAAACCGCCCTGCGCGTTGGCATGATCAACCGGATCGTTCCTGTCGAGCGACTCCGCGAGGCGACACTTAAATACGCGCGACGCCTGTCGCTGGTCTCGCCAGAGGCTCTCGTCACGACCAAGCTCTCGATCAATCGCGGCGCTGACGCGGCAGGCTTCCGGAATGCGATGCAGGCCGGCCTTGATGTCGTGGCACCGCTGTATGCGGCCAAGACGGAGGCGGGATTGAAATTCAAGGAGATTACCAAGGAGAGCGGCCTGGGCGCGGCACTGAAGTGGCGCGGGGCGCAGTTCCAGGAATAGCAGGCCACGATGGGCGGCGCGTTTGGCGTGTCGGCGTTGTCGCCACAGCCAGCCATCTTGCGGTGCAGCCGCGCGGTATCATTCCGGTGTCAGGCGCGCCGCGACAGGACCGCGCGGACGATCTGCGCCAGTTTTTCGTAGATAGAACCGAGCGGTCGAGCGACGTAGTCGTGCACGGCAGGGCCGGGCGGAGACTTGACATTTCTGCATTGCTCGAATGGTGTTGTCGATGCGCGATCCGCCGACGCCGGTGATCAGTTTGCCGTGCCATCGCGATCCGTTCCGCCGCTCGGTATCGCGATTGTTGGCGGGCTAACGGTTTCGCAGGTGCTGACGCTCTACACGACGCTGGTCGTGTATCTGTGGTTCGATCGCCTGGCGAACGCAGCACCCTGGCGATTCGGAGTGCGCTTGCGCCCGGCCCACACAAGCCGAGGATCCACTGCCGCAATCTCGATGGCCGACACCGAGGTACGCGACCCCGGAAGATACTAGACGGTGATCGGGCAGAACCCGGCACCGCTGGTCATAACGCCTGAATTGTGGGCGTATCGCCACCCATGCGTCCATTGTTGTGTCTTGTTGCTCTCCTTGCAGTGTCGGTCATGGCACACGCAGCTCCCCTGCGGGGACCTGCCACGCTATGCGAACAGGCTATCGGGAACGCCGAGGCAATCGGGCATACGCCGCCCGGGATGCTAGCGGCCATCGGGCAGGTCGAGAGCGGGCGCCCGGACCCGCAGGCCGGTCGGGTGCGGCCCTGGCCCTGGACCATCGATGCCAATGGCGTCGGACAGTTCTTCGTGACCAAGGCGCAGGCCGTCTCGGCTGTCGCCGCGTTGCAGGCCCAGGGCGTGCGGTCGATCGATGTCGGGTGCATGCAGGTCAACCTGATGCACCACCCGGACGCGTTCACGTCGCTCGGCCAGGCTTTCGATCCCGCTTCCAATACGGCCTACGCCGTGCGCTTCCTGAACACGCTTTACCGCCACACCGGAAGCTGGTCGAAGTCGATCGCCGCCTATCATTCTGAGACACCGCAGATCGCGGATGACTATCAGCGCCGCGTGCTGGCGACCTGGCAGCAGCACGTGAGGACACCTGACGTGGGGACGCCTGCCCCCAGCGGCCCGACCTATGTCGATAGCGGTCTGATCTACGGTGCGTTCGGTTCGACCGGTCGCGTCTACGGTCTCATCCTGCCAGGACGATGAACGAGGCCTTTGTCGCAATCGAACGCATTGTTCGTGAGGGCGCTCCGGGGGGCCCGCGGCTCGCGCTGCGCCTGGACCCTGCTGAATGTAGTCTGAGGCCCTCTGGGCGTGGCTGAAGGCGCGGACGATGTCTGGCCATACACCATCGTGCAAGACGACGGCGCTGAGCCGTTCATCTGGGGAATATCGGTTCAGCGACGTCCGAGCTTCGCCGGGCACAACGGCAAGGGATACCCTCTGCCGTCGCACGCTCCGTATTGCAATCCGCGGATACCTGACCTGATTTGGCAACTCGCAAATGCTGTACTAGCCTTCGCGATCGGCGGTCGCATGCGGCCGATCACGGGGGAAACGCATGAACGGCCGGCCGGGGCATCCGATTCCGCGGCGACGTTGGGGCATCGCGGTGCTGCTCGGCGTCAGCGTGCTGTTCAACTATTTCGATCGCCTCGCGCTGTCCGTCGCCGCGCCGTCGCTGCGCCAGGAGTTGCACCTCGATGCGCTGGCGCTCGGCGTGTTGTTCAGCGCCTTCAGTTGGTCCTATGCGGTGCTGCAAATTCCCTCCGGCATGATTCTCGACCGGTTCGGCGTCACCCGCGTCGGGCGCATCGGCATCATGCTGTGGGGCGTTGCCTCGGCGATCACCGCGCTATCGGGTGGCTATGGCGGTATCCTGCTCGCCCGCATGCTGCTGGGCGCGGCCGAGGCGCCGAGCTTCCCGCTGAATTCCAAGGCGGTCGGCCACTGGTTCCCGCGCGCCGAGCGCAGTACCGCGACCGCCATGTTCGACGGCATGGCGAAATTCTCCCAAGTAGTCGGCGTGCCGCTGGTCGCCGTCGCCCTGGTGTGGTTCGGCTGGCGCGGTGCGTTCTGGATGACCGCCGGATTGAGCTTTCTGTTCCTGATCGTGTTCTGGGTCCGCTACCGCGATCCCGGCGAGGATGCACACCTGTCGCCGGTCGAGCGCGACTATATCCTCGCCGGTGGCGCCATGCCGGAGGGACGCGCCGACGGCGGCACCGCGCAAATGCTGGGCTACATCCTTACCCGCCGGAAGGTGTGGGGGCTGACGCTTGGTTTCGCCTGCTACGGCTATTCTAACTCGCTGTTTGCATCGTGGCTACCGACCTATTTCGTGCAGACCATGAACGTCAGCCTGCTGAAGTCGGCCAGCTTCACCATGCTGCCCTGGTTCATCGCCACCGTCGCGCAGTTCGTCATCGCCGGATGGCTGGTCGATCGGTTGGTGCAGCGGGGTCATGACGAGACGCTGGTGCGCAAATCGACCATCATCGCCTGTCTGCTGGGCGGGCTCTCTATCCTGGGCGCTGCGTTCACGCGCGAGGTGTTCTGGGTGCTGTTCTGGATGACAATATCGGTCAGCGCGCTGACGTCCGCATCGAGCATCGGTTGGTCGTTTCCCTCGCTGGTGGCGCCGCGCGGCGGCAGCGGCATCGTCGGCGCCGTGATGAACACGATGAATGCCGCGGTCGGATCGATCTCCGCCATCGTCACCGGTGCCATCGTCGATGCGACCGGCTCTTTTGCCGTCGCTTTTGTGGTGGCGGCCGCGGTGCTGCTGGCCGGGGTCTGCTTCTATGGCTTGCTGATGGGTCGCATCGAGCCGGTGCCGGACCTTCCGGGGCGTGGCACCGCCCGGTCCGCTGTGCGCTTGGCCGAATAACGAAAGGGAAACCAAAATGAAGATCGCTCGCATCGAGACGTTTTTGCTGCATCCCGGCAGCGGCAAGAACCTGCTGTTCTGCCGGGTGGAGACCGAGGACGGGCTGCACGGTTGGGGCGAAGCCTATGTCACCCGCGGCAAGGAGAAGGTGATCGAGGAGTGCCTGCGCTGCATGGCCCCGTACGTGATCGGACGCAGCAGCTTCAACATCCGCCATACCGGCCAGGTGCTGTTCGACGATTTCGCGATCCGTCGCAACTCGATGGAGCTGCTGTCGGCATGGAGTGCGATCGAGATCGCGCTGTGGGATATACTGGGCAAGCGGACGGGGTTGCCGGTATACAATCTGCTCGGCGGGCGCTCGCGTGCCGAAGTGCGGGTCTATGCCAACGGCTGGTCGCACGCCAGCTCGGTCGAGGAGAACATCGAACGCGCGGTGGCGTTGAAGCAGGAGGGATTCACCGCGGCGAAGTTCGACCCGTTCCCGGGACCGTGGCGGACCCATGTCGATCCCCAGGACGAGAACTACGCGATCGACTTTGTCCGCCGCATGCGCGACGCGCTCGGCCCGGAGTTCGAGCTGCTGATTGAGGCGCACCGGCGCTTCTCGCCGTCGCACGCGATTCGCATCGGCCAGCGCCTGGCCGAGCTTGGTATCACCTGGTACGAGGAACCCTGTCTGTCCGACAATATCGAGCTGGTGCGCGAGGTGCGCCGCGCCGTGCCGATCCCGATCGTTACCGGCGAAGCAATGTATTCGAAGGAGCAGTTCTTCCACGCCCTGGAGCGTCGAGCAGCCGATGTGCTCAATCCCGATATCTGTGCGATCGGCGGGATCACTGCGATGCTGGATATCGCGGCGATGGCGCAGCCGCAGGCGGTGGTGATGGCGCCGCACAATTATAACAGCGTGCTGCCCGGGTTCGCCGCGACGGTGCATGCCTGCGCGGTGATTCCGAATTTCCGCATCGCCGAATATTTCGTGAATTTCCGCGATGCATGCACGGCGATCGCCACCAGCCAGATCAAGGTGCACAGCGGCTGGGCGGAGCTGCCGGAGGGACCGGGGCTCGGCATCGATATCGATGTCGAGCGGCTACGCGCCCGTCCGTACAAGGAGTTCAGCGGCAAGGGCTTGACCGAATACTGGGAAGAGTTCCCGCGCAAGCACTATGTTCCGGGGCTGGCACGGCAGTAGCAGCGCGTAGGTTCAAATAAGCGGTCGCCCAGCAGAGCGATCAACGAAGGTCCTCTTCTCACCGTCGATCGCTGCAAAGTAGCCAGGCCGGGCTTGGCCAGATATTGATCTGCGACGCGACCAAGCCCGGCGAAATAGCCTCACTCGACCGGCACCACCAGCGCGCCGGCTCGGCTGCGGGTATCGTCAGGCCAGCTGGCGGGGCGGCGCGTGTCCAGATCGAGGTTGACACCGAACTGGCTGAGTCGCGCGATCTCGGCGCCGTTCCGCACGGCAGTCATGCGATGGATCATGCGCAGCGAAGAATTGCCGAGATGACCGATGCCGGTTTCGACGAGATACGGCTCGTCGAGCCGCAGTACGCCGGATATGCGCAAGGTCAGCTCAAAGGTTGAAAAGCCGCGCCGCTGCTGCTGCATCATACCGGTATCCATTCCGATCGCGGCGCCGAGCTGACCGGAGGCGTTGGAAAAGCGATGCACGATCGCACCGAGAGCGAAATGGCCGGCAGCGTCGACGTCGCCTTGCTTGACCCTCCCACGCGCCGTGGGGATGAAACCGGCGGTCGCGACCGGCTCGGGCCGCGGTTCGGCCACCGGACCGTTCCAGACCGCGAGCCGCCCTTCGATCGCGCCACGCTGTTGTGGCGTCAGTGCTACGGCGGACAGGTCCCAGTGTTCGTCAAACCAGGTCACGACCTCGCTGTTGGCCGAAGCGACGAAACGATGGCCGAGGCGCAGCCCGTTGGCGTTCTCCTGGATGCCGACGCCCAGCGCCGCGCTCTCGACATGAAAGCCGCTGCCGGCGCGAAGTTCGTGCGCGAAGCGGACATCGAGCCATCGGGGCAGGTCTCCGCGGTGCGACAGATCGCCGAGGCCAAGTTCGTCGGCGAGATTTGCTTCCGCCTCTTCCAACCGGTCGAAGTAATAGGCGATCGTGAAATGCTCGGTCACATCGCATTGCCAGGGCGGCACGGTGCCGCGATACGTCTCGGTCCAATCGGTCATTGGTTCGTTGCCATCACGCATGTCGTTGGGAGGGCCGGGCCGCGTCCGATATCATTCCACCTTCACAAGCTTTTGCAGGACGGCCCGCGGCTTGGCCGGGGTCACTCCGGGGAACAAATTGCCCCAACCGGTCTTCGCGACCTCGCCCACGTAGATGTCACCCCGCGAATCGGCCGCGATTCCGTGCGGTGATGTGAACGGCCCCGGAAAGTTGCCCGGTGTCCGATCACCGAGTCGGGCGAGTATCTTCCCGTCCCGCTTGCTGACGACGGAGACCCTCGGACCGAGATTCGAAGCGTTCCGACTGAACCCGAATGTCGGCCCACACTCGCCAACATAACAGTACGGGCAACGACCCTGCGGAATGAACAACGCACTCGGCCGGTGGAGATCATGCCACTCCGTTTCGTACTTGCCCTGGCCGCTAAAAATCTGCACGCGGTGATTCTCGCGGTCGGCAACATAGACCAAGCCGTCCTCGTCGCAGCAGATGTTATGCGGCAGATTGAACTCGCCTTTGCCAACACCCGACGTGCCCCATGACATGATCAGGCGACCATCGGGCGAATATTTGTGCACACGGGCGTTGCCATAGCCATCGGAGACATAGATGTCGCCGTCCGGCGACAGCGCCGTGTGGGTGCATTGGCAAAACGGCTCGCCGCCCATGTAGGCTTTTGGGATGCCGGGTGCCCCGAGGGTCAGCAGTACCTTGCCGTCAGGCGTGCAGCGGCGCACCGAATGGTCGCCGTCATCGGTGCAGAAGATCGTGTCGTCCGGCGCGATGCTGAGCCCATGCGCGCGCTTGAAAACGCCTTCGCCCCAGGAGCGCAGGAAGTTGCCGTCACGATCGAAGACGGTGACCGGATGCGCGCTGCGGCTGAACACATAGACCTGATCCCGGCTGTCGACGGCGACCGCCGCCACCTCATTGAAATCCCAGCCATCCGGCAACTGCGCCCAATCAGGAGTCAATCGATATCTAAAGTCGCCGCTGCCCAGGATTGATTGCGAGTCCATGACGTTATCCTTGTCGTTGCGATCGCGGCCGCGCGCTTCCCTGCCAACACGGCAGGCCCGCCGAGGGTACTTCATCAGGCTGTTTTCGTCTATTCGCAGAGGGCATCCGGGTGCTCGTGAGTTTTGGTCTATCGCAGCGTTCGCGCCGGCGCAGTTCGCTCGAGGGCGATAGTGTCTGGACCGGCGGCTGAGCCGCCACGCTCATTGACAGGTGCCGTTGCTCCGGCGCCCCTGGATTGACCCCTCCCCCTGCGCCCGACAGGTTGCCGCGGGTTCCGGGAATGAACGCCGGCAGAACTGGAAGGTGCGATATGACCGAAACGACTGGGAACAAACACACGCTGCCTCGCGCCGAGCCGGAAGCTATCGGCATGTCCTCCGCACGGCTCGCCCGGATCGCTACTGCGTTACACAAAGAGATCGAAGCCGGCCAATTGCCCGGCGCGGTTATTGCGGTGGCCCGGCGGGGCCATTTGGTTCTCCACCAAGCCTTTGGCCATCTCGGCCCGGACCGACGCGCCCCGATGGTGCGCGACGCTCTGTTCGCCATCGCTTCCATGACCAAGCCCGTCACCGGCGTGGCCGCGCTGTTGCTTTGGGAGGAAGGGCGCCTCGGGCTGGCTGATCCAATCGAGCGATTTCTGCCCCAACTCGGCGACCGGCGCGTCGCGGTGCTGAATGAGCGCGTCCTCGCTGGACAGGGCCCAATCGAGACCGTTCCGGCTGAACGACCGATCACCATACTAGACCTGATGCGGCACACCTCCGGCCTGACCTACGGCGGGCGCGGCACAACCGCGGTGCACACACTCTACCCTGCCTCGTCCAACGCCGCGGGTGCCACCCTCGATGCCGCGGCGTTCCTTGAACGGCTCGCGGCCGCGCCGTTGCTGTATCAACCCGGGACCGTCTGGGACTACGGGCTTTCGATCGACGTCATTGGCCTGGTGGTGGAGGCGATCTCCGGTCAGAGCCTGGGCGCGTTTCTGGAGCAGCGGCTGTTCCGCCCACTCGGCATGGTGGACACCAGTTTTCAAGTGTCGCCGGACAAGGTGGCACGCCTCGCCCGTCCCCTGCCCCGCGACCCCGATACTAACGAGGCGCAGTCGGTGCCGGATCGCGCGCAGGCGCTGCGTTTCGAATGTGGTGGCGGAGGACTGGCGTCGAGCGCACTCGATTACCTTCGCTTCGCGCAAATGCTGTTGGGAGGCGGCGTGCTTGGCGAAACCCGCATCCTGGGCCGCAAGACCGTGGGGGCGATGCGGACCAACCGGATGAGCCCGGACATTGAGAACCGGATCGCCGAACTCGATCCGAATTCCGCAGGGTACGGTTTCGGCCTAACGATCGCCGTCCGCGAGCGGGTCAGCACGCTTATGGGCAGTCTGGGAGAGTTCTACTGGAATGGCGCCTATGGGACGCTCTGGTGGGCCGATCCGGTGGAGGACCTGGCGGTGGTCTTCATGGCCCAGGTGCCCGGCGAACAGCGGCGGCGCTACCGGCCGCTCATTAATTCTTTGGTTTACCAGGCACTGGTGGACTAATGCGGTACTGTCCCGGGCGGGAACGGGTCCCCCCATACGTTGTGAGGACCATGTCCGATGAAGCCGCCGATCCGAATCGCCGTGCTGCACTTCTCTCATGAGACGGTGACGTTCCTGGCGAACGACACCACGCTGGCGGACTTCACCTATCCCGGCTCGCCGGCCGCGGGTGAGGCGCTTCTGACCTGCGACCCGCGCGGCTACATGGGCGGCTTCGTGAAGATGGCGCGCGAGTTCGAGGCGGTGGAGCTCGTCGGCATCGAATCGCCACTTTGGCCACGCACCGGCACCGGCTCCGGCTGGATCACCACGGCCGCGTTCGAGACGTTTGTGGGCAAGATGGTCGAGGAACTGCACAGACAGGGCCCGTTCGACGGCGCCTATCTCTGCGTCCATGGTGCTGCTGGCGTGCGAGATGTGCCGCGGCCGGAGGCGGAGCTGGCAAAGCGGGTGCGTGCGGCGATCGGTCCCGCGGGGTTCATCGCCGCCACCTTCGATCCGCACGGCAACGAAGACGAGGAGTTCCTCCGCCACGCCAACATGGCGTTCGCGGCGAAATACTTCCCGCATTACGACGGCTATCTGCAGGGGGAACGTGCGGCCCGCTGCCTGGTCCGCGCCATCCGGGGCGACTACGTGCCGATCCACGTCACGCAGAAGGTGCCGATCATCTCGCCCACCGTTTTCCAATGGACCGGCGCCTCGCCATGGATGAACCTGGTGCAGCAGGCCCTTACGTGGGAGGCACGCGAGCCTGACCTGTTCGTGAACTTCTTCTTCGGTTTCCCCTGGTCGGACGTGCCCGATGTCGGCATGACCTTCCAGGTTCTGACCAACAACAACCCCGATCTCGCCCGCAAGGTGACCGACGACATGGCGGCCAGCGCCTGGCGGCAGCGCGAGGCGTTGTTGAACACGGCAAAGATCTATTCGATCGGGGACGGTGTGGCAGAGGCAAAGCTGGCGCTTGCAAACGGCGCAGGGCCGATTGTGCTCGCCGACCACAGTGACCGCTCCGGCTATGCCACCTGGCTGTTGCGCGCGGTCATCGAGCAGGGCCTGTCTCGTGTGCTGATCGGGACCGTGGCGGACGCCAAGGTGGTCTCCAGCCTGATGGCCAATGGCGCCAAGGTTGGTGATGCGGTCGATGTCGTTGTCGGTGGCCTGGTCGACGAATCGGCTGGTTTGCCGGTGCGGATCCAGGGTCAGATCGTGGGTATCAGCCAGGCGTTACAGCGCGTGAAAGGTGACACGTGGTTCCATATCGGGTTCGGTGACGGCAACGTCTTGATCGTAAGCCCGTATCTCGCGCAGATCATCGAACCTTCGACGTTCTCTGGTCTCGGCATCGATCTGGCCGACTTCGACGTGTTTGCCGTCAAGTCCCGCGTGCACTTCCGCCGCGGGTTCGATGACAGCGGCTTTGCCAGGACCATCCTGCTGGTGGAGCCTGACCAGCCGTTCCTCGGCACCGTCCGGCTAGACTGGTTGCCCTACCAGCATGTCGACCTGAAGGCGTTCTATCCGTACGGCAACCCCGTATTTCCGGCCGTCTGATGCAGGCGCTTCTGGCTAGCTGCGGCCGAAACGTACGCGTAAGCAGCATGTATCTCCACACCCGAAGAAGGACACCGCATGACCCAGGACGTCGCCGCCATCATGGCCAGCACCACATATCGCGATGCCGTGGCGGTCCTTGATCGCGACCATGATCGGATCGTCGACGATATCATACGCCTGACCGAAATCCCCTCACCGCCGTTCGGCGAGGGGGTGCGCGGCGATGCGTATCTCGAGATGCTGCGCACACATGGGCTCACCGATATTGAAAAAGATGCAATTGGCAACGTCATGGGATTGCGGCGCGGCATCGGCAATGGCCCACTGGTCGTGGTGGCGGCCCATCTGGACACGGTGTTCCCGGCAGGCACGAACGTGACGGTGCGGCGCGAAGGCACGAAGCTGTTCGCCCCCGGTATCGGCGATGATACCCGCAGCCTCGCCGTCCTGCTGGGCTTCATGCGCGCGATGGACGAGGCTGGTGTCCGCACCACCAGCGATATCCTGTTCGTAGGAGACGTCGGGGAGGAAGGCTTGGGCGACCTGCGCGGCGTGCGGCACCTGTTTCAGGAAGGCAAATACAAAGATCGCATCAAGGCCTTCTTCTCCGTCGACAGTCCCGAGATGACCGACATCGCCACCGCCGGTATCGGTTCGCGCCGCTGGCGGGTGGCGTTTCGCGGTCCTGGCGGGCACAGCTACGGGGCTTTCGGACTGGTGAGCCCGATGAACGCCATGGCTCAGGCGGTGTGCGAACTCGGCCGAGTGCAGGTTCCTGGCAAACCCAAGACAACCTACAGCGTGAGCGTGGTCGGTGGCGGAACGTCCATCAACGCGATCCCGAACGAGGTGTGGATCGAGGTGGACCTTCGGTCCGCGGCGCCGGAAGAACTGGCGCGCCTGGAGGCCAGGTTCCTCGCCATTATCGAGCAGGCAACCGAAGGCGAAAACTATGCACGCTCGATCACCCAGGGGCGCATATCAGTGGAGCCGGCACTGGTTGGTGATCGTCCAGCCGGCAGCACATCGCTCGACAGCGACATCGTCCGTCACGCCACGGCTGCTATCGAAGCGCATGGCTTCAAGACGTCCCATGTAGCGTCCTCCACCGACGCCAACATCCCGATGGCACTGGGAATTCCAGCCATCAAGATTGGCTCTGGCGGGAGCGGCGGACGCGCCCATTCGCTGGAGGAATGGATCGACGTGGATAAGGATCCGAGCCTGCGCGGCATGTCCGCGACGCTGACCGCGATCCTCGCTGTTGCCGGAGTCGCATCATGATCTATGACTTATGCACCGGCACAGAAGCACTATCCATGAACTGTTTATCAGGTGCAGAAGTCAAAAGCTCGCAGTCCCAGGCGACGAGGCCGCTGCATGAGATGTTGAGGAAGGCGGCGATGCGCACCTTGGCGGGCTCGATCACGTAGCGGCGCAATCCGTCAAAGGTGAAGGCGCCGGCCGAGCCGGCATCGACCCAGATTGTGACGCCGGTTCGCGCGCCGACCGGTTCGGCGTCGATGCCTGGACGCGGTGGTGCCGCTGTACTAGCCGCCGGTGAACTTGGGCTCTCGCTTTTCGAAATATGCATTCGTGCCTTCGAGGTTATCCTTGGTCATCGCTGTCTGAACAAGACATTCCGTTTCAATTGACAGCATGGTTTCGAGCGAGGAGTCGAGACCGCGGTCGATCATCATCTTATGAAGCTGAACCGCCACCGGCGCTCGGCTGGCTATCCGCCGCGCGAGTTTGTCCGCTTCGGCACGCTCCTGGCCTAGGGGAACGACTCGATTCACGAGGCCAATGCGATAGGCTTCTTGCGCATCGATGAACTCCCCAGTGTAGGCCATCTCCCGCGCCTTCGCGAGACCGACCTTCCGCGGCGCGAAAAACGTGCCGCCATTGGTGATCGTCACACCGATGTTGACCTCAGGAAACCCGAACCTGGCGTCCTCGCTGGCGACGACGAGATCGCACGCTAACACAACTTCGCAGCCCGCGCCTACGGCATAACCCTGGACGGCGGCCACGATCGGAAACGGCGCGAGGCGCATGTAGCGCGTCGTGTCCTGCAATGCCTTCTGCCATTCACGCAGTTGCGCCGGCGACAACCTTCCCGCACTCATTTCTTCGTTGTGCATGCGGATTTCCTCAACGTCATGTCCGGCAAGGAAGGCGCGCCCCGCTCCGGCGAGCACCAGGCACCGAACAGCGCGGTCCTTGGAAAACTCCGCGAGATGACGCCCCATCAACTGCCAGGTCTCGATTGTCATGGCGTTGAGACGCTCGGGGCGGTTGAAGATCAGCGACGCAACCCCTTCATCCCGCTGGACGATAATCCTGCTTTCCACGCTCTCCTCCATGACCCCCGATGGACAGTCAGTCAGTCCCGACGCCATGGGGATCGCGGCGGGGAACGACTTTGGCACTTATTTCCTTACCGGTACGGCTGCCTGGACGCGATCCCAGGTCGCCGCGGTGATGCCACGCTCACGGAGAGCGTATTTCTGGATTTTGCCGGTCGGTGTCTTAGGAAGTTCGGTCGCGAACTCCAGGTATCGCGGCACCATGAAGTATGGCAATCGATCGTTGAGGAATGCGATCAGCGCCTCGGGCGCCGGGTGACATCCCGGCTTCGGCACGATGACCGCCATGACCTCCTGCTCCGTGACTTCGGCCGCGACAGGAATTACGGCCGTCTCCAGCACGTCCGGATGTGCATTGATTTCCCGCTCGACCTCCATCGAGGAGATGTTCTCACCGCGCCGCCTGATGGCGTCCTTCGTTCGATCCACGAAATACAGATTGCCCTCCGCATCGGCCATCAGCATGTCGCCTGTGTGCAGCCAGAGGTTCCTCCAGGTTTTCTCGGTCCATTCGGGGTGCCTCCAATACCCTGCCATGACGATCCAGGGCTTCTTCGGTCGCACGACCGCTTCGCCCGCAACGCCGGGCGGCAGCTCGTTGTCATTCTCATCCACGATACGGACTTCGTAGAGATCGTTGTCGACCCGGCCGCAAGTCCGGGCATTCGGAAGTTGGAAACCCGACCGTGTGGGGCAGTTCATCTCGGTGCCGCCCCAAGTCGTCGATACAAGCACGCCGAAGCGCTGCTTGAAGTCCTCGACCTCCGGAACCAGCGGCACGAGGAGAACACGCTCCAGCGTATTGTCAGCCTCATCGGACGATAGCGGCTGCCGGTAAAGGAGATTTGCCATGGCCCCCAGCAGGAAAGAGCACGTGGCGTTGAATTGGCGACAGGTCGACCAGAACCGGGATGGGCTGAACGCGTCCGGCAGGACCGCCGTCGCACCCGCTATCGCAGCCGCATAGACCACTGCCCACTGCCCTGCAATGTGGAATAGCGGCAGCGGCGCGTAGTAGACATCGGAGGGCCGGATGTCGAGCATGTCGATGACCCCGCGCGCATACTCAAAGGCATGTCCGTGGGTAATGATGACGCCTTTCGAGGGTCCGGTGGTGCCGGATGTATACATGACCGCAAGCTGATCCCAGGGCGCCGGAGCAAACGCAGCGAACCGCTCGTCCTCCGCGAGGATCTCCGCGTATGGCATCAGGCGGGCTGCGCCGAGCAAAGCGCCCGGACGAAGTTCCGGAGACGAACCGAATATGACCGCCGACGACAGGGCGGAAAGCTCGCTCGAAATCTCCGAAAGACGAGGGAGGAACTCGCTGTCCGCGATGATCACGCGCGCACCCGAGTCGTTCATGAGATGGGAAAGCAGGCGGCTCTTGTAGTGGCAGTTCACTGGCACCTCGATCGCCCCGATCTTCGCCAGGGCGCACCAGAGCGCGATGAATTCGATGCAGTTGTTCAGCATCAACAGGACCGTGTCGCCCCGCCCGACACCGAGCCGAGCGAGACCGTTCGCGAGTCGACAGGCCAGGCGGTCGACATCCCGGTACGTAAAACTCCCAGTTTCCGCTAGGATCCACGGCTTATCTCCAGCATCGGCAAGGCGCCGGGCGAGCACGTGCGCGAGTGTCTCCGCCTGCCCGCTGAAAGCGCCAGATGCTGCCGCGGTCCGGGTCATGGTGGCCGCTTTCCCAATAGAGGACCCACGGCGCTGGGGACTTGCGGGCGTATCGGCCACATCGGATCAGCCTTCCCCAAGTTGGCTGCTTCGTTCAGCATCCTTGTTCGACAGATCCTTCGAGCCGTTCGGAACTGGCCCACCCGCTGCCGGCACACTCGAGGCATGCAATCACGAGCTGCCTCGGGGCGGGAGAAGCCTTTGCGGCGCAGGTAGATTTGTCAAGCGACGCGACGTTCGCACGCAGCGCGTGTTGCGGTGCCTTCGCAACTGGGGCAGCGTTGCGTCCGGCGTGACCCGGTGCATGCACTGGAACGCGATGTCCGGCGTCGGCACGAAGATCGGATAGGTGCGTTCAATGGCGTCTCCGACGCAGACCAACCGCGGAGCGGGTGCCGATGGCGCAGCGCGCGGATGCACAACCGAGCTCGACGCGCTGATGCGTCCGCGCTCGATCGCCATCGTGCTGGAAGGATCAGCATTTAAGGCGCCTGGTATCAAACAGAAGGAGTTGGCGTATGGCACTCCACTTCACCCGCGATGAATTTGCCGCCCGCCGGAGTCGTGCCTGCGACGAGATGGCCAATTCGGGTCTCCACGGTCTGCTGATTTTTCGCCAGGAGAGCATGTATTATCTCACTGGCTACGACACCGGCGGCTACAGCATGTTCCAGGGGATGTATCTTGGCGCTGATGGCGCCCTGGCCCTGCTGACTCGCTCGGCCGACGAACGGCAGGCCCGCATCACCTCCATCATCACGGATATCCGCGTCTGGACCGACCGCGAGGGCGCCGACCCCGCGGGCGAACTGCGCGACATGGTGCACGACCATGGTGGACGCGGACAGCGGATCGGCGCGGAGTACCACGCCTATGGTCTCACCGCGCAACGCGGCAAGATGGTCGACGCCGCCTTCGCCGGATTTTGCGAACTCGTCGATGCCTCCGATCTCGTTCGGGTACTACGCCTGGTGAAAAGCCCGGCGGAGCTGGCCTATTTCCGTCAGGCCGGCGCGCTGGTGGACGAGGCCTGCGCGGTGTCGCAGCGGATGACGCGGCCGGAGGCTTCCGTTGGCGCCGTCTATGGCGAGATGATGAACACGATTCTGCGCGGCGACGGCGACCCGACCGCCAGTCGCTGGCCGATGGGTGCGGGCGAGGAGGCGTTGCTGGTCCGCTATCATACCGGGCACGGTACGGTCGCGCCGCGGGACCAGGTGCAGTTCGAAATTGCCGCTGCGTATCGCCATTACCACGCGGCGCTGATGTACGTGATCCTGACCGGCGAGCCCGACCCGCGCCACCAGCGCATGTTCGACGCCTGCGCGAGCGCGTTGCAAGCTTGCGAGGCGACGCTGCGGCCGGGCAACACGGTCGGCGACGTGTTCGCCACCCACGCGAAGGTCATGACCGAAGCCGGTCAGGCCGGGCATTTCCTCAATGCCTGCGGCTACACGATGGGGGCGACCTATCCGCCGACCTGGATGGACTGGCCGATGATTTACGCCGGCGAGCCGCAGGTGCTGGCACCGAACATGGTGTTCTTCCTGCACATGATCCTGCTCGACAGCTACACCGGTTTGAGCATGTCTCTCGGCGAGACCGCAATCATCACGGAAACCGGGTGCGAGCCGATCAGCCACGCACCGCGCCATCTGTTGGTGGCAAAGGGCTGACCGCGCGCGGGCCAACGCCGCTTAGTTACTCAGGCGCCGCTGCCGCAAGATGCCGTGTCCCGGCTCGATCAGGCTGGCGACGGCGGCAAGCGGCAGATTCCTGTGAGTTTAGGACAACGCCGGACACCATTGACTGGGAACTTGGCGGGCCATGACCGATGAAGAGGGGCACTATGCCTACGCTGCGGCCCTCTAACTGATCTAGATTCGCGCATGGCCCACGCCCCATAATTTGGTAATGTCCCCGGTAACCCCCGTAACAAGAAGGTCTCAAGGTGATGTGTGACGACGAAATCCATCAATTCAATGTGCCGGCAATGTCACGGCGGGTGTTCACGCTCTCTGCGGCGGCGATGGCCGTCACGGGCGCGCCGCCCGCCTTTGCCGCTGACGATGTCGTTTCCAAAGACGTGACGGTGAAGACTCCCGACGGGGAGGCAGACGCCGCGTTGTTCTACCCGGCCAACGGTCGGCATCCTGCCGTGCTTATCTGGACTGATATTTTCGGGCTGCGCCCCGTGTTCCGAGACATGGGCCGCCGCCTGGCCGCGCAAGGCTATGTCGTCCTCGTGCCGAATCCGTTCTACCGCTCGATGAAGGCGACGACGGAGCCGGACTATAGCGCGCCAGACGTGCGCAAAAAGTATTTCCCGATGATGGCCACGCTCACAACCGCAACGACTATGACGGACGGTCCGGCCTTAATCGCGTTCCTCGATGCGCAGCCGCAGACTAATACGAAGAAGAAGGCAGGCGTGCAGGGCTACTGCATGGGTGGACCGTTGACGTTCCGCACGGCCGCGGCGGTTCCCGATCGGATCGGCGGCGCCGCGACCTTCCACGGCGCGGCGCTGGTGACGGACCACCCGGACAGCCCGCACATGCTAATCCCGAAGACCAACGCTCAATTCTATTGTGGGGTGGCGACCAACGACGACAACGCGCAGCCTGATGCGAAGGATAAGCTGAAAGTCGCCTTTGCCGCTGTGAGCCGCCCCGCGACGGTGGAGGTATATGACGGCTGTAACCACGGATGGTGCGTCAAGGGCAGCGCCGTTTATAACGAAGCCGGAGCGGAAAAGGCTTGGGCTGAGCTCAGCGCACTCTACCAGCGGACGCTTGTGTAGGGCGCGTTTTGCAAAAGCGGGTCCGATTTCGCAGTCAGAACACGCTCAAATGCGCTAGAAATCGGCTCGTTGGTGATCGAACGATACGGCGCCCGTCAACACCGGGGCCTGCCGCCCGAAGTCTGCTGGGGCGAAGGGGGGCGGTGGGGTGCCAGTCGATCGGGGCCTTTAAAGACTTGAAAGCTATGGGTAAATTGTGGACAAAGTGCTTGATGTACCGGCATAATACCTGGTCGAGGGGAGTGCCCTGTCGATCCAGCATTAGGCAGTCCGGCCGTCGGCTTTTGCCAGCGTGGCGCCGAAAGCGGTGGGTGCCACAAAAGCTTACCCACCCTACAATTGAAACGGTAATTGTTGGGCGGCGCCTAACCACACTACCAGTATAGCTCCCGTCGTGCTGCTTGCTTCCCCAAAGGTCTCCCGATTTGTGAGCCTGAGCACTGAAAGAGATGTGTCATCGGGGATTTCTGATCACGGAATTTGAGTTTCGCCGATTTGTGTCCCTCACAGATCTTGGCGGATTCATGGGGTCGTTCGTTCGGATCATTCGTTGGTGAGACTGACGGACCATTCCTCCGCGCCGACCTGCGCGGCTGGGTGACCGGAGCGAAGGCGAGGTCGCAGAGGCTCCGGGCCTGACGCCGCCGAGCACCCGGCGAGGCCGGAGCGGGGTTTGGGGCGGGCGGCTCAGGCGGCGGGGGCGTCCGCCTTCGGTTCGAGCCGGTCGATGAGCCTTTGGAAGACGGCCTCGAACTCGGGATCGTAGTTGTCGGGGTGGTTGCGGATGACGTTGATAGCTTTGCGGTAGCAGTCCGCGGCTTGTCGATGCTCGCCACGGGCTTCGCAGACCATGCCGAGGCGGTCGTAGCCGTCATGGACATCTGGAAAGCGCGCAAGCAGGTCGTGGGCGGCCTGTTCGGCGGCATCGAGATTGCCGGCGTGGACCATGTCGACCACGGCGTTGGACGCCTCTGTCAGTTCGTCGCGTTCATCGTGTTCCTGGAAAAAGCTGGCCAAAGACGGCGGACGCGCCGCCACCGCGGCCGGCCGAGCGGGCGGTGCGGCACGGGCGGCGGCCTGGTCACTGGCCATGCAGCACTTCTTGTATTTCTTGCCGCTGTTGCAGTGGCAGAGATCATTCCGTCCGATTTTGGCCATCTCGCCAACTTCAGTTCAAAGGACGGACCCAGTGTACCAAGCCGTGCTGGCCGACGCCAAGTTCCATGAACAGTTGCTCGTCTTCGACCGCGACCTTGCGGCCTCCGCCCGGGCAGCCCGGTGCTGGCTCTGCGGTGGCGCACTGCATTTGGCATCGTATGACCGCAAGCCGCGCGGGTGCCCGGGTGGGTTAGGCCAAGAGTATGCCGAGCGCTTTAGTTTCTGTTGCGCGGTGGACGGATGCCGCAAGCGCACCACCCCGCCGTCGCTGCGCTTTCTGGGCCGCCGGGTCTACCTCGCCACCATGGTGACGTTGATCTCGGCGATGCAACTCGGGACGACGCCTTCCCGCCTGGCGCGTTTGTCGGTGGTGGCGGAGATCGATCGGCGGACGCTGGCTCGCTGGCGCGCCTGGTGGCGATCCACCTTCTCCGACAGCCCCTTCGCCGCAGTCGCCAGGGCCGCGATGGCGACGCCAATCGACATCGCCGCACTGCCGGTCTCGCTGCTCGATCGCTTTGCCGGCGACGTGCGCGAGCAGCTCATCGCCTTGCTGCGCTTCCTCGGTCCGCTGACCGGCGGCGCGTCGGCGATGCGCGCTTTGTGATGGGCGTCACCGGCCCGCAGAGGATGCACGTCGCCGCCACTGAGTGAGGGCCGCTAGCGTCGGTCGGCACAATTCGTGGAGGGTGGGCGTGGCGGAACGAGGCGGATGGCGGGTGCGTGAGCGTTGGGCGCGACTACGCTTCTCGATTATCGGTACGCTTCTGGCGGCGCCGCCGGCGAAGGGCGCGCTGCGCGCGACTTTGCGGCAACTGGCGGCCCGCGAATGGCGTCATCCCATCAGCGGCGGGCCGATCCGGTTCAGCGTCTCCACGCTGGAGCGATGGCTATATCGAAGTAGAAACGAGAAGCATGATCCGGTCAGCGTGCTGCGTCGCAAGCAGCGCGACGATGCCGGT
>DASRQX010000013.1:0-17313 GCA_035696165.1 Acetobacteraceae bacterium | reverse complement strand
CCGAACAACAGGTAGAAAGGTGTGGTGAAGAAGAACAGTGCCGCCACCGCGGCGCCACGCCGAAACCTGGGGATGCGCAACAGCCCCGGATCCAACAGCGGCATGCCGCCACGCTGCGCGAAGCGTGCCTCCCACCCCAGGAACGCGGCCACCAACACCGGCACGCACGCCAGACCGGCAATCGTCCATGCCGGCCAGTGCAGTTGCCGCCCCTCGACCAGCGGCAGGATCAGCCAAGCCAGCGTCGCCGACAGCAGAAAAATCCCGCCGCCATCGAGCCGTGCGCGGCGCGAGGTGCTGGTCTCCGGCACCACGAACCACGCCGCGGCGAACACCACCAGGCAGACCGGCAGCTTCAGCAGGAAGACGCCACGCCAACCCAGATCCCACGGACTCCAGGTCACCAGCGCGCCGCCGCCGAACTGACCGGCCGCCGCGGCCAGGCCCATCATGATGCCGTAGGCGCTCATCGCGCGCGCCAGGCCGCGCTCGTCGTCGAACAGTGTCGGTATCGCGCCCAGCACCTGTGGCACCAGCAGCGCCGCGGCGACGCCCTGTGCGACACGCGCAACCACCAGCACCAGCGCCGAGGTCGCCAGGCCACACAGCATATTCGTCAGCGTGAAGCCGGCCAAGCCGAGTAGGAACATCCGCCGCCGGCCATACAAGTCGCCGAGCCGCCCCCCGGTCACCAGGAACACCGCGTAGCCCGCGCCATAGCCCGAGATCACCAGTTGCACCTGGGCCGGCGTGGCGTGCAGCGCCTCGTGGATCGAGGACAGCGAGACGTTGACGATGAAAAAATCGGCCGGCGGCATGAACGCGCCGGCCAGCAGCACGACACAGGCAATCCAGCGCCGCGCCGATGTTGGCGCGGTGGCGATCGCGGCGTGCGACACGTGTGTTCCCCTGGTCTCGGCCCGGGCGGCGGTGGCCCGGTCGTTGCCACTCCTATGCCCGCTGCGCCCTCCGCGCGATAGTCCCGCCGCGAAAACCGAGGAAACCCGCCATGCCGATCGTGCTGCAGGAATCGTTGCGCGGACTGTTCTATGCGCCGTTCTACGTCGCGCTGGCCCAGGGCGCCTACGCGGCGGCCGGGGTCGAGGTTCGTTTCGTCTCCGCGCCACGGCCCGGCGACGCGGCACGCGCGCTGTTCGACGGCACCGTCGATGTCTGCTGGGGCGGGCCGATGCGGGTGATGGAGACCTACAAGCTGATCCCCGACTGCGACCTGGTGAGCTTCGCCGAGGTGGTGACCCGCGATCCGTTCCTGCTGGTAGGCCGCGCCCCGCGTCCCGATTTCCAACTGACCGATCTGCTCGGCCTGCGCGTCGCGACGGTGGCCGAGGTTCCCACGCCCTGGATGTGCCTGCAGGAGGACCTGCGCCGCGCCGGGATCGCGCCAGGACGCCTCAACCGCGTCGGCGACCGCAATATGGCCGAAAACGTTGCTGCGCTAGGTGCGGGCAGGGTGGATGTGGTGCAGTTGTTCGAACCGTTTGTTTCGGCATTGGCTGCCGAAGGCACGGGACATGTCTGGTACGCGGCGGCATCGCGGGGCCTGACCTCCTACACCACGTTCTACACGCGGCGTGGGACGTTGACGGCGCGGCGCGAGGAGCTGCGGCGGATGGTGCACGCCATCCATCGCACGCAGCTATGGGTCGCCGGCGCGACCGCCGAGCAAATCGCCGATTCGATTGCGGATTATTTCCCCGACGTACCCGCCGCTATCCGCGTCGCTTCCTGCGCGCGCTACCAGTCTCTCGGCATCTGGAGCACCACGCCAGTGCTGCCGCGCCCGGGCTATGACCGGTTGCTGTCCAGTCTGATCTCCGGCGGGTTCGTAGCCGGTACACCGTTCGAAGTCGCGGTAGACACCAGCTTAGCCGACGAGACCATGGCCTCTACGTAACGAGTGGGGCGGAAAAGCCTTGCCCGCGGGCTTGACCCGGGGGCAGCGCCTGCCGCTATCTGTGACCGCATGCCGCGCCGATGCCCGCCCACCGTCCTCCGAGGACGATCCGTCACAGATGCCGGAATGGCCCGCCAGCGGGAGAGCAAAAACCGTTGCACCCGAAACCACTCACCCTTCCGCAACCGTCCACGACTCCGCGCCCGCCGTAACGAAGCGCACGCCGTCCGCGTCGGCGCCCGCCTCGGTCAGCGCACGGATCACTTGGACGCGCCGATGTGGCGGGACGATGAACATCATGAACCCGCCGCCGCCGGCGCCCGACACCTTGCCGCCGATCGCCCCGTTGGCAAAAGCAACCTTGTGCAACTGCTCGATAAGCCCGGTGCTGATCCCCGCCGCGGTGCGCTGCTTCGCCGCCCACGACCGATTCAGGATCTCCGCCATGCGCGGGATCTGCCCACGGAGCAAAGCATCCTTCATCTCCAGCGCGTCGCTCTTGAGCTGATGCAGGCTGTCCAGCGCCGCACCGTCGGGTCCGGCGATGCCTCGCTGTTGCTCCACGATGATCGCCTCGGACCGGCGCGACACGCCAGTGAAACAGATCACCATCGAGGTCTCCAACTCGTGCGCCACGCCCTGTGTCACGCGCAGCGGATTGACGATCACCCGATCGCCGGCCTGGAACTCGATGAAGTTGATCCCGCCGAAGGTCGCGGCGTACTGGTCCTGCTTGCCGCCGGCCAGCCCGAGATCGATCCGTTCGATCTCGAACGCCAGATGCGCCACGTCGTACGGACCGAGCGGCGCATTGTAGTACGCCCGGAACGCCTCCACCAACGCTACCACCAGCGCGGAGGAAGAACCGAGCCCGGAGCCCGCCGGCGCCTCGACATACGAGGTGACGGTGACCGCGGCCAGCACCCCGCCACCGTAAAGCAGCGCCATGCGACGCGCGACACCCGCGTGCAGCACCAGCTTTGCGCCGGCAATCGCCGCGACCTCCGGCGCAAAACTCTCGGTGACATCCAGGTCCGGCGCCACGAAATGCAGCAATCCGTCAGCCGATGGCGCGATGAAAGCGTAGGCGTAGCGGTCGATCGTCGTGTTGAGCACCGCGCCGCCAAAGCGGTCGCAGTACGGGCTCAGGTCGGTGCCGCCGCCGGCCAGCCCCAGGCGCAGCGGCACGCGGGCGCGAATTGTGGTGGTCATGCAGGTGACCGTTGCAGCAACGGCAGGACCAAGTCCAGCAGATTACCGCCGGTGAATTTTTGGGCCCGCATCCCGGCGGCGGCGGCGGCCTGCAGATCGGTGTCCTGGTCGCCCACCAGGACGGCGCGCGCCGGCTCGATCTGCCAGGCGCGCATCAGGTCCAGCAGCATGCCCGGCGCCGGTTTACGCCACGGATGCGCCGGATGGCGATACGCCTCGATCACCGCGTCAGCGTGGAACGGACAGAAGCGCAGATCGTCCAGCGTGCCGCCGGCGCGGCGAATCTCGTCGGTCATCCAGGCGTGCAGCGTCTGCATCTCGGCCAGCGTGTAGTGGCCACGCGCAATGCCGGACTGATTGGTGACGACGAAGACGTGCCAGCCGGCGTCCGTCGCCGCACGGATCGCCTCGCGCGTGCCCGGCACCCACTCGAACTGCTCGCGCGCCCCGACATAGCCGTGATCGACGTTGATCACCCCGTCGCGGTCCAGGAACAACGCGCGGCGGTGCAGCAGGCGAGGGATCTCCTCACCGGCGCGGGCGAGGTCCTCGGGGATGCCGATGTCGCGGAAATATCCCTCCGCCACCGTGCCGCGCAGTGCACCACGCCTGGCCAGGCGTGGCATGACCCCGCGCTCCAGCGAACATTTCGGTGTCAGTTCATCGAGCAGGCGGCGGTGGTAGACGTAGATGCCCGCGTTGATCACGCCGGCGGTGGGGGTGGATGCGGGGCCGAGGTCCGCGAGATCGGCGTCCGCGGCCGCGGGCAGTGGGCGCGCTCGGAATGCGACGACGCGGTCGCAATTCAGCTCCACCACGCCGTAGCGCGACGCATCCTCCATCCGGCGCAGCATGATGCGCCCGAGCACATCAGGACCATCCGCCGCCGCATCGGCGAGCAACCGTGCGATATTGCAGTCGAACAACGAGTCGCCGTTGCACAACAGAAACCGATCCGCCAGCCGGGCGCGCGCGTGGTACACCGCGCCGCCGGTGCCGGCCTGCTCCGGCTCCTCGGAGAGGACGATGCGCGTCGCACGGGGCAACAACGCGGCCAGGGCCTGCACCTGCGCCTCGACCTGCTCCGACAGATACCCGGTCAGCAGCACGAATTCGTCGACACCGAATCGGACGAACTCGCGCATCAGCCAGGCCAGGAAAGGCCGATCGGCGATCGGCAGCAGCGGCTTCGGCATGGCCGCGGTCAGCGTGCCGAGGCGCATGCCCAGGCCCCCGACCAGGATGGCGCATTGGCGGATGGTCACATCGGGCATGTGGTGCGTGTTCCGCTGCGGCTCAGCGCGGCACGGAACGCAGTCCCGCGCGGAACCGGGCGGCAAGCTGGCGATAGGTTTCCGAATTGCGGTCGTAACGACGGCGTTCCTCGTCGCTCATGACCCGTAGCAGCTTGGCCGGGACGCCGGCCCACAACTCGTTGCGGCCGATCACCTTGCCCGGCGTCAGCACCGCGCCGGCGCCGAGGAAGCCGTCCTCCTCGATCACCGCGCCATCCAGCACGATCGCGCCGTTGCCCACGAAAGCACGGTTCCGCAGCGTGCAGGCGTGGATGATCGAGCCGTGGCCGATGGTGACATCATCGCCGATATGCGTCGCCAGCCCGCCGGAATCGACATGGACGATGGTGCCGTCCTGCACGTTGGTGCGCGCGCCGATGCGGATGATGTTCATGTCGCCGCGCACCAGGCAACTGAACCAGACACCGCTTTCCGCGCCGATCACCACATCGCCGATCACCGCCGCGTTAGGAGCGATGAAGGCATTCGGCGCGATCGTAGGTACGACGCCGTCCAGCGCATAGATCGGGCCGACGGTGGTTGTAGCGGTTCGTTCTCCCCCTCCCTCAAGGGGAGGGGGAGTATTACCAACGGCATCAGGCATCCGCCGGCTCCCGCACCGGCTGCGTAACCGGTGCCGCCAGCCCCAGCATCAACTCGATATTCTGCGCCGCGGCACCCGACGCACCCTTCCCCAGATTATCCAGCAGCGCCACCAACACCACCTGCCGGAGCTGGTCATTGGCATACACCCGCAGCTCCAGCAGATTGGTGTCGTTCAGCGCCTCGGGCTCCAGCTTCCCGTCTTGCGTGGGTGGAACCACGCGAACCTGCCCGCAGCCATCGTAGTGGCGGCCCAGAACGGCGCCCAGGTCGGCACCCCCCGGCCTGCCCGGCAGCGTATCCAGGTGCAGCGGCACCGACACCAGCATGCCCTGGCGAAAATGCCCGACCGAGGGCGCGAAGATCGGCCGCCGCGTCAGCCCGGCATAGAGCTGCATCTCCGGCACGTGCTTGTGCTCCAGCCCCAGCGCATAGAGTTCGAACGCGGGCCCGCCGATGCTCTCCTGCGCCGTGATCATCGACTTGCCGCCGCCGGAATAGCCGGACACGGCATTGATGGTGATCGGATAGTCGGGCGGGACCAGCCCGGCATCGACCAGCGGGCGGAGCAGACCGATTGCGCCGGTCGGATAGCAGCCCGGGTTCGCCACCTTGCGCGCGTGCGCGATCTTCACCGCCTGGCCGGCCTGCATCTCCGGGAACCCATAGGTCCAGTCAGGATGCACACGGTGTGCGGTGGACGCATCCAGCAACTTCGGCGCGGCGCCGCCTAGGCTGTCGGCCAGCGCGGTGGACTCTTTCGCCGCGTCGTCCGGCAGGCACAGCACGACCAGATCGACCTCGGCCATAAGATCGCGCCGCGCCGCCGGGTCCTTGCGGTGCTCCTCGGCGATGCTGCGCAGGATCAGCCCGGGATGCGCCAGCAGGCGGTCGCGGATGCCCAGCCCAGTCGTGCCGGACTCGCCATCGATGAACACGCTGGGGATATCGCTGGCCATGGTGCTTGCTCCTTCGCGGTCAGGTTATCGTCGGTTTTGTCCGGCCTGAAAACCTGGGCCTGAAAACCCGAGGATAAAAACAGGAGTTCGAAAAGCAGAAGGGCGGGCCCCGACGGACCCGCCCTTCTGCCGATGCAGAGTCGCGGCGCCGTCAGCGCTTGCTGAACTGGAAGCTGCGTCGCGCCTTGGCGCGGCCGTACTTCTTCCGCTCGACCACGCGGGAGTCCCGCGTCAGGAAGCCGGCCACCTTCAGGATGCCGCGCAGGTCAGGCTCATAATTGGTCAGCGCACGGCTGATGCCGTGACGCACGGCGCCCGCCTGGCCGGACAGCCCACCGCCGTTGACGGTGCAGAAGACGTCGAACTGATTGTAGCGGTCGGCCACCAGGAACGGCTGGGTGATCAGCATGCGCAGCACCGGGCGGGCGAAATACTGCGCCGCCTTCCTGCCGTTGACGTTGATTTCCCCCTTGCCGGGCTTGATCCACACCCGCGCCACGGCGTTCTTGCGCCGGCCGGTGGCATAGGATCGGCCGAACGCGTCGCGCTTCGGCTCGGGTCTCGCCTGGTCGCTGGGCGCTACGCCGGTCGGTGTCGGCGCGACGGTGGCCATCAGGTCCTTCAGGTCGGCGAGCGAGTGGCTCTGTGTCCCGGACATCTGTTCAGCCCCTCTTGTTCTTCGGGTTCAGTGCGGCGACGTCGAGCGACACCGGCTGCTGCGCCTCGTGCTTGTGCGTGGGACCGGGGTAGACATACAGGTGCCTCATCTGTGCCCGCTGCAGCGGACCGCGAGTGATCATCCGCTCCACCGCCTTTTCCAGCACGCGCTCGGGGTGGGCGCTGTCGAGCCGCTGGCGGATCGAGCGGCCCTTGATCCCGCCCGCATAGCCGGTGTGGTAATACAGCACCGACTGCTCGGCCTTGTTGCCGGTGACGTGGACCTTCTCGGCGTTGATCACCACGACATTGTCGCCGCAGTCGACATGCGGGGTGAATTGCGGCTTGTGCTTGCCGCGCAGCCGCATGGCGATGATGGAGGCAAGGCGGCCGAGCACGACGCCCTCGGCGTCGATCAGCACCCAGTCCTTCCTCACCTCCGCGGGCTTCAGCGAGAGCGTGGTCCTCATTGATGGCCGTCCTGCAAAGAGGCGCGGCTTATGGGCGAAACACGGCCTGGCGTCAAGCGGTTGCCCGTGTGGTATCGCATTACCGCAATACCCAAAGCGTCGGCTGCTGGATGTAAAGTGGCAGGGTAGGGCGGAAAAGCCAGCGCCGTCCGTCATCGCATGGACCAGCGGGACGTATCCATCGGCGTTCCCCCGCCACGCATCTCGCGGTCGTCCGCTGACCGAAGCCAGCCCGTTCCAGCCCCGATGCCGCGATATAGCCCATCTGGTCTACTTGGCTCCGGCCCTCACAAACGCTGAACTAGCATCTCGATACGCTGGAAGCTCGAGGCCCGTCATTCGTCGCTGCCCGTGGGCAAATCGTCGCGCAATCATGGTGAACCCTCGGTAGCTGCTCGACCCGTTCGGTCCCCGTCGGCGCAACACTCGGTCCAGGTCCCCCGGGGGAACACCCCGTGAAACCCCCCTGGGCGACGGGCCAGACCGTCGCGCAGCCCAGCGTAGCCGTTCTGTCGTGAAGCCTTTGCGTAGTCCCTGTGGTGCCATGCGGTTTGAGGGAAGGTTTACATGGACATCGACAGTGCGGAATCCCTCCAGGCGGCGCGGGCGGTACTGATCGAGGACGACGCGCTCATCAGACTCGGCCACGAAACGCTATAGCGGGATTGGGGGCACCGCGTCGCCACAGCAGCCTCACGTGACGCAATTCAGGAAGCGCTCAAGGACGATCCGCGAGATGTCGCGGCAATCATCGCCGACCTCGATATCGGTGGCCCGGTCACCGGCATAGACATCGCCCTCGCAATTGCCGCGGCCGCCGGCAGGCGCATTCCAACCGCCATCATGTCCGCCAGTTTCGGCCAGGTTTCCGGAACCGCCGCCGCCCTGCAGGGCTTTGCGTTCTTCAGCAAACCACTTGATCCCCAGGCATTATGCGACTGGCTTGTGGCCGTCATCGTAACGGAATGGTCATGCAATAACCACAACCCCGGGCGACACCCTCCGCCGCGTCACGGCGCGCGCCGCGGGGACGTATCGTGCGCACCTCCTCCACCGGCAGACCGATCGTCTTCGCGGTCAGCGCCATGGTGGTGCTGGGCGCCATTCTGGCTCACGCCACGATCCAGAGCGAGAATCGCCAGGACTGGGCTGAACGTTCCATCTTTCACACCGAGAGCGTGATCGCCGATTTCCGTAGCCTGGAGACCCGGTTGATCGAAGCGGAAGCCGCGGAGCGCGGTTACCTGTTGACCAGCGACATCCGCTACCTGACGCCACTCCAGTCGGCCCACGCCGCGATCACCCACATCATATCGCGACTGCGCGTGGCCTTGTCCGACCCACTCGAAGATCCCCCGGTGGGGCCGATCAGGCTGGACCAGGTGGAGCGCCTGACGGCTGCGGACCTTGCCGAGTCGGATCGGATCGTCAACCTCCAAGGGGTCGGCAGACCAACGGATGCCCTGTCGATTGTGCGCGGCAACGCCGGCTATGACTTGATGGCGGATCTGCGCGGCGTGATCTCGACGATGGTCGCCGACGGGCAGGACCGCCTGGCTTCGCCGCTGCAGAAGTTGCAGCGGCAGCAAGCCATCGCCGTGGGAGTGTCCGTCACCGGCGCCGCGTTCGTGACGGTACTGATGTTGATCGCGTTTGCCCTGCTCGTGCACTACGCCGGCACGCAGAACAACATGCGGCGCACGCTGCAAACCGAGCACGATATCGCATTGGCGGCCGACAAGGCGAAATCACGCTTCCTCGCGACCGCAAGCCACGACTTGCGTCAGCCACTGCACGCAGTGAATTTGTTCGTCAGCGCGTTGCGACGCCGCGTATCCGACCCGGAAGCGGCGAAACTCGTTGCAGGAATCGCCCCCGCCGCGGAATTGATGCAGATGATGTTCAATTCGTTGCTGGATGTGTCAAAGCTGCACGCCGGCGTGGTGGTTCCCAATCGCGAGGATTTTCCGCTCCAGACGGTGCTTGATCGCCTGTATAGTTCTTCCTGATCACGCACCATCGTCAGCCATCGCTACCCTCAAAATCGTCGGTAAACCGGTCATTCAGCCCGGCGCGCCTCTCTTGGGGAAGACGGCCACCAGGGCATTTCGCCTGAAAGACGGCTGTGGACGAGGTCGGGGTCCCGCCGCTCAAACGTTAATCTATTGATTTCGCGCAGTTTATCCCAGACGGGAGGTAGCTGAGGAAGATGCGTAATCTGGTAATTCTTTCGTGGCGCCGGTCGCGGCCAAGGGCATCGGCTTTGCCGTCGCCGGGTCCCAGGCAATGCTGCACACCGACCCGGTGTTGCTCGAGAGCATCCTGCGGAACCTGATCTCGAACGCCATCCGCTACACGCAGCACGGTGAGGTAAGCGTGCTGTGCCATGACGGCGACGGGGTCGTCCATCTCGAGGTGCGCGACACCGGCCCGGGAATTCCGGCCGAGCAGATCGAGCAGGCTTTCGAAGAGTTCCAGCGGCTGGACGCATCCGCCAACGCGGACGACCGGGGCCTCGGCCTGGGCCTCGCGATTGTCCGAAGCCTGGCGAACCTGCTCGACCTGCCCGTCGACGTCTGGTCGGAGGTCGGTGTTGGCACGGCATTCACGGTGGCCATGCCGCTTGGCACCCCTTCCTCTGGTTCGCGCGGCACTCACCCGGAAGATCGCCGATTGGGGCGCTACAGCCATGATCGCCAGCAATGCCGAGGCCGCCATGTCGATGGCGCAGGCCGAGCGCCCTGATCTCGTGATCAACGATAGCATTCTTGGCAAAGGCGCGAGCGGCATCGAACTGCTGAAATCGTTGTGGCTGCGCCTTGGTGACGCGTTGGCCGCGATCATCGTTGCCGGATCGACGGATCCCGAGGCCCTTGCCGAACTTCGCCAGTCCGGCGCCAGGTGGACGACCAAGCCGGTCGACGCGAACGAATTGCGGCGTCAGGTCGCCACCTTGCTCGGCGCGCCAGCCTGCTCCATGAGCCAGCCTGCTTTGTGATACCAGCGGCCGAAAGTATTGACGTACACTGCCGACCCCCGTCATGGCCGGCGGAGGCCGGCCATCCACGACTTTCCTTCTTGCAGCAAAGAGTCGTGGGTACCGGCTTGCGCCGGCCATGACGGGTGGAGAGTCGGAACTTTCGGACGCCGGTATGAAATAGCCAATCCGCAGCCTGCAGGTTGAACTTGGCCGCCAGCAGGGCTGCCTCGGCGCGGTTCTTCGCGTTCAACGCCCGGAATACCGCGGCGAGATGGATCTTGACCGTGCCGATACCGAGATCAAGACCGCGGGCGATCTGCTTCGTCGGCTGCCCCTGTCGCAGCAGCCGCAACACCTCGGCCTGCCGTTTGGTCAATCGCGGCGCCTCGGCCGAACCCCGCGGCGCGGGCGTCGAATATTGCAGCGATTCCGCATTGTTCTGCGATCCGGCCTGAAGGCCGCCAGACCGCGCCAGCGCCGGCGTGACATAGACGCGGCCCGCCAGGATCGACACTATTGCCCGCATGATCTCTTCGACCAGCGAGGCCTTCAGAATATAGCAATGGACGCCCGCGCTCAGGCATTCCAGGATCGTGCCGCGGTCATCCTGCCCGGTAATCACGGCGATCTTTGTCGCAGGATGGGGTTCGCGGAGCGCGCGCAGACCATCTGCCCCGGCCGTGCCCGGCATGCCGAGATCCATCAGCAGCAAATCAGTCGCGTTGGCGGCAAGCAGGTCGAGCGCGGAGTCAAGGCCGTCCGCCTCGATAAATCCGTACTCGGAACCATCATCCATGAGGACCAGGCGCATTGCCTGGCGCACCAAGGGATGGTCATCGGCGATCAGGATCCGCAACGGCGTGGGCGAGCCCATCCGACGCTCGTTGGTCAGTGTCGGGCGGTACTGAGCTGCAGCCGGAATCATCTGGACATTCCTGAGCAGGCGAACAACGCCTCGTGCTTTCAGGTCCTACTGGTCACGACCAGGGAAACCAATTCCCTGGTGACAGATCAATGGACCATCACAGCAGTTACAACGTCATCTCAATCCGCGATGGTCGCGTTGATTGAAATGCTGGAGCACGTTCGTCGTAACTGGAATCGCCGGCGTAGTTGTTCACCTCTCATGCAAGCGGGAGTGGTCGAGACGCGAAGCGTCGAGGGTGAGGGTCGTGCCGCGCACCCACCCTAACCCGCGTCGCTCCACTCTCCGCGTCGCTCCGCCTCGCGGCCCAAGCCCGCGAAGGGCGGGAGAGGCGCGGCTGTGCCGGTCGGCCAGACTCCGCTCCAGCCCGCATTCACCAACCGCAGCGACCGCACCCTACAAATGCACGCCGCGCTCCAGGATCTCGAGCGTGTATTCACGATAGGTCATGCCGAGCTCTTCCGCCCGTGCCAGTCGCCGCAACGCGATCTCGCGCGGCGGCGTCTTCCACGCACGCTTGTGGGCACGCCGCCAACACCACAGCCGCCACGACGCGGCACCGGGATCCTCCACCGGCTCGGGGTCCAGCGGCGGCCCGCCATTGTGGCCAATCAGGCTATTCAGGCCGCTATCCGGCATCGGTCAGCCTCTCCTCCTTGGTGCCGGTCACGGCCGACACACCACCAGGGCGTAATGGGCATCGCCCGGCCCGGGAGCCGCAAACCGGGTTGGACCGAACAGCCGGAACCGCAGGCAGTCGCCCGGTTCCAGCCGATGGGCGTTGCCATCGACCGTCAGCGCGAGCGTGCCGCCGAGCATCCAGATATGCTGCTCGAGGCCTTGCACCGCCGGGGCGGCGTAACTGATCTCCGCGCCGGCGGGCAGCACGGCTTCCACCAGTTCGGCGTCGAGCCCCGCGGCTGGCGGCGAGACCCCACGCCGGCGGAACCCGGTCTCCGGGTCCACCCAGGTAGCCTGGTCCGCCGCGCGGACGAACTGCGGCGCCTCTGCCTCGGTCTCGGCGATCAGGCGGGACATGGTGCGGCCGTAGGCCGTGCAAAGCCGCCCGAGCAGGCTGGCGGTTGGGCTGGTCTCCCCGCGCTCAAGCCGCGACAGCGTCGTCCGGCTGATCCCGCTGCGTTCCGCAAGGGCATCCAGGGACCACCCCCGTTCGGCACGCAAGCTCGCAAGGCGCGCGGCCAGCCTGGTGTCGAGGACCGTGACCACGGTAGCCGAGTTTTCCATATACGGGATGCTATCCCGTGTATGGGACGTGTCAACAGGCTACGCTACACGCCGCGGGCGTCGGGATAAGGGTGTGCCAGAGCAGGATTCTCCCCCTCCCCTTGAGGGAGGGGGAGGACTTTATGCCGTCAATGCAGCTTCGGCGCCTTCAGAAACTTGGTCCTGTCACCCGACCGCACCGTCAGGCTCATCGTCGTGGCGTCGCGCTGCAGGCGCAGCCGCACATCGGCCCCGGCACTGCCGGACGCCCAAACCCGGCGCCAGAGTGAGGCAAGGTCGGGGATGTCCTCCTGGTTGACCGACAGGATGCGATCGCCCGCGCGCAGCCCCGCCTGCTCGGCCGGGCCGTTGTCGGCCAACCCACCGATAACGATCGTGTCGTCCGATTCGGTGGCGTACATCCCGAGCCAGGGCCGTGCCGGGCGATTGACCCGGCCGAAGCTCAGCAGGTCGTGCATGATCGGTGCGAGCAGGCTGATCGGCACCACCATGTTCATGTCCAGGCGCCGCCCGCCACGATCGCCCTGCTGCAGGATCAGCGACCCGATCCCCATCAGCTTGCCGTCCGACCCGATCAGGCCGCCGCCGCCCCAGAACGGATGCGCCGGCGCGGTGAACAGCGCGTCGTCCAGCACGTACTCCCAGTAGCCGGCGAACTCCTGCCGGCCGACCAGCCGCGTCTCGACCGAGTGGTGCTTGCCACCACCAGCGGCGAACACCACCTGGTCGCCGACCTTCAGCCGGTCGGAATCGCCCAGTTCCAGCGACGGGGTGTCCAGCCTGCCCAGCGCCTGCACCAGGCCAAAGCCGGTCTCCTGGTCATAGGCCAGCGCGTGGCCCGCCACGGCCCGACCCTGGGCCGAGGTAATCCAGATCGTCTCCGATTCCGTGATCAGATACCCGATGGTAGCGACCAGGCCCTTGTCGTTGATGACCACGCCGCTGCCGGCGCGCTCCGTCCCAAGGGTGCCGGCGGTGTACGCATCCGCCGGCACGAAAGTCTTGAGATTGACCACGGCGCCGAGCGCGCGGTGCAGGTCGAACGCGTAGTCCTCTGGATCGGGCTGCAGGTTTGGTGGGATCTCCCAATCTTCGTTTTTCATGCCGTGCGTCTTCCGTGGCTGCGGCGGTGGATGGGCGCCGGGACGCGTCCTTCAGGGCAGGTATATTAGGCGCTTTCCGGCGCAGTGCCACTGCGGCGGCAAATCAGCCCATCTTTGCGACACGAACAGTCAGTCAACAGGGCCACTGGCAGCAGCGCGACGATCGATCGCCATGACCTCCGCGCTGTCCCACTTCCGATGCTCGAACGTCCAGCTCCCATCGCGAGAATCCCCGTCGCTGTCACACCGGTCGCCGTCACGCCTCCGGCTGCGCCGACACAGCCAGGCGGACGGTTTCCAACGCACCCTCGCGCAACAGCTTGACCTGGACATAGCGACCGATGCGGTCCGGGCTGAGGAACGTGCGCAGCGTGCGTGGCGCGTTGATGCTCTGGCCATCGAGCGACAGCAGAATGTCGCCGGCGCGGATACCGGCCTGCTCGGCCGGGCCATTGCTGGCGAGGTTCACCACCATGCGCCCGGCGTCCTGCTGCGCGATCGGGCGCATCGACTCCGGCACCGCGATCGGCTGCAGCGACAGACCCAGCCAGCCGCGCTGCCCGCGGGCGACGGCAATTGCCGGGGGCAGCACCGCCGCGATCGCCGTGTGCGACACGACCAGCGCCTGGCCAGTGGCGCTGGATGCCGACATGCCGAGCAGCGCGCCGCTCGCGTCGAGCACCGGGCCGCCGTCGTCCGCGGTGTTCGGCGGCAGGTCCAGCGACAGCATATCCATCGTTGCACCGTTCAGGGCGCCGAGCCGCGTGCTGTCGACCCGGTGTACGACAGTCAGGCGGGCAATCGGATTGGCCTCCGCCGTGGCGCCGAGCGCCAGGGCGATAGCGCCGACCCGCGCCGGTCCGGCCGTACGGATTGCGACCGCGCCGGCCCGGGTTTCCAGCCGCAGCGCGGCGAGGTTGTTGGCGGTGTCACGCCCGGCCGGACGCGCGGCGACCAGGATGCCGCCCGCCAGCACCACCGTGTAACCGTCGCGCGCCGGCAGCAACTGATCGGCTGTGATCACCAGGTCCGGCTGCCAGATGATGCCGCTGATATGCCGGCCCGGCGTGGTGCGGATTGCCGCCAGCATCGGCGCGGCCTGATCTACCAACCCGGCGATGGCGTCGGACAGGTCCGATAGCCCCTGCGTTAGACTGATGGACATTCTTGGCGTCTCATCTTTCTAAATAACCTGGGCGAACGCGCGCGTCGGGCATGCTGCCGCGTGCATGCTGCCAGAAGGCATTGCGGCCGGCAGCCAAATCAATAGACGGTACTCCGCCTTCAAAATCGCGTGTAGCATGAACGACTCGCCCCAGGGCTGCAAGCATCGGGCTACCAGCCACTCAGGGCAATTCCCGGGGCAATCGCATTTGGCATTCGCACGATCCGCTGTTCGCGGTGCGGCGAGACGCTGAACCGCCAAGGCGCCAGGAAGAGCGGGGATCGGCCGGATCGGATGACAGGTTCGAACCATCAGATGTCGCGATCACGCCCGACGCCACCCCAAACCACACCGCCATGGCCGCGCCTCGACCCCGGCCTCCGCCGGGCAGGCTCCTGGCCTCCGCCGGGTCAGGCTCCGGCCATTCCACCCCCGGGTGGTGTCGCCATCGCGCACGCGGCGAACGGTTGCCCGGGGCACCGGTGCCCCGGGGGTCGTTGCGCGCGCACGGATCAATCCGGCCATCCGCCCGTGTTCCGCTCCGCCAAGTGCAGCCGGCTCCCCAGCAGCGTCCACGACTTTCCCGCCGCCACCGCCTTCGACGCTGCGAGCACGGCCTTCCAGGTGCCCGGCTCGGCGACACCCGACCTTGTTGTAGCCGCCGCTGATGGTCGTGCCGCACAGCCGCCCCTTCATCCCACCCCAAGGCCACCGCACCGTCCGCTCACCGGGTCGTAGTCCGGCGGCAGGCTGTTCTATAGGGTCCTTGTGGCCGTTCCCGCTCTTCGCCGGTGCCGGCACGCCCCCCCGCCACGCACCCCTCCCGCTCGCGGACCTGGGCCGCGCGGAGCGCACCAAGGCTTGCCCCACTGGGCACCCCAGGGAATGCCCCGGGCCGCTCGCCCCGAAGGCATTCCCCTGGGCGCTCGTCCCGAGGGTTGTTGCGCAAATCGCGCAGGGGCCAATTTGCCCGCACGGCGGACGTTGGCCGGGTGGCGTTGACCAGGGTCGGGCCGCCCGGCGACGGGGGTAAGGACGAGTCCCCCGGTGATCCAACCGCCTCCCGAGGGCATGCCCCCGGGCGCTCACCCGGAGGGTTGTTGCGCAAATCGCGCCCGGCGCCACCGGCCGACTGCCCGGCCTTCCGCCGTGCCTCTCGCTTCGCCGCGCGGGCGAACGCGATCGCCGCCTACCACGGCGCCCGGACGTCCGCCTCGGCCCGCGCCGCGAGCCTCTCGGCCGCCCGGCGCGCGGGCGCTATCGATATCACCTCGATCAGCGCCTGCTCCCCCGGCGCCGGTCCGTCCGCCCCGAGCCCGAGCACATGCCCCCGGCGCTCGTCCCAGGGGTTGTTGCGGAATTCAGTAAATCCGCATAGTCAGCCGCCGCATGCGGCGCTAAATCAGCCGCGAACTCAACCGCCAAATACGGCACCGAATGCGACCAGTGCGGCGACGTCGCCAACTCCGGCGCCGGCAACGCCAGCCGAGCCGCCATCGCCGTCGGCAAATACGCCCGTAAATCCAACGCCGCGCTCAACAGCCGGCCGCGCACGATCGCTCGTCGCACGGCAATCTCCGCCGCCCGCTTCGGCGCGCCCGCCAGCCCATGCCGCCCGTGCGTCGTCTTCGAGGCGATCATCCGCGCCATCCCCGCCATGGTGCGCGCGCGCCGCTACGCGTCCGCGCCCCGCAACACGCGGCAGGCTCGCCAGGTCTCGCCGGATCGCGAGGTCCCGCAGGCTCGCCGGCGCGAGCCAACTGCCCGTCACCCGCCTGGCCGCCCACGGGCGTGCCCGGCGGCAGTGCCACCACTGGGCCAACCTCGGCGGGATTTACCGCTATCGGGCACAGTTCCGTCGGGGCTACGGTCGCACTCATCCCGCCACCCAGCTGCCCGCGACCTCGCGCGGCCCGCCCGAAGCGGCACCGCCGCCATCCGGCGGCCCGGCCGCCGTGCCGTCGGGCCGGCGAGACACCAGGCCCGCCTGGTCCGCCGCCGCACCATCGTTCGCAGCATGGCCCCGAGGATCCCGGTCAGGCTGGCCATCCGGTTCGGCTGCGCCGGATCCCGTCCGCGCACCCGGCCGGGCAGGCCAAACCTCGAGCGTCCAGCCATCGTCTTGTTCCACGGTCACGCCATCCGGGCGCGCGACACGTCCGGATGGGGGAATTCCGGGTCTGCTCGGCGGACCCTCCGCCGCCACTGTGGCCGTCGCGGCCGGCCCGCCCCCTGCCGTCTCGGCCCGCGGTTCGACCCTTTCCGTCGTGGCGCGCCCGAGGGCAGGCTCGGCCCGGCGAGCCACAAGGTCATGCTCCCGAACCGCCGCCCCCGGGGCCGCGGTTTCATGGCGCCCAAGGCTTGCCGCCGGGTTTTCCACCGGGTTTCCCACAAGACTTTCCACCAGGTCACCCACCGGGTTACCCACCGGGTTGTCCACAGGAGTTTCCACCGGGCTGCCCACCGGGTTATCCACTCGATTTCCCACCGATTTGCGCATTGCGGTTCCCTCTGGGCTTCCCACCGAACTTCCCACCGGGCCCGCACCAGAAACCGTACCGTCTGTCCCCTCACCCCGGCACCAGATCGCGTCCAACGCGTCGAGATCGAGCCCGTCCACCGCCCGCACGTCGCGGAACGGCATCACCCGGAATTGCCGCCGCTCCAGCGAGCGCTCCAGCCGAGCCACCGTCTGCGCCAGCGCATCCGCCAGGCGGGTCAGCCGGCACATCTCCAGCATGTCCAACCCCGGTGCGTGGATCTGCGCCGCCATCCCGTCCGCCA
>DASRQX010000012.1:0-3556 GCA_035696165.1 Acetobacteraceae bacterium | reverse complement strand
AGCATCCAGCCCTTGGCGTCGTAGACGGTGATCCGCTGGGTCTGGAGCGAAACAATCGCCATGATCGGCTGGCCGACGGTGCGCGACACCACGACATCGATCACGGGTTCGCCGCGGCGCCCCGCGGCGTTCGCCTGACTTCCGGCCGCGATCAGCGCGACCAGGACTGCGATAATAACAGGACGGACCGAGCGCAGCCTTGCCTGCTGACGTTTTGGGTTCACAGAACGAGACCTCGCTGATCGGGGCCATGCCGCCTCTCACTTTCATAAGGCCTTTCGGTCGAACCTGCCAACACGGAACTTCCTGATACCCGGCCTCCCAGATCGGCTTGGACCGGGCGTCACCGTTCGGCGATTGAGCGGGGCTGTGCGGATAGGAGACAAGTTGCGGTGGGGCGCGGCTTCGAAATCAGCGCAAAGGCAAGCCTGTGCATATCCAGCGCAGGCTAGGTTCACCCGCGCATGGCGTGATACCGTCGCCCCGAATTGGGGGAGCGCGCCATGAAATTGGGTGAATATCGGCAACACGACGCGGTCGGCCTTGCGGAATGCGTGGCGCGTGGGGAGGTCGGCGCGGGGGAATTGCTGGATATCGCCCTGCGGCAGAGTGCTGTGGCCCAGCCGAAGACCAATGCGATCTGCCGCCTGATGGAGGACGAAGCCCGCTCCCAATTGAAGAAGAAGCAGCTTGCCGGTCCTTTCGCCGGCGTTCCCTTCCTGATCAAGGATTGCGCGCAGGACTATGCCGGCCTGCCGACCACCTATGGCAGCCGCTCGATGCGCGGCGTCGTCGCACCCGAGCACGCTTATGTGGTGCGGCGCTATCTCGATGCCGGGCTGGTCATTTTCGGCAAGACCAATTTGCCGGAATTCGCGCTCAAGGCGGTGTCGGACTCGCAACTGTTCGGCCGCGCCAACAATCCCTGGAATTTCGATCACACGCCGGGCGGCTCCAGCGGCGGCGCCGCGGCCGCGGTCGCCTCGGGCGTGGTGCCGATGGCGGCAGGCAATGACGGCGGCGGCTCGATCCGCATTCCCGCCGCCTGTTGCGGCCTGTTCGGATTGCGTCCCTCGCGCGCCCGCATTTCCTCCGGGCCGGTCTTTGGCGAATATTGGTACGGCGCAACCAGCGAAGGCGTGATCTCCCGCAGCGTCCGCGACACCGCGACAGCCCTTGATGTCGCGGCGGGCGGCGAGTTCGGCGATCCCTTCGTGGTGCCCGGGCCGGCCGAGCCCTACGCCAAACTGATGCGGCAAGATCCGGGCCGGCTGCGCATCGGCTTTACCGCAGCCTCGCCGATCGGAACGGAAGTTCACCCCGAAGCGGTGGCGGCGGTGAGCGCGGCGGCGAAATTGCTTGGCAGTCTTGGCCACGAGGTCGAGGAGGCCGCGCCCGACATCGATGGCGCTTCGCTGGCGAAGGCTTTCCTGCATGTCTATTTTGGACAGGTGCCTGCCATGGTGGCGCAGGCCCGCGCCGCCGGCGCGCGCAGTTCCGATTTCGAGCTCTTGACGCGGGTGCTGGCGACCCTCGGCGGCGCGATTTCGGCCGGGGCGTTGACCGCGCAATTGCTGAAGTGGAACGAATTTGCCAGGGCGCTGGCGCGTTTTCATCAGCGCTATGACCTGTTGCTGACGCCGACGCTGGCGCATCCGCCGATCCGCCATGGCCAGGGCGATCCCACGCCTGCGGAGCAGGCAATGCTGAACCTGCTCGATCGGGCGGGCCTGCTCGGGCTGTTGACGCGCGCCGGTTTGCTCGACGGCACGGTCGACAAGATCGCCCGCGACAGCCTGCAATATGTGCCGTTCACACAGCTCGCCAACCTGACCGGCACGCCGGCAATGAGCGTGCCTCTGCACTGGACCGCCGACGGGCTGCCGCTCGGCGTGCAATTCGTCGCGCGTTTCGGCGAAGAGGACCGGCTGCTGCAACTCGCAGCCCAACTCGAAACCGCGCAGCCGTGGTTCACGCGGCTGCCCGCCTGGGTGACGCAGGGCTAGGCTCGCCAACAAATGGTTGTGAACGCGCATCGGAGCCGGCTCTCCCCGCTGGAACCGACCGGCCGCCTGGTTGGTTGCTAGATAAGGCGTTGCGCTGCCGGCTCTGCGAACCGCCATGACATGGGTGGAGGACGATATGTTGAAGGCCAGCAATGTTTCGTTGACGCTTGTTGCTATTGTGGCGGTTGCGATCGTGGCAGCCCCGTTCGACCTCGCTTCCGCGGCTCGCGGCGGGGGCCATGGAGGCGGGGGTCATGGTGGCGGTGGTCACGGAGGTGGGGGACATGGTGGCGGCGGTTTTCACGGAGGAGGCCATGGCGGAGGTTTTCACGCCGGCGGTTTCCACGCTGGTGGATTTCACGGCGGCGGCTTTCATGCTTCTCGCGGCGCTCCGAGGGGAGGACGCAGCTACAGCGCGCAGCGGCTCCCATTCCACTCCACCGGGGCTCACAGTGCCGGCATTTCGCGCGGCTTGGCGACGGACCGCGCCACGCAAAGCCGTGTGACGCAGCGCAACGCGAGCGCGGTAGGCCATTCGCTATCCTCACGCCCGATCCGGAACGCTCTGCACGCACGAGGCGGATTGCGAAATCCAATGACGCGCGCGGCCATCACGGCCGCCGCCGCGGGAGCTGTCTGGAATCATCACAATGGCGGCCTGTGGTGGCGCCATGCCCATGGCGGCTTCGGTTGGGTTGGCCCGGTGTTCTGGCCCTATGCCGATTATGATCTGTTTGGTTACACCTGGTGGGGCCTCGGGTATGATCCATTTTTCTGGGACTATGGCTATGGCGACCTCTATGCCGGCCTGTTCGGGCCGTACGATTACGATGCGCTGAGTGGCTATGCTGGCTATCTGCCGGGCTATGCCGGACAGCAGACCGCCGCTTCCAGCGGCTCCGGCACGACCGCACTTGCCGACATGTGCGGCAGTGGCAGCCGCGACATTGCAGGTTTGCCGGTCGAGCAGTTTCGTGCAGCGCTTCAACTTGGCAGTGAACAGAACGCCGCGCTCGACGACCTCGCCAGCGCCTCCCAAAAAGCCTCCGAGACCATTCGGAATTCCTGCCCCAAGGACATGGCGCTGACCGCACCCAGCCGTCTTGCGCAAATGCAGATGCGCGTTGAAGCCATGCGCAACGCCGTCAACACGTTGAGGCCGCCGCTCGACAAGTTCTACGGGCTCTTGAGCGATGACCAAAAAGCCAAGGTGACGGCGCTGGTGGCGGATCAACGGCGCTCGAATCCGGAGCGGTCCGTCAGCACCGGCAATTGTACCGCGGAACAGTCTGCGGCGATGGATTGGCCGAACGATTTGATCGAAACCAATGTGAAGCCCACCGATGCCCAGCGCGCGGGCCTCAAGGCCCTGCAGGATGCGGCGACCAAGGCGGCCGAGAGCCTGAAGTCATCCTGTCCGCCGCAAGACGCCCGTACGCCGCCGGCACGCCTCGCAGCCGTTGGAACGAGGCTCGACTCCCTGCTTCAGGCGATCGGGATGGTCCGACCGGCCCTTGATACCTTCTACAACTCGCTCACCGACGAGCAAA
>DASRQX010000011.1:0-32337 GCA_035696165.1 Acetobacteraceae bacterium | reverse complement strand
CGGCGAACATCAGCGAAGCACCAAGCAACAGACGGGTCAGCAGACGCGGCATGGGCAATCCTCCTTGGTCAATAAAGCCCGCCGACGCGATGGCGGGCGACGAAGTGATCGTGCCCCACCTGCACCAGCGCCTGGACGATGGGCGGATCGTGGGGTCCGCGCAACGGGCTGGGCACCTCGCTGTCGTCCAGCTCGATCGAGCGGTCCCGCCGGCGCGGATCGGGGACCGGCACCGCGGCCAGCAGGCGGCGCGTGTAGGCGTGCTGAGGGTCGCCGAACACCGCCTGGCGCGGTCCGATTTCGACGATCTGGCCGAGGTACATCACCGCCACGCGATGGCTGACATGCTCCACCACGGCCATGTCGTGCGAGATGAACAGGTAGGCGAGACCGAGCCGCGATTGCAGCTCCATCAGCAGATTGACGATCTGCGCGCGCACCGAAACATCGAGCGAGGCCACCGCTTCGTCGGCGACGATCAGGCTGGGCTCACAGGCGAGCGCGCGGGCGATGCAGACGCGCTGGCGCTGCCCGCCGGAAAGTTCATGCGGATAGCGGTTGGCGAAGTCGCCAGGCAGTCCGACCTGGCGCAGCAGATCGTCCACGCGCTGTGCCACGGCGGCACCGTTGGCGAGACGATGCGTACGGATCGGTTCGGCAACCGAAAACCCGATCGTCAGCCGTGGGTCGAGCGAGGCGAACGGATCCTGGAACACGTATTGCACGCCGCGGCGCAGCCGGGCCTCACGCCCACGGTCCAGCCGCGTCACGTCCTCGCCGTTCAGCAGGATGTCGCCGCTGGCGGGCTGTTCCAGGCGGATGATGCTGCGCCCGGTCGTCGACTTGCCACAGCCTGACTCACCCACCAGCGCGAGCGTCTCGCCTTGCCGCACGGTCAGGCTGACACGCTCCACCGCGTGGATGCGCCCGGCAAGGCGAAAACCACGACGAACATCGAAGCGCGTGGTCAGGTTGCATATCTCGAGCACAAGTGGCGCATGTTCGCGCACGGTGGCCTGCGGGACCGGCGCGACGTCACCGATCCGGAACGGTACCGGCAGCGCCTGGCCGGTGAGGCTGCCCAGCACCGGGACGGCATCGAGCAGCAGGCGTGTGTAGGGGTGCGCCGGCGCGTCGAACACAAGCGCCGCGCCGCCTTCCTCCACCTTGCGGCCATGGCGCATCACCAGGACGCGGTCGGCCATCTCCGCCACTACGCCCATGTCATGCGTGATGAAGATCAGCGCCATGCCGGTTTCGCGCTGCAATCCGCGTAACAACCGCAGCACCTGCGCCTGCACGGTGACGTCGAGCGCGGTGGTGGGTTCGTCGGCGATCAACAGGCGCGGCCGGCAAGACAGCGCCATGGCGATCATCACCCGCTGCCGCATGCCGCCGGAAAGCTGGAACGGATAGCGCCCAAGTTGCCGTGCCGCATCGGGGATGCGTACGCGCTCGAGCAGGCGGCGGGCCTCCGCCAGCGCCGCGGTGTGCGCCAGGCCCTGATGCAGCATCACGGCTTCGGCGATCTGCTCGCCGATGCGCAGTACCGGATTGAGGCTGCTCATCGGTTCCTGGAACACCATCGCGATTTCCGGCCCGCGCAGCCGGCGCATCGCCTCCTGCGGTTCGCGCGCAAGATCGCGCTGGCGGCCGGTGCGATCGGTGAAGCCGATCCGGCCCGCGCTGATGCGGCCGCCGGTGTGGTCGATGAGCCGCGTGATTGCCAGGGCGGTGACCGACTTGCCGGAGCCGGATTCGCCGACAATGGCCAGCGTCTCACCGGCGGCGACGGCAAGATCGAGCGCATGAACCACTTCCACCGCGCCCTGCTCGGCGGGGAACGCAATGCTCAGGCCCGCGACCTCCAGCAGGGTGCGCGTCGTGGACAATGCAGTCTCCCCGGGCGTTATCCCCCTGGCAACGTCCCCTGCTGTCGTTAATCCGACCATGATGGGGTGGATGGTCCCCTGACGGCCTCTGTGTGGCAAGATTGGATTATCGCAACACCAAAGGACACGAACCATCCATGAGTCAGGTTAACAGGATCGGCGTTGACCAGGGGAGGAACGTGTTTCAGGTGCCCGGCATCGGGCAACAGGGGGAGGTGCCGACAGAGGGGAAACTGCCGCCGCCCTGCGCTTTGCGCCAGTCCGACTTCTCGTGGCGGCGCGCCGACGTTATGCCGGCGAATGCCGGTATCCACGACTCTCCTTGCCGCGACAAGGGAAAGTCCTGGGTACCGGCATTCGCTGGCATGACGGGGTTCGGACGCCTGGAACCAGGCAAGCGTGCGGCATGATGGTCTGGGCGCTGCTTCTGGAATACGACGGCGGGCCGTTTGTCGGCTGGCAGCGGCAGGCGACCGGGCTGTCGGTCCAGGCGGTGCTTGAAGCCGCCGCCGCGCGGCTGAGCCATGGGACCCCGACGCCCACGATCGTCGCCGGCCGCACCGATGCCGGCGTGCACGCCAAGGCGCAGGTCGCGCAACTGACGCTGGAGGCCGCGTTCGACCCGGTGCGGCTGCGCGAGGCGCTGAACTTTCATATGAAACCACATCCGGTCGTCGTGCTGCGGGCCGCCATGGCGCCAGATGGCTGGAATGCCCGATTCTCCGCGATCGCGCGCCACTATCGCTACCGCATCCTCAACCGCCGCGCCCGGCCGGCGCTGCTGGCTGGGCGGGTCTGGCATATCGCGCACCCGCTCGACGCGGCGGCGATGCACCGTGCGGCGCAGGGGTTGATCGGGCGGCACGATTTCACCTCGTTTCGCGCGGCTTCCTGCCAGGCGAAGTCGCCGCTGCGCACGCTGGACCGGCTGGATGTGGCGGTTGATGGCGACATCATTACGGTTACCGCGCAGGCACGCAGCTTCCTGCATCATCAGGTGCGCAACATGGTGGGCACGCTGCGCCTGGTAGGCGACGGAAGCTGGCCGGAGAGCCGTGTCGGCCTGGCGCTCACGGCGCGGGATCGCGCGGCGGCGGGCCCGACGGCGCCGGCGGATGGGCTGACACTGGTCGGGGTGACGTATCCGCAGGATCCGTTCGCCGGGGCGGGCGACAGCGCGGCGGCATCGGCGGCGTAGGTCCCGTTGTCGGTGTGAGCGGCGTCCAACGCCGCGGCGGCCCGCCCGGTGGCCAACACTCCGCAGTTGATCGACCGGCGGGGCACTATAAGCTATATTGCGCGTATTGCTTTTATCCCATGGGGCGCGATAACATGGACCGCAAATACATCTTACAGAATCGCCCGCGCGGGACAGCCATCGTCCCGATGCCTGCCATTGACCTGCTTCGAGGTGGAGTCATGTCCGTTGTCGCCGCGTCGCGCCTTTCTCACGTCACCGACGATTCGATCGCGCTGCTCGTCGAGCGATTCTATGCCGCCATCCGCCGCCACGCGGTCCTGGCGCCGGTCTTCGACGCCGCCATCGCGCCCGACCAGTGGCCGACGCATCTCGCGACGATGCGGCGGTTCTGGTCTTCGGTAATGCAGGCGTCGGGCGCCTATTCCGGCAACCCTGTCGCGGTGCATCGTGCCGTGCCAGGACTGGAACGGATGATGTTCGCCCAATGGCTGGCACTGTTCGAGGCGACCGCGACCGCGCTGTTCACCCCGGAGTTGGCCGCCGCGTTCATCGTCAAGGCACGTCGCATCGCAATGAGCCTGGAGCTCGCGGTATTCCACCGCCTCGGCGCACCACCGGATGGGCTTGGCCTCCCCGCCGGGATTGCGTCCCGGACGGCGGCGACAGCCGTGCCATGCGACTGACCGCCTATACCGACTACACGCTGCGGACGCTGATCTATCTGGCGCTCAACGCCGGACGGCAGGCGACCATCGCGCAAATCGCCGACACCTACAGCATCTCCCAGGCGCATCTGACGAAGGTTGTCCACCAGCTCGGCGTTGGCGGCGAGATAGAGACGGTACGTGGGCGCAACGGTGGCCTGCGCCTCAAGCTGCCGGCTGCTCAGATCAATATCGGCGCCGTGGTCCGGCGCACCGAGCCGGACCTGGATCTGGTGCCGTGCTTCGGAGACGCCGGAGCCTGCGCCATCGGTGGGGCCTGCATGCTGCAACTCGCCTTGCATGAGGCGCTTGCGGCGTTTCTCGCCGTGCTGGACCGGACCACGCTGGCCGATCTTGTGGCGCCGCGTCGCCGACTTACCGCGATGCTGGGGATCGCACCGCCGCCGAGGTCCCGTCGCGCGCCGGTTGGGCTCGCTTCCTGATGGACAAGGCGATCGCAGCGAGGCGCCAGCAGCTTCGCACGGACCTTATCGCCCGCCGCCAGACCCTGCCGCTGGAGCTTCGCCGACAGGCGGCCGAGATCATCTGCGGCGGGCTGAACCGCTTGCAGGCGACACTGGATCGATCCGTCATCGGTTTCTATTGGCCAATCCGGTACGAGATCAACCTGCTAGCCTGGGCCCGGGCGCTGGCGCAGGCAGACAAGGTCACATTGTGCCTGCCAGTGGTGGTGCAGCCGGGATCGCCGTTGGAATACTGGCGATGGACGCAAGACACGGAAATGCGCCCCGGCATCTGGAATATTCCGGTCCCGGTTGAGAGACGCATGGTCACCCCTGACCTTGTGCTGGCGCCGCTGGTTGGTTTCGACAATGATCGCTATCGGCTCGGCTACGGTGGCGGCTATTTCGACCGGACCCTTGGCGCCGCGCGGCCACGACCGATCGCGATCGGCGTCGGCTACGAATTCGGCGCGATGGAGACGATCAACCCGCAACCGCACGACATTCGCATGGACGCAATACTGACGGAGCAGCGGGCGATGTTGCCAGCCGCATGGGGGAAGCTCGATGACTGATACCAACCGCCGAAATCGTTGACTCTTCCAACGATTTCGGCGGTTGGTATCGCGCGCCGGGTTGGCGGGCGGCGGCGCGCCGAACGAAGACTCATACCAACGGTCGTTCTTTATGACCGTTGGTATGAGCCTGACCTACTTCTCCGGTAGCGGAATGAACTCGGTCTCGCCTGGCACGCCTTTGAAGCGGCCTGACTTCCAGTCGGCTTTCGCCGCCTCGATGCGATCGAGGCGCGATGAGACAAAGTTCCACCAGATATAGCGCGGGCCTTCCAGCGCGGCGCCGCCAAGGAACATCAGCCTGGCGTCGCGCGTGGCGGTCACCGTGATGCGGTCGCCAGGTCGGAAGATCAGCAGGCGCGGACCCTCGAAGGTTTCGTTACCGATACGGACTTGGCCTTCAACGACGTAGATTGCGCGTTCCTCCTGATCGGGATCGAACGGCGCGCTGGCTCCGGCGTCCAGCTTGACCTCGGCATATATCCAATCCGACATCGTATTGACCGGCGAGGTCTGGCCGAACGCGGATCCGGCGATCACTCGCGCCCAGACGCCGCGATCCGTCGCCACCGGCAGGTCGGTCTTGCTGTAATGCTGGAAGCTCGGCGCGGTCTCCTCGCGCGCGACCGGCAGCGCCACCCAGCTTTGGATGCCGAACGCACCGCTGCAGCCCGCGCGCGCATCGGGCGGGGTTCGCTCGGAATGGGCGATGCCGCTGCCGGCCGTCATCAGATTCATCGCGCCGGGGGTGATCTCCAGCGCGTTGCCTTCGCTGTCGCGGTGCATGATGCGGCCGTCGAACAGATAGGTGACTGTTGCGAGGCCGATATGCGGGTGCGGGCGCACATCCATCCCCTGCCCGGCAAGGAATTGCACCGGCCCCATTTGGTCGAAGAAGATGAATGGGCCGACCATCTGCCGCTTGAACTGCGGCAGCGCGCGGCGGACGGCGAAGCCGCCAAGATCGCGCACGCGGGGCACAACGACCAGTTCCAGCGCGTCGCAGGATTGCGTGTCGCCGAGCACGGGGTCGCCTGAGGGCATCCAGCTCATGTCAATCCTCCTTCGATCGTGGTGCCTGTCGAACCACCGGTGCGGCGCCGGTTCAGCCGCAGGAGTTGCCACGCAGTGTGTAGCTGCGGACGGAGCCGTCCGCGACCTGGAAGGTCGTCTCGCACCACCGCTCGATCGGCTGCGGCGGGATGGCACCGGCGTTCCAGAAACCGATGCCCGGCGTGCCCGGAATGATGTCGACGCGGCGCTCGTCATAGGCGAGGAATTTCGTGCCATCGGTCTCGTAGCTACGCGTCGGGACGCCCATGGCAAGCAGCAGCGTTTGTTCCGGTTGGCCGACGAGTTGATTGAGTGTGGCCACGCGCGCGGCCCGGTCGTCGGCGCAGGCGGCCGGCAGCGCGCAGCAGGCCAGCAGTGCGACACATCGCATCGTTCTTCGAATGTTCACAGCCATAGCACCTGATCGATCCGTTCCGCTCCCGCCGCGATCATCGCCAGCCGGTCGAAGCCCAGTGCGATCCCCGCGGATGCAGGCATGCCATGGGCCAGGGCCGCAAGGAAGTCCTCATCCAGCGGCCAGTCCGGATCGAGTTTTCCGCTGCGCAGGGCGTGCCGGCGGGCACGGTCGGCGGCGAAGCGGGCGCGCTGCTCCGCGGCGTCGGTGAGCTCAACGAACGCGTTGGCGAGTTCGATGCCGCAGACGAACAGTTCGAACCGCTCGGCGACGCGGGGATCGGCCGGATCGCGCCGCGCCAGCGCCGCCTGTGCCGCCGGCCAGTGCGTCAGGAAGGTGGGATGCGCGCGGCCGATCCGCGGCTCGACGCGCTCCAGCAGCAGGCGGAAGAACAGGTCCTCCCAGGTCTCGTTGTCACGCAGGCGGGCGCCCCCGGCGGCGGCAGCAGCGAGCGCCGGTGCATCGTCCGCGGTGCCTAGCAGGTCGGCGCCGACGTGGTGTGCGAAGGCCTGCGCGAGCGTCAGGCGCTCGACCGCACCGAGATCGGTGGTGACGCCGCGGCAGGCGACGATCGGGGGCAGCACGGCGCGCAGCAGAGCTGTCGCCTCCGCGATCAGCACGTCCATGGTGGCGCCGGGGTGGTACCACTCCAGCATGGTGAACTCGGGTGCGTGCAGGTCGCTGGCCTCGCCGTTGCGCCAGACACGGGCGAGCTGGAATATCGGCCCGGCGCCGCCGACGAGCAGCTTCTTCATGGCGAATTCGGGACTGGTGTGCAGCCAGAGCGGGTCCGTTGTGCCGTCCGGGCGTTCGCGCGTTGTGGCGAAGGCGCGCAGGTGCACCTCCTCGCCGGGGGTCGGCACGGCGTAGGGTGTTTCGACCTCGGTGTAGCCGCGCGCGGTGAAGAAGGCGCGGGTGGCCTGGGTCAGCAGGGCTCGGCGGCGCAGGAAGGGCAACCTCGCGGCGAGGCTTTCCGGGTGCCAGGCGGGATGCGGCATGGCGCCGATTGTAGAGCATGCTCAGCGTGAGTGGAATCGCCGAGCCGACTGAACGCCTGCACTTAGCGAATTTGGACTGGGAAGCGTCGCTAACGCGGAACCGGCAGGGTAACTTCTGCTTCCAACCCGCCGCTTGGCCGGTTGCGGAGACTGATATCACCCCCATGGGCACGGACGATGGCTCGTGCCGACGTCAATCCAAGTCCGACACCGCCGGTCGCCCGGTTGCGCGACCGCTCCAGCCGATAGAACGGGGCAAATACCTGTTCCGCCGCATCGGCAGGAATACCCGGACCACTGTCCCTGACCACCACCACAATCCGTTGCTCCAAGAGACAGAATTCCAGCTCGGGCGCGCGACCGTACTTGACCGCATTGTCGACCAGGTTCGTGAAGGCCCGTTTCAGTGCGAACGGCCGCCCACGGAAGGCGACATGCTCGGTGCTGTCGCAAGTGATCTCGGAGCCCTGATCGGTGTAGTCGTCGGCGATCGTGCGGAGCATCTCGGGGAAGTCGAACGTCGTGGTCTCCTCGCCTTGAAAGTCATCCCGGAAGAACGCGAGCGCCGAATCGACCATCGCTTGCATATCGTCGACATCGCGAAACAGGCGCGCTCGCTGCTCATCGTCCTCGACGAATTCGCCACGCAGCCGCATTTTCGTGAGCGGCGTCCGCAAGTCGTGCGAGATGGCCGCCAGCATGGCTGTGCGGTCGTCCACGAACTTCTGGATCTGCGCCTGCATCGCATTGAACGCGCCGATCGTGGATCGCAGCTCGCGCGGTCCGGCTTCAGGGATTGGCGAGGCGCGCGGGTCCGTTCCAAATCGGCGCAAAGCTTCGGTGAACTCCCGGATCGGGCGTGACAACTGGTATGTTGCGACAGCGGAGACAACGCTTATCGATACGATCAGCAGCGCCAGGACGACCCCTAGCCTTGCCGGTGGCCTAAGGCCCCATACTCGATTGGGTGCCGTGAATACGATCCAACTGGCATCCTCAAGCTCGACCGCCGCGAAGTAGGCATGCGGGAGATCCGCGCCGCCGACATGCAGGCCCGTAAGGAGCTGGCTTTGTTCCCCCGACGTAAAATAGACCGCCCGGCGTGGATGCCCACCGGACGTGAACCGCGGCTGATCCCAGAGCGTTCTGAGATTCGATGCAGCATCGAGCATCACTGCCACTGTCGATGCGGTAGGATACCAATCGGCATGAAACGTCGCGTTGGCGACGGCATCCGTCAGCGCCTGCCGGTCTTGCTCCGGCGCCGCCTCGACCATGCGCACGATGTCATCCGCCCGCTCCAGGAGCCCCATCTCACCAGCCGAAGGACGCCCCCATACGCCGGAAAACTCGATGACGATCCCAGTCAGCAAAATCGCTACAACGATAGCGGAAACGATGGTCAAGGCAAAACGCCGCGCAATCGTGTCCTGCGGCCAGAGCTTGATTCTCATCCTCGGAGTACCGTGGGTGTGAAGATATAGCCGCCGTTGCGAACGGTACGAATGACCGAAGGGCTCTTGGCGTCGATCTCCAGTTTGCGCCGCAGACGGCTGACCTGAACGTCGATGCTCCGATCGTAGGCGGCGTGCGACACGCCGCGCGCCAGGTCAAGCAGCTGGTCCCGTGTGAGCACGCGCTGAGGGTGCTCCGCGAATGCCAGCAACAGGTCGAATTCGCCGCCTGACAGGATCATCAATGTGTTGTCGGCGGACCGCAATTCGCGCCGGGCCACGTCAAGCCGCCATCCGGCGAACGTCAGGATCGGTCTCGTCTCGGTGCTGGCCGGAGCCGCCGCCGCTTCCGTCGTGCGACGCAGCACCGCCTTGACCCGCGCAAGCAATTCCCTGGTATCGAACGGCTTGACCAGGTAGTCGTCCGCGCCGAGTTCCAGCCCAACGATCCGGTCCGTGTGATCCGCCATGGCAGTCAACATGATGACCGGCACCTTCGATGTCGCGCGCAGCTTGCGGCACAGGCTGAAGCCATCCTCGCCCTGCAGCATGACGTCGAGAATCACAAAATCGACCTTGTGTGCCTCCAGCGCGGCAAACATCGCCGCGCCATTGGCGGCGACGGTCACGGGATGGCCATGCTTCCGAAAGAATCCGGTGAGCAGGGACAGAATGTCCTCGTCATCGTCCACGACCAGGATGTGCGGCATAGAGTCCATTCCCAAGGGTAGCCCGACATGGTCCCGAGTTTGATGTCCCGAGATAGGTAGAAGTGTTTCAGGTCGTACACATTGCGCCGCGCTGTTTATAAAACGCACATCATCCGGGCAACTCCGCCATCTAGGTTTCGGTGCCATCGAGACAGGAGGCACCGAATTGGCCGAATTTGCGACAGAGACGCCCGGCGGGGAAAATTTTCGCCGGATCGGACATTCACGTTCGCGCCTTATCGATGAGATAGCCGGCGGGAATAGGTCGGCTGCCGTCAACGAGACAGGGCTCGGCCACACGGGGCTCGGCCACACGGGGCTCGGCCACACGGTCGGGCCGAACCCGCAGCCTGACTGTGTGCTCGCACAAGGCGGACGACGGTGGCGCCAGCGTTGCAGGGCACCTGGAGGTTTTCCTGAACGGCCAAGGTCTACCGTCGGCCGCTGGACGCCGCCTCGGTCCGCGGTAGGTGGGCAATTCGCCGGCTTGCTTCTGCTGACCTCTGTCCTCTTGCTGTCTGCTTGCGCCCATGCTCCGGCGGATTCGGAAGCGCGCGCGGAGTACGAGCGGACCAACGATCCGGCCGAACCGACCAATCGGACCGTTTTCGCCGGGAACCAGTTCGTCGATCACCACGCGCTGCAACCCATTGCACGTGGCTACGAAGACCACGTACCCGGTGGCGTTCGAAAGAGCATCCACAACTTTGTCGGCAACCTCGGCCAACCTGCCGTCGCGGTAAATGACGTCCTTCAGGGTAATTTCAGTCGCGCCTGGAACACCACCCAACGCTTCGTAATCAATACGACCGTCGGGGGTGCCGGCCTGTTCGACGTGGCGACGGACTGGAACAGACCGGAACACAGTGCCGATTTCGGGCAAACTTTCGGAGTGTGGGGCATCGGCCCAGGTCCGGCGGTTCAGTTGCCGCTGTTTGGGCCGTCGAATGTGCGCGATAGTGTCGGCAAGGTCGCCGACCTGGTCACCAACCCAACCACCTTTGTTCCCGGCGGCGCGGCAGTGGCCGTTGGCACGGCCAGCGCAGGTCTGGGCTTTGTCGATAAGCGGGCCGACCTCCTCGGCGCAACCGACACGCTCGAACACACCTCGTTGGATTATTACGCAACACTGCGCAGCGTGACGGCACAACGCCGGGCCGCGTTTGTAGCAGAAGGCAAGGCCGGCCTCGTCACGGACCATCAGGGCGATGCAGCGCCACCTCCAATACTTTCCCAGGCATCGCTTGCGGGCGCGCAAGAGTGATTCGGTGCACCGCGATGCACAGCCTGACCCGTCCCCGCCATCTCCTCGCCAAACTGCGCCGTCAGTCGGTCCGCTACATGATGGCCGCAACCTGCATCGGCATAGTGCCAGGCGCTGCCTCGTTCGCCCGCGCGGCGGACGTCCCCGGACTGGGCGTTTCCAGACTGGGCGTCGTCACGACGATCCCGGGCAACGAGGCAAGCTTCGACTACGCATCGGTCGACGCGCCCGCGCGGCACCTGTACGTCGCGCGTGGCGATGGCGTGATGAGCGTTGACCTGGAGACGTTGAAGGTCACCCCGCGCTTGATCCCCGGCAAGCATGTACATGCGGTCGTGCCGCTGCCCGGGGGGGGTTTGCTTACCACCAACGAGGACCTGAACAGCGTCACGATCACGGCTGCCGCCACCGGAACGATCACGGCGGAAATTCCCGTCGGCGACGAACCGGATGCGGCGGTTTACGATCCCACGTCGAAGTCGGCATTCGTCGTCGATTGCAAATCCGGCGATATTTCCGTCGTCGATCTGACGGCGCGAACCGAGACGACGCGAATCGCGCTTGGTGGAGAACTCGAGTTCGCCGTTGTCGACGGCAGCGGCCGGCTTTACGTCAACATCTCGGATAAGCCGGCCATCGCCGTTCTCGATACAAGGACGCTGCGGGTCGCGGCACATTACTCCCTGCCCGGATGCCAGAGGCCTTCCGGTCTCGGCATCGATCCCGAAAGCGGTGTTATTCTTGCGGTCTGTGACAATCAAATGGCCGTGGCTCTCCACGCAGCCGACGGCACTATCATTGCCACCGTAGGAATCGATCGAATACCCGACACGATCATCTTCGATCGCCAGCGCCGGGTGTTCTTCGTTCCCTGCGCACGGGACGCGACATTGGTCGCGATCACCGAGACCGCGCAGGGCGTAACGGTTTTGGGGCGCATTCCCACAGCGATCGGGGCGCATACCGGTGCGCTCGACCCGATGACCGGCCGCCTCTATTTGCCCGCGGCCGATTTCTCAGTCGCACCCTTCGGGTTCAAGCAGCACCCGGGAACGTTCCGGGTTCTGGTAGTCGGCGAGAAGTAGCCGACCATCCGAGTCGGGATCGTATCAGCCCGCTGCTCTTCGTCGCATGTGCCGTTCAACGTGGCGCACGCCGATGCAGGTGGAACCGCCCAACAGGAGTGCAGTCCACACCATGCTCAGTATCGTCAACCATGCAATGCGCAGGGCTGTCCAATCAACGGCGCAAAATGTTATGCCAACGGCCAGATCGAGAATTCGTTGCGGTACCGCGGGGGCGCTTCCCGCGCTGGCTGCATCAAGCATTTGCGTCCTTGTGGCGACCACCTCGGGCGTGGCCGCGCAGGGGATCGATCTCACTGGGACGCCGGTCCCGGAACCACCGAAGCCGTCCTCGGCGCAGGGCAGCGGCATTGTGGTCAACCTTGGAGCGCTCGCCGCCCTGGAACCAGCGTACGAGGGATCAAGGACACTCAGGGTCTCGCCCCTGCCCTACATCGATATCAGCGGCCTGTTGGACGATCGGGTATCGATTTCCGACGCTCACGGGGTGGCCGTCAACATCATCGACCTGGGAAATCTGAAGGCCGGCGTGAGTGTGAACTACAGTGGCGGACGCAGCCGGCGCAACAGCGACCGCGTCAACGGCCTGCCGGAAATCAACGGCGCTGCCGTGCTCGCCGGCTTTCTGACCTATGATTTTCGCCCTTTTTCGGCCGGCCTCGAGGTGAACAACCGTCTTGGACCCGACTCGGGCACTACCGTCGCCGTCGGAGGCGACTACAGGTTTCGACCCGTTACGGGGATGGAAGTTTCGCTGGGGCCGAAAGTGATTTTCGCGGACCGCCAATATGAGCAGACGTTCTTTGGGGTGTCGGAGAGCTCGGCCGCCCGCGCCACCGTTCTCGGCAATCCGATTCAAGCCTACAACGCGACAGCCGGTATAAAGAATGTGGAGCTCTCGCTGACGGCAAAATACGCCATAACCGACCACTGGTCCGCCCTCGCGCACGTCACTCTGTCGGAGTTGCTGAGCAGTGCCGCGAACAGTCCGCTGACACAGCGGAGACTGCAGCCGACCGTCGCTGTGGGGCTGATATACAAGTTCTGATCGGATCGCGGGGTGGTCGGCGCTTACACCAGCGACGTAGACCACCACGACCACGCCATGCCGGTTTCCACGATGACACATAATAGCAGCCGTAAAGCAAACCCGACATCAACGTGTGAAACGTCGGAGCTAGGCTACGGCATGGTCATGACCAGCACATTCTCCGCCAACAGCACGTTGATCCGCGCGCCGCATCCCGAGATGCGTGCGCCAGCGAGACCAATTCAATTGTCGTTCGTTCATAAGGTCGAACGACGCATCCGGTTCTCTCGCGGACTTGGCACATTCGGCTGGCGTTGCCGCCTGCGCGCAGGGTTCGGCGCGCTCGTGCTGATGCCCGTCCTGGCGGTATACGCCCTCGGTCAAACACCGGATCCGGTCCAATTCGTCGTCGCCTTCAACAAGGACGTTTCGGCGCAACTGGGCTCGACGGCGATCGACCCCGACGAACGCAAGCGACGCTTCGCGGCCCTGGTGGACAAGGACCTCGATCTGGACGTCATCGGCGAGCATCTGCTCGGGTGGCGTTGGACCAACGCGGCCCCGGTCGATCGCCAGGCGTTCCGCCGGGAGTTTCGCAATTACCTCATCCAGACCTTCGCCGCGAAAGTCACCGGCCTCGGCGACGGCCGCATGACCGTTACCAGTGTCGTCCAGGGTGACAGCTCCATCCTGGTGCTGACCGAAGTCACCGATAAGCTGCCGGCGCGCGAGCTATTTGCCTGGCGCCTAGTGCATGCGGCCGCCGGATGGCGCGTGTGCGACGTGGTCGTCAACAACGTCAGCATGACTGCCATCATGCGGTCCCAGTTCGACTCTGTCCTGCGCGAGGGAGTGTCGGATTTAGGTCCTCTCGATCGTCTACTGCATGAGAGATCCCAGGAATGATCATCATGAGTCGATCCGCCCTCGGTGCCAGCACGTCCGCGACGCCCGCTGCGACCATCTTGCGCAGCACTGTCATGGGTGGGCGTTCCCGAAGTCCCGCCGTGGCGTGGGCGCCATTCGAGCGATCGCTGCTGCAGCACTGCGAGACGATCATCGCCCACGGAAGCTGGCGCAATCTTGTCGTGCAGCTCGAACTGCGCTTCGAGGGCACCTGCCCTGCCACACACCAGAGGACGATCTTGCGCGTGGTCGACGAGTTGCTGTCGAACTCGATGGAGCACGGTTTCTACAGCCGGCAAAGAGGCCATGTCTTCGTGCATGTGGTCAGTCGCGCGGCCGGGTGGATCGAAGTATCCGTCAGCGACGACGGATGGGGCTTCGACGGCGGCCCGGTCATCGACGGCAACGGGTTTCACTTGCTCCGACAGATCGGCGAGCTTTGCCGCGGAGCGGCGGCGGGTCCCTTCGTGGCCAAGACCGCCTTGACCGTGATCATCCCCGTTCGAAGGCCGGTGCAACGACGCGGCGTGTTCTCGGCGTCGCCACAGCGGTCTGTCGCCCGGGCCGGCCTGAACTTCCGTCTCGACACCTGATCGAGACGGCTTGAAACCCGCGGGCTCCGCTGAAGCAGAGGGCCGCCGCGGCAGAGGGGGCGGCTTCAGACTGTCAGGCGGCGATCGCCGGGGTCTTGCTCACCACGCGATTGCGCCCGGCATGCTTCGCCGCGTACAGCAGCGCATCGGCCCGTGCCAGCAGGTGCCCTAGCGCGCGGTCGTCGTCTCGCAACATCGCCAGGCCGATGCTGATCGTCATCCGGATCTGCTGCGCGTCATGCAGGACCGGGTCGCTGGCCAGGTTCGCGCACAGCCGCTCGGCCACCGCGCCCGCGCCCTCTTCGCCGATGGCCGGCAGCACGACGGCGAATTCCTCGCCGCCGAGCCGGCCCAGCAGATCCACACGTCGGATCCCGGCCCGCAACACCGACGCCAAGTGACACAGCGCCGTGTCGCCGGCCTGGTGGCCATACCGATCGTTGATCGACTTGAAATGGTCGACATCGACCACCAGCATTGCGAAACCCAGGTCGCGCTGACGCACCCGGTCCACCCCGCGCTGCTCGAGGTTCATGAACTGGGCGCGGTTGAGCGTTCCGGTCAGCGCGTCGGTGGTTGCCATGTGGCGCAGCCGGTCCTCGAGTTGGCGCCGTTCGGCCACCTCGTGCTCGAGCAGGCGCTTCGCCTCCTCGGCGGCCTGCGCATTTGCGTCGGCGGCTTCGGCCAGCGAGGCAAGATAGGATGCCTGGCTCTCCAGGGTCTCATTGCTGAACCGCAGGTCGATCGCCAGCCGCTCGGCGGCGTCGCGGGCCTGCATGGATTGGTTGGCCGTATGCTCGCCCGCTTGATCGCTCGGGTGATCGCCCGGCTGATCGATGCCCCGCTGATCAATGGCGGCGAGCGCGGCGCAGGTCAGCACACGCCCCCCGCCGTGGCGCAGCACGCAGCGCAACAGCAGGCGCGACCCGTCCTGCAGGACGATTTCGGCGCGCGGGAATGCGCCGGCGCACATTGCTGCCTCCAGCCGGGCCTAGGCAGTCGCCGACCCGCCGCTGGTGCCTGGGACTTGGCCCGGGACATTGCCCGAGACATTGAATGCCTGTACGATCTCGCCGTTCATCTCGGATAGTGTCGGGGCGGTGTCGGCCGGCTGCGGCCACAACTCAGCAAAGCGGCGGTTGACGATCCGCACGCGCAGCTCCGGGTCGAGCACCGCGACGCCGACATCCAGCAGATCGAGCGCCTCGCCCAATGCCGCGATCGTGTCAGCTTCCGGTTCGGAGGTCAGGAACGTGGGCATGCATCGCGTCCGAAAGGGGGTCCGCTCGTCGGCGCCGCGGTCAGAGGCGGGCAACCGCGTTACGGATCGGTAAACGCGGTGGCCCTGGCCAGGGAGCGGCGGCTGGATTATGTGCGGCGCCATGCCGGACGGCGCCACGCCTGATGCACGAACCCTGCGGACGGCCGATGCCCTGGTGTCGGCCGGCCTGATCGCGCCCGGCGCGCGGGACGCGGCGGCCGCCGTGGCACGGCGCTACGCGGTGGCGATCACGCCGGCGATGCGGGCGCTGATTTCCCCGGGGTTCGACCGTCGGATCGACCCAGGCTTCGACCGCGCGAACGACCGCGCGATCGAGGCTGGGAACGACCCGGGGAACTCCTGGCTCGACGACCCGATCGCTAGGCAGTTCCTACCCGACCCGGCGGAGCTGATCACCGCGCCGCGTGAAAGCCTCGATCCGATCGCCGATGAGGCACTGTCGCCGATCAAGGGTGTGGTGCACCGCTATGCGGACCGCGCCCTGCTGAAGCCGCTGCTTGTCTGTCCGGTCTATTGCCGCTTCTGCTTCCGCCGCGAACAGGTCGGGCCGGATGGCGGGCTGCTGAGCGATGCGGAACTCGCCGCCGCGTATGACTGGTTCCGCGCGCGGCCGGCGATCCGTGAGGTGATCCTGACCGGCGGCGATCCGCTGATGCTGTCGCCGCGCCGGCTGCGCGGGATCGTCGCGGCGCTGTCGGCAATCCCGCATATCGAAACTCTGCGCGTGCACACGCGCGTGCCGGTGGCGGACCCGGAGCGGCTGACGCCGGCGCTGGCCGACGCGCTGGAGACCGCCAAGTCGATGTGGCTGGTGGTGCACGCCAACCACGCGCGCGAGTTCACCGATGCTGCGCGGGCGGCGCTGCGCCGCGTGCTGGCGCGCGGCATTCCGCTGCTCGGCCAGTCGGTGCTGCTGCGCGGGGTGAACGACAGCGAACTGGCGCTGGAGGCGCTGTTCCGCGCCATGCTGGGCGCGCGGGTGAAGCCGTACTACCTGCACCAACTCGATCCCGCCCCCGGCACGGCGCGGTTTCACGTGTCGGTCCAGGATGGGCGCAGGCTGCTGGCGGGGTTGCGCGGGCGCGTCACCGGGCTGGCCTGGCCGACCTATGTGCTGGACCTACCGGGCGGACACGGCAAGGTGCCGATCGGGCCGGATTATTTCGACCCGGACGGTCATGTACGCGACCTGGAGGGCAGGCGCCACCCGCCCGGGGGCCAGTCGGAAGAGCGCGGGTAACGACCTGCTATACCTCTCCCGCTCGTCGCGGGAGAGGTCGAGCCGCGAAGCGACGAGGGTGAGGGTCGGGCCGCAACCACCGCGCCCTCCGTGCAACCATCGTGCCCTCCGTGCAACCACCCGGCCCACCCGCATACAGTTGCATGAGGTCGTGACGCGCAATTCGCGCCGCACCCTGCGCCGCCCGAGCCACCGCGATGGCCTGCCGCCGCGCCGCCATCTCCGCCAGCAGACTGTTGCATGGGGTAGTGTCGGGATTCTTCAAAAACCGCCCGATTGTCCGGAAGAACCCGCGTCTTCAACTCCGCCGGCCCGGCCGACAGCCCCGCCCCCAGCCGCGCCGCCATCTCCGCCAGCAGACTGTTGTATGGGGTAGTGTCCGGATTCTTCAAAATCGCCCGATTGTCCGCAAGCGCCGGCGCCTTCAACTCCACCGGCCCCGCCACCAGCCGCGCCGCCATCTCCGCCAGCACACTGTTGTATGGGGTAGCGTCCAGAACTTTCGAAACCGCCCGATTGTCCGGTAGCGCCGGCGCCTTCAACTCCGCCAGCCCCGCCGCCAGCCGCGCCCCCCACCGCGCCGCCGTCTCCGCAAACAGACTGTTGCATGGGGTAGCGTCCGGATCTTTCGAAACCGCCCGATTGTCCGCAAGCGTCGGCGCCTTCAACACCACCGGTCCCGCCGCCAGCCGCGCCCCCAACCGTGCCGCCGTCTCCGCCAGCAGACTGTTGCATCGGGTGGTGTCGGGATTCTTCAAAATCGCCCGATTGTCCGCAAGTGCCGGCACCCTCAACTCCGCCAACCACGCCCCCAGCTGCGCCACCATCTCCGCCAGCAGACTGTTGTATGGGGTAGTGTCCGGATTTTTCAAAACCACCCGATTGTCCGGAAGCGCCGGCGCCTTCGACTCCGCCAGCCCCACCCCCAGCCGCGCCGCCATCTCCGCCAGCAGGTACTGCTTCAGCAGCGACGCCGCGGCGCACAGCCGTACCCGCACGGGCAGCGTCCGCACGGACCGCCCCATCGCCCGCTGCGGCGCCGAGCACTTCCCACGTGTAGTGCGCGCGGCGGTCATCCGCGCCATCCCCTCCGCCGTCCGCGGCCCGGCGCTCCACCCGCCGTGCATCATGCACCGCCCGTTCGCCATCGCCGGCGCGTGGCAGGCGCGGCCGGAGGTGCGCGCCCGCGCGCCGCGGCGTGGCGCCAGGTTCAATGCGGGATTGCCCAGCGGATTGTCTCGACCCCCGTGGCTGGCCTCGCCACCGCGGCCACAAGGTCGCAAGCCAGTGGGCGGCACCGCCAGCCCCGCTGCGTGGACCTGCGCCGCGATGGTGCCCGCCATCTCCCGCACGATCAGGATGTCCGCCGCCAGCCACGCCTGCGTCGCATTCGCCGGCATCAGCGTGGAGATCTCCTGCAGCCACCGCGTGATCCGCGCCCGCTGCCAGGCGATCGTCGCTCCCGCGGCGGCGGAGGTAGCGCGGCGAGCGTGGCCGCCAGCAGCTCGAAGCTGAGGTGACACGGCAGCATCGTCTCACGAATGACCTCCGCGGTGATGCCGTTGGCGGGAAGGCTCACACTGCGGTGACTCGCGGCTAAAATGGTTGTCTGCGACTGTCATATACATTAACTTTCTGACAAACCCCAACTAACTTTCACTGCCTTGCCGGTAGACATGACTACTGTCGGGCGGGTGGTGAGCCAGTTTGCGCGACACCAGCCGACAGAAAGCAGCGGCAGCCCGATCGTTTGGGCTAACCAGCCGGATTCGTTAAGTGTTATCGGACTGACAGCTTCGCGGTGAACAACGGCCACAAGCAGACGTTCATTCTGGGAAATTGTCGGCGGCATGAAGCGCCGATTGCGGATATTCGGCCGGCGATGCCCGCACCAATTGCTCGCGGCACGAAGGTCGTTGCGGTCCCCAACTGTCTCGGACGCGATGACTCCCATCAAGCCTGTGGCTGTCCGGGGCGAAGCGGCAGCACCACCAGCGCCGCCGTCGCACCGATCCCTGCGCCGAGCAACGTCTCCCATGCGCGCGCAACAAGCACCAGCAGCGAGTGTTCTCCGGTGGCGGCCAGCGTGACCATCAGCGTGAAAGCATAGGCCGCGCAGGCGATGTCGTATCGCTCCGGCAACGCCATCGCGTAAATGATCATCGCCAGTGCGGCCGCCATCCAGACCAGCGGCGGAGCATGCAGCGCGAGCAGCAGGCAGGCGATGCCCAGCGGCACGCCGATGGCCGTCCCGATGATCCGCCGGCGAACCCGGTCGATGGTGCCTGCGGTGGAACCAGCGACGACATAGGTGCAGGCCGTGATCGCCCAGGCCGATTGATCGAGGCCAATCGCGTCATTCAACACGACGATGACCAACCCGCCAAGCGCCGCCTGCAACCCCATGCGCAATTCCGGCGGCACCACGCTGGCAGGCAGAGGCGGGATGGGGGCGGCAACCGCCGGATGCTCAGCCGGACCGCTCAGCATCCGCGGAACCACCGCTCCCACTGCCGCTATCACGGCCGCAAGCCCAATGCTACACAGGTCGGAGTTGACCAGTTGCGCACCATAGGCGAGCAACTGACCGATAAAGATCTGCGACCCGACGCCCATGCCCAGAACACCGAAACGGCGTAGGTAGCCGACGAGAAAGGCTCCGCTCACGAGCGTGAGCTCAGCCCCCGGGTGGCCCGGCCCGCTCAGGACGGGGGAAAGCACGATCATGGAGACCGCGCCGAGCGCGGCCGCCGCACAGAGCACCACAAGGTCACGGCTGGACTCCGCCCGGGTCGTGCGAGCCTCGGACACACTGGCCCAGAGCGCGAAGCCTGCGGCGAGGAAGCGGAGCCAGGCGCCATTGGACAGCCCGCGCGAGAACTCTGGCAACCGCCCGAGAAGTGCGGCGATGCCGTAAGCCGTGACAAGGCGCAGCCCCTTGATCCGGCGATGCGTGCCGGGATCGATATGTTCCAGCCACTCCGCGATGCGCCAAACTGGCAAACTGCTCCCCTCGGTTGCCGGTGACGGGCAGCCATTCATGACCGGTCGACGGCGGTCCCCGATAGACGCTAGGCCGCGACGGCAGGCGGCCGGATGACGTCGTCGAGATAGTGGACGATGACCGTGGAGTCGCTGGACGAACAGGCCACATAGCCGTCGGGCCGAACCAGCCAGAGACCGCCCGCGCGGACCGGCGGACGTATATCGGGGTCGAGCAATCCTGCAAATCTCGTGAGCAGACCGGTTGTCGCGGTAGTCCGTTGCGCGAGCAGTGCGAAGAGCGGCGCACTGCCCGATCCGATGGGAATCTGGTCGGCGACCAGGACTACCCGCTCGCCCGGCTTCGGCCCCTCGCGCAGGCTGGGGCCATTCAGGGGACTGTCGGGATATCCGATCGAGACCTCAGCTAGACTTTACGCATTTTTCGGAAAAACTCAATAAAATCAATAGGTTATGCGAAATAACCAATTTTAGCTAACTTATAGATACAATGGGACCTTTTCCAAAAATGCGCGAAGTCCAGCTCAGTCATCGTATCCGCAAATTCATGCTGAACCGGGGCGAGGCCCAGCATGACGCGACCGATCAGGTTCCGCACCGTCTGGGCGACCGGGTTGCTTAGCGTTCCGACGGTCGTCAGCCGGCCGGCGGCCTTGAGCACCTCATCGCCGACCTTGCTGCGCTCCGGGCTATAGCTGTCGAGCAGATGCTCATCACATTTTTTGCGGACCACCAGCGCCAGCTTCCAGGCCAGGTTGAAGGCATCCTGCATCCCGGTGTTCATGCCCTGGCCTCCCGCCGGGCTATGCACGTGCGCCGCATCACCGGCAAGGAAGGCGCGGCCCCATCGGTAGCTCGATACCTTGCGGCCGTTGATCCTGAACCCCGCAAGCCAGATCGGATCGAAGGCCACCAACCCCGGCGGACCGCGCCGGTCGACAATTGCCTGAGCCTGTTCCAGCGTCGGGGTCGACGGATGTTCAGCGCCGGACGCAGGCAAGTCGGCAAGAACCCGGTAGCGGCCCGGGGAGATCGGGAAAATGACAACGACGCCATCCTGATGCCAGTAAACTGAGGGTTCGGAATCGGGACAGGGATAACCCGTCATGTGAACATCGGCCAACATCCAGTCGCTGTTCAGCGTCTCCCCCGAAAAAGTCGCGCCGAGGCCGTGGCGCACTGCGCTGTGGGCCCCGTCGCATCCGACCAGCCAATCCGACGACACGGTCTCATCGTGCCCGTCCGCGTGTCGCAGGCGGGCTTCGACGCCGTCATCACCATTTGTGAACGTGGTGAGCTCCACCTGTCGCTCGACCGATATGCCGAGATCGCGAAGTCGTTCCTCCAACAGGCGTTCGGTTTCGGATTGCGACAGCATCAAGCCGTAAGGGTATGGGCTTTGCACGCTCTCCATGCTGACGCGGCCAATTGCTTTGTCGGCCGCGATGAAGTTGACCGCCTCGGCCTTGAAGCCAGAATCGACGAAGGGCGCGGATCCGCCGCCACGGTCCAGCAATTCAAGCGTCCTGCTCCAACGAACAAGGGCCTTGGATTTGTCGGTCCGCTGCGCGGCTTTATCGACGATACGGACAGCGACGCCGAAGCGTGCGAGTTCGGAGGCCATCGTCATTCCGACAGGGCCGGCGCCGACGATCAGAACAGGCTTCATCATGGTCTCTCTCCGAGTTGACTTGCGTAGAAAAGCCGCACCGGACCCGGCGGTCACGGCCTGGCTCGGGTTGCGCCAGCCCTCCGTCAACCAGAACCCACAAAACTAACAGATTCTGGCGGCCCCCATATCCGGACAGTCCATTCCTGCCCACGCCGACCCGGATACGGTGGAACGGCTTTGCCTGCTGTCCAGCCGCGAAGGCCGAACCTCGTCCCAGACCACCGCCGCGGCGTTGCTGTTCCACCTGAGCCTCCCGGCCGCGGCCCACGCCGGACCGCGGCGGCAGACTGGTCATGACGCACAGAAATGATAAACTTGAGTCAAAGCCTGTCGACCGTGACAGCGAGGTTCGAATGCTCCAGCCGCACCGGCCGCCCGCGCGTTCCGTGTTTGGATCGTTGGTCCTGATCGCCGTCATCGTCGGCGCCGCTGCCGCTGCCTTCGCCTACACGGCGGGATGGTTCTCGCCTCGGCGCCTCACGCCGGACAAAATGGTGGACGCGTTCGCGCCGCCCGCTGGCGCGCCACTCGGCCACCGCAAAAACCACGCCAAGGGGATCTGCTTCACCGGCATCTTCGAAGCGAATGGAGCCGGGTCCACGCTTTCACAGGCTCAGGTTTTCACCCGCGGCCAGTACCCGGCCCTCGGGCGCTTCAACCTCGCCACCGACAATCCGAACGCGCCGGATGCGACGGTCCGGGTGCGGGGCCTGGGACTGCGGATCTCAACGCCGGACGGGCAGCAATGGCGCACCGCGATGATCGATGCCCCATTCTTTGCAGTATCCACGCCGCAGGCCTTTTACGACCTGCTGCTCGCCTCGGCGAGCAAGGACCCGAACGCGATGAAGACATTCGCCGGCGCGCATCCCGAGATCGCAGCGTTCGGCGCATGGGCCAAAAGCGCTCGATGGACCGGCAGCTATGCTGAGGAGCGCTTCAACAGCCTCGACAGCTTCATCTTCGTCGACAATTCCGGAGCGGACCATGCGGTGCGATGGTCGCTTCTGCCGGCGGCGCAACCGGTCTCGGTCTCGCCCGATGATCTCGCGAAGCGTGGCCCCGACTTCCTCGAACAAGAGATCACCGAGCGGGTCCGCGGCGGCCCGCAGCGCTGGACCATGGTGGTAAGCGTGGCGAATCCGGGCGATCCCACCGCGGACCCCAGCAAGGCCTGGCCGGACGATCGTCGCACCGTCGAGGTTGGCACGCTCACCGTCCAGCAGATTGAAGCCGAAGTGGACGGCCCGTGCCGCGACATCAACTTCGATCCGACCGTCCTGCCGAGCGGCATACGGACATCGGACGACCCGTTCCCGGCCGCTCGTTCGTCTGCCTACGCGAAGTCGTATGACCGCCGCACGGCGGAGGCGGCGGACTACCCCCGAACGACGACGGGGGCCAAGCCGTGAACGGGGTTCGCACGCGCTTCACCGTGCTGCAGCGCCTGCTGCACTGGCTCATGGCGGTCTGCATCCTGGCGATGTTGTTCATCGGCGTCGGCATGGTGTCCACCGTCATGCCGAAATACCTGACGCTTGTTTCGATCCACAAACCGCTCGGCATCGCCATTCTGGTACTCGCACTCTTCCGCCTGGTGGTGCGCATAGTTTACGGTGCGCCGTCGCTGCCGGTCGACCTGCCCGAGCCGATGAAGCTTGCGGCCCACCTGTCGCATTACGCGTTCTACGTCCTGATGATCGGCATGCCGCTGCTCGGCTGGGGAATGCTGTCGGCTGCCGCCTACCCGGTCGCGCTGTTCGGGGGCGTGCACCTTCCGGCGATCCTGCCGCAGAGCGACAGCCTGCACACGCTGTTCTGGGACGCACATTTCTACCTTGCTTTCGCGTTCTTTGCGCTGATCCTGCTGCATGTCGCAGCGGCGCTGTTTCATGCGCTAATTCGACGTGACGGTGTGTTCGAGGCGATGGCGCCTGTGTCGACCCACGACAGGGTCGCGCCCGCCGAGTGACAGGCCGTCCTGACAGCCGCCAGGACCGCTCACCACCCATCTTCGCAGTTTAATACCAGCGGCCGTAAAGATTGACCCACCAACGATGCCCCCCGGCATGACGGGGGGCACAGCGGAAGAGTCGATCATTCGGACGGCTGGTCTCAAACCGGTGCGCACCCGTTACAAGACCCCTGGTCCAGCCGATAGCGCCAAGGCAATTGGCTGGGCTCACGAAGGGCGATCCATAGGCGCCGACCCATGTGTTGGTGATGATGGAGTGGTTCTCGAAACCGTTGCGTCTGGACCGGGGTTACTGCCCAAGTGCCGCGGTGAAAGTGTTGCCGTCTACATCGGTCAACTGCATATACGTCGCACCGGTGGTCGTTTCGGACACGGACGCGGGCACGGGCAATGTCAAAGTGGCGGCGGCTCCCATCTTGGCTTGCATCCCAAACGCGCCCGGCCCGAATTTGTTGTACGCGTAGTCGTTGGCGAAGGCAGTCTTCGGCAGTTTGGACAGCAGGGCTGCATTCCAATGCGCGACGGAGTGCTTATTGCTGTCCAGCAGATCAGCGGCCACCACATGCACCGGGGCCTCTGGCGTGCCGCCATCGAGATACACGTGGAAACGCACGCTGCCGTCGGGCAGCAGTTCCGCCCGGCTCAATGTCAGGTGATGTTTGGTCGGGCTGACCGGTCCGCCGTGGAACGGCGTCAACACGGAACCGCGATAATAGTTATAGGTGCCGACGTTGAAGATCACGACAAACGCGAGCACAGCGAACGCCAGCTTACTGAAGCCGCCATCGCTCTGAGGCAATGGCAGACTGCCCGACATCCAGCGAAACCAAGGTCTTTCCGCCAGGGCCGGCTTGCGATGAAGCAGGACGTTGTCGAGCGAATAGGCGCCGCTGCCCCCGAGGAGCAGGCCCGCACCCATCGCAAGATTGCATGCCGCCATCGTCCATTCATCGATGCAGGTGGCGCCTTGCCAACCGAACATCGCCATCAGCAGCACCGAGAAGCCCATGGAGAACAGCGCCGCAACGCGAGTGAGCAGCCCCGTCATGAGCATCGCCCCGACGATCAACTCGGCAGCACTGAACAGAATGACTCCGGAATAAAGCAGATAGAAATGCGTCAACAGGAAGCTGATCAGATGATCAGTGCCGAACAGCGCTCCCGGCATCGCTGCCTGGAACTTGTTCGCCATCCAACTCGACGCGCTCGGATCCAGCTTGGACGGTGCGTAGATGAAGCGGCGCGAGCCGCCGCCCCAATAGATGAAGCCCTGGACGAAGCGGATCGACAGCAACGCAATGGCGGCCATGCGCCAGTCGCGTCTTGCCTCTGGGATGGCTGGCGCATGCTCGGCAATGCGTGTGAATGTGGTTGCGGACATGTCTCGCTCCTATGCAATAAGGTCACGCGGTTCAGCCGGTCGCGGCCTTGCCGGCGTATGGCTTGAACCCGTAGTGCTCGAAGATCGACAGCGCCTTCGGGGAGTGGATGAAGGAAAGCCAGAGGCTCGCCGCCTCCTTGTGTGGCGCGCCCTTCACCACCGCGCCGGCATATATCGCCGTTGTGTTCTGGCTGGCCGGGATGTCGACATAGGCAATCGGATGTCCCGCCTGCGCCTGGAACATCGCTTCGGATTGCCACGTGACCCCTGCCTCGGCCCGCCCCTGCATCAGAAGGAGCGGTGTCTGGCGATGGTGGATATGCGTGAGGATGGTGCTGCCGTCAGCCACTTTGGTCTTGTAGACCGCGTCGGCGAGCGCCTGCCCGCCAGCCTTCTTCAGCGACGCCTCGATCTGCCGCGCAATGCCTTCGAATTCGGGGGTGGGCATGGCGAGACGGATTTCGGGCTTCCCAAGATCGGCCAGACCGGTCACGTGGCCGAGATTGGCCTTGGGCACCATGATCGTGAGGGTGTTGGTTGCGTACGGCACGGCCGGGCCGGTGAGCAGTCCCTGACCGATCAACGCGTCGACCTTCTTGAGGCCGGCAAAGTAGGCGTCCGGCTTGGCCGTCCAGGTCATGTTCCCCGAGGTGATGGTGCCACCCGCCGCGATCTGCCTGACCAGCAGCCCCGGCGGAATGGTCTCCCAATAGATGCGGCCCTTGTAGTCAGGATGTTCCTCCTCGAACGCCTCGACCAGTGGCGCCATCGCGAAGAAATAGTTGCCGCCGACATAGAGCACGAGCTTCGGATCGGTGATGTCGCCGTGGAAATCGGCCAGATCGTCGACCTCAGGAACCGTGAACTCGAAGCCGCGGTTCGTAGCATCGTTGTTCGTCCCGTGCTGCCAGGGCGGAAACATTTCGGCCTCTGCAGCGGCCTGCGCGGCGAAGCTCAGCGCCGGCAGCATCGGCAGCAAAATCGCGGCGGCCGTCAGGGCCGCGCGGAAGGATCTCGGGTGCATGATGCAGCTCACTTCGCGTAGTGGAATCCGGCCTGCTGCAACTCGGGGATCGTCGCAACGATCCCGGGCGTGAGCACGCTGCCGTCAACCAGATGGTTGGTGAGCTCGGCAGCCACCGCCTCGTGCGAAATTCGGTCGGGGTTCACGCCGTTCGCCAGCAGCTTTCCGGTGATTTCCCAGATCGCGTTGTGGCAGGCCATGAACACAACGCCACGAGCCTGCAGCGCCGGAATCGTGTTGCCGGCAGGCCCGAACACGCTCTTGGGGTCCTCGAAGTCGGAGAGCTGCGATGGCGCGGCCTTCTGGATGATGAGCGTGTTCGTCTTGAAGGCCCCACCGGCCATCTCGGCGAGCCTGTATTTGTCCCACATGGCCTGGTCGAACAGCGCCAGGTGGGCGGAGCCGTGCGTGGCTGATACGGCGATGAAATCACGATGTCCGAAGGAGAACTCCTGCGCATTGATTGAATTGCGCATGAGATTCATCCAGGGACTTCCAATGTCCGTGTTGTCCCAGACCTGCTTGGGCGCACCCCGATAGGCAATGACTTCCTTCAGCGCGGTGTCGTCCCACAGATCCGCGTGATCGAGGATCATCGGCACCGTCTTGAAGTCCCGTCTGCGCGGAGCCTTGCGCAGACGCTCCATGAGTTCAGGCAGCGCGACCGCGCCATGCGGAATCGTGAAGCTGCCGGCTTCGGCATGAGCCGGGCCGGCACCCAGAGCGGCCGTGCCAAGAACTACGGAGCTGAATCCGAGCAGCGCATTGCGTCGTCCACGATCGACAGTCATGCCAATCTCCTTGAGATACGACGGAGTTCACGAACGCTCGATCGCCCCCCGCGACAACACCCTCTCGGTGACAACACCGTCTCCGTGTCGTCCCTTGACCGTCCAGGTAGGGTCGCAGGAAGCTGGCGACCAATAAGACGGATCGATGGATTCAAGCTGGAAAAGCGATGGATCCGGACCTTCGGGACCCCCGCAAGGCCTTCTCGACGCTCGGAATTGCAACCGCGTCAGAACTCACGCGGGGAGGGTATCTCTGCTGGCAGCCGAGCGTGAAATCGGCATCGGGATCGAAGGGGGCATGCAAGTACCACATGCGCCATGTCGGTATTTCGTGTTCATCTGTCGATCGATGAACTGCGGAACCTACAACTCGAGACCTCCGGGATGGTCCTCATTCGAGGAAATTAATACCAGCCGTCGAAAGGATTGACCCACCGGCTGCTCCATCCGTCATGGCCGGCGCAGGCCGGCAATGACGGGGGGGAGAATCGTCCATTTCGCCGCCTGGTATAGGGCCTGATCCGCCGGTAAAATCGCTCGAGCCAGCGTGATTCAGTTCAAATCGACACCGCCGAAAATCGACAAAAATCCCTTATAGGACAGCCACTTCTGGGTCGTTCGCTGACAGTCAGGCGGACCGCGGTGACCAACGGTCATGCTTTATGACCATTGGTATGCGGCATCCGCTTCACGGCTCGGGCGGGAGGGAGGGAACGATCTTGGACCTCGTGACTGATACCAGCCGCCCGAAATGCTGACTCTTCCACCATTTCGGGCGGCTGGTATCGTGCGCGGGGTTGCCAAGGAGAGGCGAATTGCGGCCCCGCGCCAAGCCGAGACACATACCAGCGGCCCGAGGCCGGCCGAACGGTCAGTCATTAGGGCCACTGGTATCACGCCAGGCCGGTGCTCGCGCCGGCGTGGCCATCGCGCCATTCCGAAACCGCTTGAAACCACTCCGCAGAGACGCATTCCAGTGGGTCAGCCCCGCTGGCGGCGCGCTCGGAACAAACCCAGCAGGCCAGCGCCCAAGACGCCGATGGAGGCGGGCTCGGGCACGCCCTGAGGGATCGAGCCGGGCTGGAAGAACGCCGACAGATCGGGCGAGTTGCAAGCCGCGAGCAGGCACGAACCCGCCTGAAATATTTCCTCGTTCGTCAGCAGATCCGCGCTGTGTGTCAACGGTTCGGTGACGTCGAAAGCGTTGCCGATGGCGTCCTTGGAGATGATGATTTCCGGTATGTCAAAGGCGGAGGTGTCGCCCCCCTCGCTCTCGTCGTCCCAGATCTCGATCATGCCGGTACTGTTCCGGAAAGCTGTCGTCGCCTCGAGTTCCTGAACGATCTGCGACAGGAAGTTGTCGCCGAGAGCTATCGCTTCCTGGTCGGTGCCGGCCAGGTAGGTGATGCCGTGGTAAGTGAAGTTGGTGTTCAGCGAGCTGTGCATGTCGTTGTACTGGTCGGGCGTGATCCAGTTGTAACGTGCATAGGTGTTGTTAGTCAGGTCGGTTTGAAGCTGCGCGAAGGTCCGGCCCACGCTCGGATTCGTATTGCTGTCGGTGAAGAACGCCATCGGATTGTGCTTCACGGCGTAGTTATATTGCAACGTGCCGTTGTACGTGTTTGGCGTGACAGTATTGCCGTTATGGGTGCCACCGGTGCCCGAGGCGCTGACCAGCGGCGATGTGGAATACTGAACGTCCTCCTGATAGGAATTCCAGCTGATGCCCTTGGCCGAGAGCTGCCCTGTCAGGCTGCGCGCCGATATGATGTTGCCGGCGCCGCTCGACGGATCGGCATCGCTCAGGACGCCAAAGTTCGAGCCGCCGTTCTGCCAGATATAGTTCGGCTCGGACGGGTGAATGCCCGGCGCGACGTTCGTCATGTCCGTCGCGTACGATGTGAATTGCGCGTTCGGATTGCCCGGCGTGACGAGGCTGTTCAAGAACGGTGCGGCCGTATTGCCCAGCAGCTGCTGGGGCGAGGTCACGCTGCTGGGCTGCGTGAAGTTGTGGTTCTCCAGCGCGACGACGAACACCGTCTGGATCTGCGCGGCATGTGCGACGCCGGTCAATCCGACCCCCGCGAACGCGGTAAAGGCGAGCAACCCGAATTGCGGCTTGAACCGGAGCGGACGCATTTTAAGTCCCCATTATTTGTTGGCCGGTTAACAAGATACATTCGCATTTCGCCATGATCGCAGGCGGTACGGTGATCGTTCGATGACACTAGCGATCGTTCTGATAGCCGGCCCAGCATGGCGGGCGATGACGATCTCCGTTGCCCCGCGCGTCGCGGGAAGTGCAACAGCTTGCGCTTGACCGCGAACGGCGGCGCGTGCTTCATACGGCACGCTCGAATTGCGTCAGCCCCGCCTACATCCCCCTTCGCAACGATCGCCAGGATTTCAACGCACTCATCCGCGACATCAGCGAACACACTCCCTATCGTTTCGTCCGCGTCGCGGACAGTTGCCAGACCGTACCGCGGCGGGCTGGCGACCGGCAGGCCCCGATCGGCGCACCCCAATCGACGCGGCCCAATCGACGCGGCCCGGCACGCAGGCGGTTCAGCTTCATTGGGTCAACCCTCCCATGGCGGCGAGCAGCAAGCAGCCCAGACTCCAGCCGACGACGGCAAGCGCGGACAACAACGCTCCTGGAATCGGTTGAGGTTGGCCCGCTCATAGGCATGCGCCGGCGGCACGGGCTGGCTGCGGCTCAACGCGCCATCGACAGGAATAAAGTCTAGGGGATCTCAAAGGGATCCGTTACCGATGACCGGTCCACCTTGCCCCTCCCGGCACCCGGGTCTAGAAGCCCGCACCCCCAAAGACAGGCAGCACGAGTTCCCCCATGAAGCAGCAGGCGAACCTGATCCGTGCCGGCCAGGTGATCGAGCATGACGGTCGCCGCTGGACGGTGCTCAAGCAGCAGATCATCACCCCCGGCAAGGGCGGTGCCTTCATCCAGGTGGAGATGCGCGACCTCAAGTCCGGCAACAAGACCAACGAGCGCTGGCGCACCGCCGACACCGTCGAGCGGCTGATGACCGACAACAAGGAGTTCACCTACTCCTACACCGACGGGACCAACATCGTGCTGATGGACCCCGAGACGTACGAGGAGCACCACATCCCGCTCGATCTGCTGGGTGACCAGGCGCCATTCCTGCAGGACCAGATGAACGTCACGGTCGATCTGGTGGAGGGCGAACCGGTGGGCCTGCACCTGCCGCCCAGCGTCGTGCTGGAGGTGGTCGAGGCCGATCCGGTGGTGAAGGGGCAGACCGCGTCCTCGTCCTACAAACCGGCAAAGCTGTCCAACGGAGTGAAGACCATGGTGCCGCCCTTCATCGAAGCCGGCGAGCGCATCGTGGTGCGGACCGAGGACGCCAGCTACATGGAGCGAGCCAAGAGTTAGCGCGCCCTTGGGCTGACCGGGATAAGCGCGCCGTGGCGTTCCGCCTTTCCCCGCATCTGACCGTGATGGCCAACGCCGCGCACAAGGCCGCGAAGCGGCTGCTGCGCGACTTCAATGAGGTCGAGCAGTTGCAGGTCTCGGTGAAGGGGCCGTCGGACTTCGTCTCCCAGGCCGACATCCGCGCCGAGCAGGTCCTGCGCGAGGAACTCTACAAGGCGCGGCCGGGCTATGCCTTCCTGATGGAGGAATCTGGCGCGTCCGGCTCGGAGAACTGGGCGTGGCGCTGGGTGATCGATCCGCTGGACGGTACCACCAACTTCCTGCACGGCATTCCGCACTGGGCGATCAGCATCGGGCTGGAGCGGCGGATTGCGGGGGGCGAGTCCGAACTGGCCGCAGGGTTGGTCTACGCGCCGGCGGTGGACGAGATGTTCTGGGCCGAGAAGGGCGGCGGCGCCTTCATGAACGAGCGTCGGCTGCGCGTCTCGGCGCGCCGGGACCTGAGCGAGGCGCTGTTCGCCACCGGCATCCCGTTTGCCGCGGTGGCGCCAGCGCGGCGGCTGGCGTTCGCGCATACGCTAGGCGCGCTGATGCCTCAGGTGGCGGGCATCCGGCGGTTTGGCGCGGCGGCGCTGGATCTCGCGTGGGTGGCGGCCGGGCGGTACGACGGCTACTGGGAGTTGGGGGTGAAGCGCTGGGACATCGCGGCGGGGCTGCTGCTGGTGCGCGAGGCGGGTGGCTATGCCACTGATCCGGCGGGCGGTGAGCCGCGCGAGACCGGCAACCTGGTAGCGGCGAACGCGAACCTGCATGCGGTGTTGAGCGGGTTTGTGACCGACGGCCAGGCGGTGGCGGCGGCACGCGGCGCCTGACACCAACGGCGCTGAACATCGACGCACAGGCCTCTACCCCCCGTCCTGCCGCAGCAGCAATGAGAAATGCCGGCTAGCCGCGCGCCCGTTCCGAACCGACCGTCGGGTTATGTCCGAATTAGGATATAGGAATTTGAACTTGGGACAATTTATGGGCGTCCGCTCTCCTACACCCCCTCTTTGGCCCAAGTCATCGATGCACGCGGCGCGGTCACCGTACGCGCTTGCTCGAGGGCCAGAGTTGTTGGCGGTGTCGAGCAGCTGGTGCCAAACACGAGCACGACCGCATCTCTGTCCACTCGCATGGAACGTTCGAGTTGGCGTGGGATCTTGATTCCGGCGCGCACGCAGTAGGAGATCAGCAGCGCACTGAGCCTCGCTGAATGCAACACGTGTTGCGCGCTGCTGTCGCCATAGAACATGGTGACTTCGGCCACCTTGGGATCAAACCAAATATCGGTGGGAGTGCCGATGGGCAGGCCCATCGTCTGCGCCGCTCGCCGCGAATGCACGACGACCATCGCCATCACCTCAGCATTGAATCCGACTTCTCGTCGATCAGTGTTGGGCATTTGACAACCTTTTGGTCGGCGAGCTGCCCGCGTTGTTACCGTTGGCCCGTTAACAATCGGTGAAGGTCACGAAGACCGACACCGTTGCTGACACGGATTCGGCGGATTTGTTAGTAGATGACTTTCTTGCGTGGGCGACTGGCAGCGGCCTATTGAGACACTCGCCCCCCCGCCACAGGCCAGCGCTCTTCTCGATTGAGCGCCGGGCCAACGTCCCGCACGACCTGAATTCCTTTTGGTCTACGGCCCCACTTCCGCCAGCGAGCCATCTCCTGCTTTTATAATAACGGCCCTAATCATTGACGTACGGGCCGCTACCCCCATCATGCCGGCGCAGGCCGGTATCCACGACTTGTCTTCGTCGCAGCAAAGAAAGTCGTGGATACCGGCGTGCGCCGGCATGACGGCGGTAGCACCGAAGGGTCGATCATTCGGGCGCCTGGTATTAGAGGCCACCGAGCAGGACTTAATTTCAATTTAGTTCGCCACCGGCCTTGAGCCGACCCACCCTGGATGAAACTGGCCCAGCGGCGGCATCGACGATATTGTCTCTAACCCGTCGGCACCGACGTCGGTATTTCTATGGTGCGGAAGAGCCCGTTATTTAGTTGGACCCGGAGTACCTCGATCACCCCCACTGGAGCCACGGGACGGCAACGTCCCCGGAGCACGATTCCTAGAGTTCATCTTCGTGAGGTCCCCACGCCGGCGGTCCTGGTATGGCGGAGGGATAAATGGAAGTCATGCATGAGAGGGTTGC
>DASRQX010000010.1:0-4519 GCA_035696165.1 Acetobacteraceae bacterium | reverse complement strand
TGTGCGCGTGTCGATGCTGCCATCGGCCATGAATCGTTCCCCTGCTGGCGTCGCTTGCCCGTGCCGGCGTCGCATGATTGTGCTGGGGGCATCATGCCGGGTGGGGGGAAGGCTGGGAAGCCGGCGGGTTCGCAGGTGCGGCGCGAGACGCGCGCGGTTGGCTTTGGTGGGGCACGGGAGGGTGTTCGTGAGGAGAGCGCTGGTGGGGAGAGTGTTCGTGGGGAGGGTGGACCGTGCCCGCGGCTAACCGATCTCGATCAGATCCAGCTTGTAATCGGACAGCAACTCCGCGCCGGTCTCGGTCACCAGGACGTTGTCGATGATGCGCGCGCCGAGCCGCTCCCGCGCGATGAACACCGGCGGCTCGATCGACACCACCATGCCTGCGCGCAGCACGTCGGTGCTGCCGCCGAACATGTTGAGCGGCTCGCCCCAGGACGGCGGCACGCCCGGACCGACGCCGTAGCCGGTGGTATGCAACCGGTAGCGGTCCATTCCGGCTTCGGCGATGACGCGTTTCGCCGCCTCGTGCGGCACGATGGCGGGAACGCCGTCGTGGATTTCGCCCAGGCACGCCTCAAACGCGGCGCGTGCCACGTCGTACAACTCGCGCACGCGGGCACTAGCCTGGCCGAGGTTGAACTGACCGCCGATCGTTTTCGTGTAGCGCTTGTAGGCAGCGCCGAACTCGATGTTGCCCGGGTCGCCGCGTTGCAGCCGGCGCAGCGTCGGCGCGCCGTGCGCGAAGCCGCAACGGTCGCCGGTCACCAGGTTGATCGTGCTCGCCGGCAAGGAACTGCCGTTCACCATCAGAGTCTGGTAGACGGCAGCGGCGATGTCCAGCTCGGTACGTCCCGCTGCCGCGGCGCCGACGCAGGCGCCCATCGCCAGGTCGGCAATGCGCGCGGACTGGCGGATCAACGCGATCTCGCGCGGCGATTTCACCGCACGCAGCGTGTGCACCAGGATGACCGGCTCGGCGACCAGCGCCGCGCCGAGCAGATCCTTCAGCCGGGCGTAGTGATGCGGATGTAGATAGTAAGGCGGGGTTTCCAGCCCGACGCGCGCGACGCGCAGGCCGAGCCGGACCGCAAGGCGCGAAAATGCTTCGATCGGGTCCTCCGGCTCGCCGCCGCCCCAGCCGACCACCTCATCGGCCAGGCTGTCCTCGATGAACTCGCACCTCTCGGACGACCGGGTGAACATCACCAGTGGACCGGCGCGGGCCGACAGCGCCAGGCATTGGAACGCCTGATAGCTTTTCGCCTCCGTGCCGATCAGCCAGTGCAACGACATCGGGTGCATGACCAGTAGCCAGTCGAGCCGGGCCGCGCCGATCGTCTCGCGAGTGCGGGCGACGCGGTTGGCGAACTCGGTGGCGCGGAAATCGTGCTTCGACATCGGTTGGTATCAGTCAGGGAAGCGGGGAATCACCTTCTCCCCGATAATCTCGATGGAGCGCTGCACCTGGTCGTGCGTGAGGCGGCCGACCTGGAACATGAAGATCATCTGGTCCAGCCCGGCCCGCGCCCAGCGCTCGACCTGCCGGCACACGCTGTCGGCGTTGCCGCCGATCGCCATGCCGGTTTCGATCATGTCGGCATCGGTATAGCCGGCCATGCGCGCCTTGATCGCCGCGACGCCTTCGGACGAGCCGAAGCGCACCTTGTTCAGCTCGGCGTCGTTGTCGCCGTAGTAGAACCGCGCCGTGGCGCAGCCGAGCTGCCGGCCGATGCGATCGTCATCGTGCACGCAGCCGACCGCGAAGGCGCCGACATGGTTGTTGATGAAGCGGCCGACCGGCCTGGCGTTGCGGATCGCGCCGCGATAGGCCTGCACATTCGGCTTCATCTGTTCCGGCGTGTAGCGCGTGACGCTCAGCATGCCGACGCCGTCCCGGCCGGCGCGTTCGAAGGTTTCCAGGTTCGACGCGGCGTACCAGATCGGCGGGTGCGGACGCTGGATCGTCCGCGGTACGACCTGGCGCGGCGGAAGGTTGAAGTGCTCGCTCTTGTAGCCGGGGAAATGCTCCTGTTCGAGCATGCGGACCACCGCTTCGAGCGCCTCGCGCCCGACCGCGCGGGCGTGGGTGGCGTCAGCGTTGAAGCCCTTCCACTACGTAGGCGGCGGTGCCGCGGCCGGCGCCGAACTCGCAACGACCGTTTGACAGCACGTCCAGTGAGGCAACACGCTCGGCGATATTGAACGGGTTGTGGCAGGGCATCAGGATCACCGCGAAGCCCAGCCGGATGGTGGTGGTGCGCTGGCTGAGCGCCGCCAGAGCCATTTCGGGGCAGGCGCAATGGCCGATCTCGGCGAAGAAGTGCTGCTCGGTCAGCCAGAAATTGCTGAAGCCGGCGGCTTCCGCGGCCACCGCCTGGTCGAGATTGTCCCAGTAGGTCTGCCGCTCCGTGGTCTCGGTCCTGGGCTTCGGCACCTGGATCTGGCTGAGTAGTCCGAACTTCATGGCGGCCCCATTTCGGCTGGCCCTGCTCAACGCTATGGCTTTCGCGATCTTGCGTCCAAGGCATAAGATGCATAGGCATTATAACCGGATTGGTTGATGATGCGGAGCCGGTCCGATGTAAAGTCCGCTCGGCCGGACGGCAATGCCAAACCCACCGCTCGATCACTCGCTGCACGCCGGTTTGCCGGGTGCGGGCACCGGCTTGCCCAAGTCAGCCGCGTGTCAGGCGGCGGCGCGCCGTTCCAGTTCCGCGAGCGCCGCGCCGAGCGTCTTGCGTAGCGGGACGGCGGCGCCGAACGGGTTGTCCTCGATCAGATCGACGATCGGGGCACCTTCGAAGAAATCGCGACAGTCGTGCACGGCGTCGAGCAGCTTCGGCAACGCCTCGGCACCGCCGCCGTCGACGTCACGCAGAGCGGCCATCAGCCGCACGGTCTCGCCTTGGGTGGCGCCGTACAGGCCGAACTCAGCGATCTGCTGAAGGTCTTCGTCGTCGGCGTTGCGCAATGCGTCCTGCAACTTGCCGATGCCGGCGTCGACGGCTTCCTTGGCGTCGAGCCAGATCGGCATCAGCTTGCCGCCGCTGTTGGATTGTGGCGCGCCAGCGTTGGGCGCACCGGTGGTCGGCGCGCCGGCGATATCGATGCCGAGAACCCGCTTGACCCAGTCCTGCTGTGAAGCATCCGCCATGGTTCCCGCCATTCCTACTCAGCCGCCGGCCCGCGGTGGCGATGCCGGCCGGCCTGTGTTATCCGCTGATCGCAACAAAGCCGCCCGCCTTGGCCAGCGCGCCGAGCCGCGCGATATATGGGATCGTCGCGCTCGGGTCCTTTTCCGTCAGATAGATATTGACTTGCACGAGGTCGGTGTTCTCAGCGGGGATGTTGTTGTTGCCGGTCAGGTCGTCGCGCAGCTTCAGCGCTTTCTTCACGCCGGCGTCGCCGAACTCGTTCTTTTTGCACCGATCCTGCAGTTTGGTCAGCAGATTCCGTGCGGTCTTCTCATCGGAGGCGGCGATTGCCTTCAGGATGTCCACCAGATCGGCATCGTTGTGCGGCACCGCCATGGCGTCGGCCAGCTTGCGCATGCCGGGGTCGGTCGGGGGGAAGTTGCTGTTCTTGGCACCAGTGCGCAGTTCGTTCAGCGCCGCCTCCACCGCCAAGGGATCGCGCGCCTGTATGGCGGCCAAGGCAGTCGCCATGTAGCCTTTGGTGGGATCGATCGTGTAGGCCGCGTTCAGCTCGTCCAGCTCCGCCTGCTGCAACTTCAACGGCTCGTCGATGAACTCGCCGGCCTAGTTGCGTCTCTGCAGATTTTCCAGGTTATTCTTGGCCTGGAACGGATCCTGTGCGGCGGCGGCGGTGAGGCCTGGCTTAACGTCGGCATCATCGTCGGGGACCATGAGCGTCTCGCCCAGCTTGCGCAGGCTGGCGGCGAGCCTGTCCGAGGAAAGGGGAATGAAGTCGCCGCGCCTGGCCGCGGTGCCCAGCAAATCGACGTCCGCCGCGGCCATGATCGGGTCGTTATGGGACAGCGCCTCACGCGCATCGTTCACGCCATTGAGTGAGGCCGGGTTGATGACGATGCCCTCGCTCAGCAGATCGGCAATCCAGTTGTCGGCCATCAGCGTTGCAATGCGGGCCTCCTGGTTTTCCTTTGCGCGGGCGATGGCCAGCGGCAGCAGCATGGCCTGATCGTGCAGCTTGTCCTGTTCGACGCGCGAGGCGATGGTGGCCAGGCGCCGGCGCACTTCGGTGGCCCCCGGCCGGGCCATCACGGCGATCAGCCGATCGAACGTCTCCTGGCGGGCATCGGCGATCGCATCCATCGCGTCCTTGGGCGACAATTGCGCGTTCTTTTTCATCGATCGCGTCGCCAAACAGTCGGTCCGCGGCGTTGCCCATCGCCACGTGGATCGAGGCCGGCGACAGAGGTGGGTCATGCCGGGCCGCGAGCTTGACGAAGCTGGCCGCCCGCCGCGCGTTGTCGATGGCACCAGCGCTAACCGTGTCCTTCATGTCGGCGTGCCCCGCGCCGATCATCGCGTTGTCC
>DASRQX010000009.1:0-4842 GCA_035696165.1 Acetobacteraceae bacterium | reverse complement strand
AGGTTCTCGCATTCCTGCGGATAGATGTTGACGCCTCCGGAGATGATCATGAAGGTCGCGCGATCGGTCAAATAGAGAAAGCCGTCGCCGTCGACATAGCCGACGTCGCCGACCGTGCTCATGCTGCCGTCCGCCGAGCGCGCCTCGCGGGTCTTGTTCGGGTCGTTGAAATATTCAAAGGGCGTCGCGGTCTTGAACCAGATGGTGCCGGGCGTGCCGCCGGGGCACGGTTGCATCGCTTCATCGAGGATATGAAGTTCGCCGAGCAGGACCCGGCCGACAGTGCCCCTATGGGCCAGCCACTCGGCGCTGTTGCAGGCGGTAAACCCGAGCCCTTCGGTGGCGCCGTAATATTCGTGAATGATCGGGCCCCACCATTCGATCATGTCCTCCTTCACCTTCGCCGGACAGGGCGCCGCCGCATGGATCGCGATCTCGAGCGACGACAGGTCGTAGCGCTTGCGCACCGCCTCCGGCAGTTTCAGCATCCGCGAAAACATGGTCGGCACGAGCTGGCTATGGGTTACGCCCCATGTCTGCACCAGTTCGAGGTAGCGCTCCGGATCGAAGCTTTCCATGATGATCGCCGTGCCGCCCATCCGGATCGTGAGGTTGACGGCCGCCTGCGGCGCCGAATGATACAGCGGCGCCGGCGACAGATAGATCATGCCTTCGCGGTATTGCCAGATTTTCAGCAGGAAATCGAATAACGGCAACGGCTGTGCCGGCGGCTGCTCGGGCAGCGGCCGCACGATGCCTTTCGGACGGCCGGTGGTGCCCGACGAATAAAGCATGGCGGTGCCGTTGCATTCATCCGCGATCGGGGTCCTGGGTAACCCGGCCGTGGCCTGCTGCAGGCCGACAATGCGCTCGCTCTCGCCCGCGCCATCGACAACGATGCAGAGTTCGACTTTCGGGCACTGCTCGAGGGCCTCGCGCGCAACGTCGAGTTTTGCGACGGACGTGATGAGGACGCGGGATTCGCTGTTGGCGACGATGTAGGCGAGCTCGCTTCCCGTCAGATAGGAATTGACGCAGGTATAATACAAACCGGACCTTTCGCCGGCGCCGCAGGCTTCAAGATAGCGGCTGTTGTTTTCCATGAAGATGGCATAGTGGTCGAGCCGCTTGAGACCGCGATTGCGCAACAGATGCGCGAGCCGGTTGCTGCGCGCTTCGAGCTCGGCATAGGTCACGGTCTCGCCCGAGCCCGCCATGATGAAGGCGGGCTGCAGCGGACGGAGATGGGCGTGCTTGCCAGTATACATCGTGCCTCCAAGGTTTTTGTGCGGAACGTCTTTATGCGGCGAGAACAAGAATGTCGCGCACCTGCGCCGGGCCGTCGATCTTGCGCGGGTTGCGCGGGATCCACGGCGTTGCCATGGCCTGCTGCGCGATCCGGTCGAACTGCTCCGGACCGACCCCGACGTCCCGCAGGCTGCGCGGCAGTCCGAGGCCGCGGATGAAACTATCCAGCACGTCGGCGGCGTCCTGGCCCGGTTTTCCCATCGCGGCGGCGACCAGCGCCTGGCGTTCGGCGTTGTCGGATTTGTTCCAGCGCATCACCGACGGCAGCATCACGCAGGATGTATATCCGTGGGGCACGCCGAATTCGGCGCCGAGCACGTAACCGATGCCGTGGCTTGCTCCCATCGGCACCCCCGAAGACAGCGGCCCCATCGAGAGCCAGGTGCCGATCTGGCAATCCATCCTGGCGTCGAGATCGCCGGGATCGGCCTTCACCCGCGGCAGCGCCTGCGTCAGCATCGAAAGCCCCTTCAACGCCTGCGCATCGGCGTAAGGATGCGCCTCCCGCGAGCACAGCCCCTCGACACAATGATCGACGGCGCGGATGCCGGTCGACAGCCACAGCCATTCGGGCGTGTGCAGGGTCACGGCCGGATCGAGGATCACGGCGCGCGGCATCACCAGATCGTGGCGCAGCATTTCCTTGACCTTGGTGCGCTGGTTGGTGACGCCGGCCAGCGCGCTGAACTCGCCGCCGGCGATCGTGGTCGGGACACTGATCTGGCGCACCGAAGGCGCCGCCATCGGCGGCACCACTCCCTTGGAGGCCCGGACCCTGTCGATATCATCGACGCTGCGAACATCGTTGGCGAGGCAAAGCTGCACCGCCTTGGCGCCGTCGGTGATCGAGCCCCCGCCGACGGTGACGATCAGGTCGGCGTTGGCGGCGCGGGCCTGCTCGGCTGCGGCAATGACGGCTTGGCGGGGCGTGTGCGGCGGCATCGCGTCGAACGTGGCCGCGCAACGGGCCCCAAGGGCGGAGCGGATCTTCTCGATCTCGCCGGTCTCGCGGTTGAGGGTGCCGCTGACCATCAGAAACGCGCGGCTGGCGCCCAGGCGGTCCATTTGCTCGACCAGCGCCTCGGCGGCCGGGCGCCCGAAAACAACCTCGTCCATGGCGCCGAAAACCACACGTCCCTGATGCACGCTTGTCCTCCCCGCATATTTTGGCTCTGCTGGCAGCCTTGAGCGCAGGTTAGCGGAGGAAATTCACGACGTCATGCCCGAAGATGAAGCCGCAGGACCCCCGGCTCCGCCGCCAGGCGCGGTGCTCGATGGCCGCTATGCGTCGCCCTCTGGCTGTTCGGACGCGCCAAGCGGCCGCGCTTGTTCGAAGGCCTGGGTTGCCAACGGCTGGAGGCGCTGGCGCAGCGGTTGCAGGAGACACCGGATTTTCTGGCCACTTTGCCCGAGCCGGAGACGTTGGCGGACCAGCTCGGTTAATTTAATTTGCGCCGCCATTGCTGCGCCATGGGCGTTCAAGCCTGCTGCGGCAATGCTGCCGCGTGAATCGTTTCTTCCGAGGTGTGATCGACCGTAATGCTCTCGCGATAGGTCTCGGGCCCGGCCCAGACCGCGATCACGGTGCAGGCCGAGAGCAGCATGGCATAGCACGCCACCGGCCACCAGCTTCCGGACCACGCCACCAGCGCGGTCGCGACGAACGGCGCCGGGCCGCCGGCCAGCAGCGAACCCAATTCGCGTGCGAATGCAAATCCGGCAAAACGCCGCTGCGGCGGAAACAGTTCGGCAAAATACGCCGCCTGCGGCCCGAACATCGCCGCTGTCACCACGGCCCGCGCCAGGATGAAGGCCAGCGCGATCCATAGCCACTCTTTGGTCCCGACCATCCAGAAGAACGGAAACGCCAGCGCGATGCCGCAGAGCGCCCCGAACATATAGACCGGCCGCCGCCCGATCCGGTCGGAGAGGGCGGCGAAGCCGAGAATGGCAAACAGTTCGATGACAAAGGCCAGCATCAGCGCACTGAGAGCCTCCGCCTTGGGCACGCCTACCGTGTTGATCACGTAACTCAGGCCGAACACCGGGAAGAAATAGCCGAGCCCGTTCTCGGCCATGCGCGCGCCCAGCACGACCAGGAAGTTTCGTGGATGCCGGAGCAGCGCTTCCAGCGCCGGGTTGCGCTCGATCTTGCCGCGCGCGACCACGGCTTCGGTAAAGACCGGCGTTTCGGCGACGCGCAGACGCACGAAAATGCCGACCACAATCAGCAGCAAGCTCGCAAGGAACGGCAAACGCCAGCCCCACGACATCAGTTGTTCCCGCGGCAGCATGGTGACCAGCGCGAAGGTGCCGGCGGCGAGAAGATTGCCGATCGACACCCCAAGCGGCGCAAAGCCACCCCAGAAACCGCGATGGCCTGCCGGGGCATTCTCGACCAGGAAGATGACCGCGCCGCCATATTCGGCGCCGGCCCCCAATCCCTGCACCACGCGCATCGCGACCAGCAGCGCCGGCGCCCAATAGCCAATCCGGGCATAGGTCGGCAACAACCCGATCGCGGTGGTGCCGATGCCGATCATCAACAGTGTCGCCACCAGCACCGGCTTGCGGCCGAAGCGGTCACCCATGATGCCGAACAGGACGCCGCCCAGCGGTCGCACCACGAAGCCGACGCCGAAAGTCAGGAACGCCAGCAGCGTGCCGGTCAACGGATCGCTTTTCGGAAAGAAGAGGTCGCCGAATACCAGCGCCGCGGCGGTGCCGTACAGGAAGAAGTCGTACCACTCGAGCGCGGACCCGATGCTGGCCGCCAGGATCACCCGCAGGCGCGAACGCCCGGCGCCATCATCGTTTCCCCCGTTCGGGCTCTCCGGCATTGTTTTTCCGCCGTTGGCAGTCACGTCTGTTCGTCGTCGGCGCCCGTGCGTGGCACGCGCGCGCTCGCCAGGAGTTCACGCCGCGCGGGTGAAGTAGGACTTTTTCGCCGCCGACTGGGTTTCGTAAATCGATCCCTGCCGCGTGGCCGGCGGCAACGGAATCCGCACCGGAACGTTGGTCATCCGTGGCGCCAGCACCGGATCGCCCGATAGCAACCGGCTGTTGAACTCGTCAAAATCCTTCACGCCCATCAGCGGCCAGGCGTCGCTCGCCGCGACTTCGTAGAGCAGCAGGTTGCGCGAACGATCCGAGGTGTTCATGGCCGATCCGTGCAACGCCCGGACATGGTGGAACGACATGCTGCCGGCCCGGCCCGTGCACGGTATCGCCCGCTCGATCTCGCTTTTGATGGTGTCGGGATCGATCAGGCCGGCAAAGCAGCCGTCATCGCCGTGATGGTTCCAGACTTGCCCGGTATGGGTGCCCGGTGTCACCAGCATCGGCCCGTTGGCGAGGTCGCAATCGTCCAGCAGCACGCCGATCGCGAGCACGTCGTCATTGCTGTGCGGATAGAAGGCCCAGTCCTGATGCCATTCCACCGGCGAGCCATATTGCGCCGACTTCATGTTGAGCTTGGAGCCGTGCAGCCGCAGGCCGGGACCGATCAGTCGCTTCAGGATGTCGAGCACGGCC
>DASRQX010000008.1:0-2016 GCA_035696165.1 Acetobacteraceae bacterium | reverse complement strand
CGGCCTCGGCCGTGATCACCATCGACTGTCCGGCTGCCGCGATGCGCTGTTGCGCCGCCTGAAGCAGCGCCTCGGCGACCGCGCCCGGATAGGTCCCGCAAACCGCCTTGCCCTGGCTCTCGACCGTCGCGCCCAATGCGGCGGCGACCGCCGCCGGCAGGCCGAAAACCGAGCGAGCCAGATCGACCATGAAACGGTACAGCGTCTCGTCGTCATCATGAAAGACAAGCCGGAGGTAGCCGGCTTCGGCCTGAACGTCGCTCATTGAAAATCCCCCTGAAAAATCCCCTGGTTGAAGGCAGGCGGACCATGGAACAAAGCAAGAACCATGTCACCTCCTTTCGTGGACCACGTCCTTTCGTGCAAGGGGGACGAGCGCGTTCCGACGCAGGCTGCGGCCTGGGCCGATGCGGCATACTTGACCCGCGTCCGGGCGCGTCCCAAGGTCATCGCAGCCAACAAGACAGTTGCAGAGGGAGATTTTCCATGAAGTTCAGTCGTCGTTCCGTCGTCGGTGGCCTGGTTGCCTCGACCGCCCTGTCCGTCCGGCGCGCGCCTCTGTGGGCCAAGGCGCCGCTGTCCGGCCATCAGGTCACGGGCGCCTATCGCCACCCGGTCGGCCATTTCGAGGTCATCGCACTCAACGACGGCATGCTTGAGATTCCGGTCGGGATGTTCCTGGGCGCCGATCCGGCCGAGGCCGGCAAGCTGCTTTCCGCCCGGTCATTGCCGTCCGACAAGTCGCCGACCGCCGTCAATGCCTTCATCGTCAATACCGGCGACAGGCTGGTGCTGATCGACAGCGGCAGCGGCAGCCTGATGGGCCCGTCGGCGGGACGTTTTGCCGCCAATCTCGCCGCCTTCGGCATCGATCCGGCCAGCGTCGACGTGGTGGCGATGACCCATGTTCACCCCGATCATTTCGGCGGGCTGCTCACCGCCGACCGCAGAATCGCATTCCCGAAGGCGCAGTTCGTCATCAGCGAGGCCGACACCAAATTCTGGCTCGATGAATCGATCGCGGCGAAAGCGCCGGCCGACGCCAAGCCGTTCTTCGACATGGCGCGCGCCAGTGTCTCGCCCTATATCGCCGCGGGCAATGTCAGGTTCATCGCCGACGGCCAGGATGTCGTGCCCGGCGTGACCGCGCATGCCGCGCCCGGCCACACCCCAGGTCACACCATGTACCGGGTGACGTCAGGCAACGAGACGCTGCTGATCTGGGGCGATATCATCCACTCTTATGCGCTGCAATTCGCCCATCCCGATTGGGCGATTGCCTTCGATGTCGAACCCCCGAAGGCGATCGCCACGCGCCAGAAGGTGTTCGACATGGCGGCGACCGACAAACTGACCATCGCCGGCGCGCATGTGCCGTTCCCGGGCATCGGTCATGTCGAAAGGTCGGGCGCCGCCTACGCCTACGAGCCGCTGTTCTGGGCGCCGGGCTGACGATCCGGCTATCGGCGCAAGCGGCCTCGCACCGGAACATGATGAGTTCAGGTTGATGCGCCGGACCACTTCTCCCTCGCCCCGCTCGCGGGCGAGGTGAATCACAGGCTTGCGCCGATTCAGCTCAAAGCCATCACGCTCTAGCGCCAGCCGAGGGCGGGGGCGACGTGGGTCAAAAGCGCCTCGATGACATGCGCGTTGTAGGCGACGCCCAGTTGGTTGGGCACCGTGATCAGCAGCGTATCGGCCTCGGCGATGGCGTCGTCCTGCTTCAATAGCTCGATCAGGGCATCCGGCTCGGCCGAATAGCCGCGGCCGAAGATCGCTCTTGTCTTCTCGTCGATGAAGCCGATCTGGTCTTCTTCCAGCCCTGGGCGTCCGAAATAGGCGCGGTCACGATCGTCCGTCAGGGCGATGATGCTCCGGCTGACCGAGACCCGCGGCTCGCGGGCATGGCCGGCCTCCTTCCAGGCGGCGCGGAAGGCGCGGATCTGTTTGGCCTGCTGGACATGAAACGGCTCCCCGGTCTCGTCGTCCTTCAGCGTCGAACTCTGCAGGTTCACG
>DASRQX010000007.1:0-6673 GCA_035696165.1 Acetobacteraceae bacterium | reverse complement strand
GCAGCGCGTCGGGTCGGACAGGTGTGTAGCTCATGGCGGCGGTTCCCTTCTCGCGATCCCAGCAAAGCAGGCGACGGTGGCGCTGTCAGCCCCGAACCGGTGACGGTTTTCCGCCGGGCGGGCAAACCGGGGATGCGCCGATCGGCGGCGCGGTCACTGGCGGCACGGTCACTGGCGGCGGGCCGTACACATCGCGGGCGCGCTTATGGAATGCTCCGACCATGCGGCGCACCGCCTCGTTGAACACCACCCCGATCGCCGCCTGCAGAATGCGGCTGCGGAACTCGAAGTCGATGTAGAAATCTACCTCACAGCCTTGATCATGTGGGATAAAATCCCACTGATTGTTCAGATATCGAAACGGGCCGTTCTCATAGCGCACGCGGATGTGGCCGGGGCGTTCCAGGGCGTCGCGGCTGGTGAAGGTCTCACGGAACGGCCCGAAACCGACGGTTATGTCGGCGACCAGCTCGGTCGGTGTGCGGTGACGCACGCGGGCCGCGGCGCACCATGGCAGGAAGTCCGGATATTTGCCGACGTCGGCGACCAGCTCGAAAAGCTGCTCCGGCCGATATGGCACGATCTGACGCTCGGCGTGCGTCGGCATCGCTCAGCCGCAGACGGCAGGTTGCGCGCGCGGGGTAGCGCGCGCCTGGCGCAGTGCGGCGAAGTCGGCATCCGCGTGGTAGGAACTGCGGGTCAGCGGCGTGGCGGAGACCAGCAGGAACCCCTTGGCGCGGGCCGCTGCGGCGGTGTCGGCGAATTCCTCCGGCGTGACGAACCGGTCGATCGCGGCGTGCTTCACCGTGGGCTGCAGGTACTGGCCGATGGTAAGGAAATCCACGTCGGCGCTGCGCAGATCGTCCATCACCTGGAGGATTTCGGCCTTCTGCTCACCCAGCCCGACCATCAGGCCGGATTTGGTGAACACCGTCGGGTCCAGCGCCTTGGCGGCATCCAGCAGCCGCAGCGAGGCGAAGTAGCGGGCACCGGGGCGGATCGTCGGATACAGCCGCGGGATGGTTTCGAGGTTATGGTTGAACACGTCGGGGCGCGCTTCGATGACCACCTCGATGGCGCCCGGCTTGCGCAGGAAGTCGGGAGTCAGCACCTCGATCGTGGTGCCTGGGGCGGCGGCGCGGATGGCGCGGATGACCGCGGCGAAGTGCCCGGCGCCGCCATCTTTCAGGTCGTCGCGGTCGACCGAGGTGATGACAACGTGTTGCAGCCCGAGTTTTGCCACGGCATCGGCGACGCGGTTGGGCTCGTCCGCGTCTAGCGCGTTGGGCAGCCCGGTGCGCACGTTGCAGAACGCGCAGGCGCGGGTGCAGGTGTCGCCCATGATCATCATGGTGGCGTGGCGCTTGGACCAGCACTCGCCGATGTTGGGGCAGGCAGCTTCCTCGCACACGGTGGTCAGGCGGTTGGCGCGCATCAGGGCGCGGGTCTCGTGGTAGATTGGATGGGTCGGTGCCTTCACGCGGATCCAGGCGGGCTTGCGCTGGATCGGGTTGTCCGGCCGGTGCGCCTTCTCGGGATGGCGGAGGGATTGGGCGCTAGGCACGCCGGCAGCGTGTTCGTCGCTGCACGCGCCTGCGGCGCGACTGTCGTTGGACGCGCCTGTGGCGCGATGATCGATGACGAGATGGGTGCCCATGGCGACGTAGAAGTGGCCGTCGCCACCGGGAGCGTCAAGCATGTCTTGGCACCGCATCACGAGAACCGCGCGACGGGCGTTGACGCTCCACCGCGGTGTCGTCGCTCGGCGGCATGCTGTGGTGTGATTGTGCCACCGTTATCTCGCCGCCCGGCCATCCGAGGCGGACCAGCGTGTCGCCGACGCTCCGAGCCACTCCATCCCAGTCGGTCGAGCCAGCTCGCCGCGACTCGTGGCGATGGCAGGTACCGGCCCCAGGTGCTCGTGTGGTGTTCCGCCGGGCGCGCAGTGCTAACGGTCCTATGTCCCGGTGGCGGGTGGCACCGGGGCGCTTCGCCGCCTCATTCCGGCACATCGCGGTGCTGCACCCGATCGGCCTCGCCGCGACCCTCTCTGCCTGAAAATTCAGCGACTTCAACCCGTTGATCTTGCCCAATAACAAGGCACCCGACCACCTCACTGGGCGGCCCGCAAGCGCTATGCCGTCATTCAGCGCGCGCATCAGTGCATTGCCGCATGGCACGCCGCATGCAAACCTGTGTGGCTGCCGTTCAGTCACGCGCGACCCGGGCAGCCCCGCAACCACAGGAGGCTCGGTCACCCCGGGCGATGGCGCAGATGAAGAAGATCGAAGCTGTCATCAAGCCGTTCAAATTGGATGAGGTGAAGGAAGCGCTGCACGAGGTCGGCTTGCAGGGCATCACGGTCGTGGAGGCCAAGGGCTTCGGCCGGCAGAAAGGCCATACCGAACTGTATCGGGGCGCCGAGTACGTGGTCGACTTCTTGCCCAAGGTGAAGCTCGAGGTGATCTGCGAGGAAAGCGTGGTCGAGCGAGCGGTCGAAGCCATCATCAACTCCGCCCGCACCGGACGCATCGGCGACGGCAAAATCTTCATCTCCTCGATCGAGGAGGTGATCCGCATCCGCACTGGCGAGCGTGGCGAAGACGCGATCTGACGCGACCCGACGAATTCGTGGACACCCACGCCACGGTCTTCCCGCCGCCAGCATTTCCGGCCATCAGTCGTCCGCCCGCCTGACATCGGGCTACCTGACATCCGGCCACCTGACGTAAGGAGCCCATAAGCCGCTGCCGGCCCGCGGCGAAACCAATGGACAGGGCCTTCCACGGGAAGCCGCGGCCGCCCACAGCGTCCGCGATCCCAACCATCTTTCGTGACCGGCCGTACCGCGCGGGTGCGCCGGCTTCTTGGCAACTGGTCAAAGGACGGGACAACAGGATATGGCGAGAAAGCCTACAGGCGCCACCACCAGCGTGGGCAAAGTGCTCGAGATGCTCAAGGAGCACTCCGTGGAATACGTGGACCTCCGGTTCACCGATCCCCGCGGCAAATGGCAGCACACCGCGCAGCACGTCTCCACCATCGATGAGGACGTGTTCCGTGACGGCATCATGTTCGACGGCTCCTCGATCGCCGGCTGGAAGGCGATCAACGAGTCCGACATGATCCTGATGCTGGACCCGGACACGGCGGTGATGGACCCGTTCGCGGCCAAGCCCAGCATGATCATCATCTGCGACATCGTCGAACCCTCGACCGGCCAGGCCTACAATCGCGACCCGCGCTCGACCGCCAAGAAGGCCGAAGCCTACGTCAAGGCGTCCGGCATCGGCGACGCCGTGTTCTTCGGCCCCGAGGCCGAGTTCTTCATCTTCGACAGCGTCAGGTTCGGCACCGCCGGCAATTACGGGATGTACCAGATCGACAGCCAGGAAGGCCCGGAAGCCAGCGTCAAGGACTACCCGGAGGGCAACATGGGCCATCGGCCCGCGGTCAAAGGTGGCTACTTCCCGGTGCCCCCGATCGACAGCGAGAGCGACCTGCGCGCCGAGATGCTGTCCACCATGGGCGAGATGGGCGTGGTGATCGAGAAGCACCACCACGAAGTCGCACAGAGCCAGCACGAACTGGGCATGAAGTTCGGCCCGATGGTGATGATGGCCGACCACCTGCAGATCTACAAATACTGCATCCACAACGTCGCCCACAGTTACGGCAAGACCGCGACCTTCATGCCGAAGCCGATCTATGGCGACAACGGCTCCGGCATGCACTGCCACCAGTCGATCTGGAAGGCCGGCAAGCCGCTGTTCGCCGGCAACCGCTATGCCGATTTGTCGGAAATCTGCCTCTACTACATCGGCGGCATCATCAAGCACGCCAAGGCGCTGAACGCCTTCACCAACCCGGCGACCAACAGCTACAAGCGGCTCATCCCGGGCTTCGAGGCACCGGTGCTGCTGGCCTATTCGGCGCGCAACCGTTCCGCCTCCTGCCGCATCCCCTATGCCACCAACCCGAATGCCAAGCGCGTCGAGGTCCGCTTCCCCGATGCCGCCGCCAACCCCTATTTGGCGTTCTCGGCGATGCTGATGGCCGGCCTCGACGGCATCAAGAACAAGATCCATCCCGGCGATCCGATGGACAAGGACCTGTACGACCTACCGCCGGAAGAGCTGAAGGGCATCCCGACGGTGTGCGGCAGCCTGCGCGAGGCACTCGGTGAGCTCGAAGCCGACCACGAGTTCCTGCTGGCCGGCGATGTATTCGGCAAAGACCAGATCGAGAGCTATATCGAACTGAAATGGACCGAGGTGTATCGTTTCGAGCACACCCCGCATCCGGTCGAGTTCGAGATGTACTACTCGGTCTGACCTGGTCGTCTGCGTCCCGGCTTCGCGTCGGGGCCATGCAACGCCCCGTCGTTCCCGGCCAGGGACGGCGGGGCGTTTTGTTTTTCACCCCAGGAGCTGCGTGGCGAAACCGGGCATCTGCTCAGACCTTGGGCAACATAGCCGGCCAGGTCCTGATAACGCTCTATCCGCCATGGCCAGCCCTGAGCCGGCCATCTGCCCCCAGTCCATCTGCCTCCAGTCCTTGGGGATCAACCCGCCGGTCCGCGCCACACCCGCGGTGCGCGGATCGCCGGCCGAAGCCCCGCCGACATGAGAATCGCCCTGCTCGCCGGGCCACTTACGATTTCGGCACGGTTCTTGATAGAGTTTTTATATAGCCAGCCCGCCCAACGCCAATAGCGCGCAGGGATGAGCGGCGAGACGACCAAGGTGATGCACATCCAAGGTGGGGCAACGACATGAAGCTGATCATGGCCATCATCAAGCCGTTCAAGCTCGACGACGTGCGCGAGGCCCTGACGCCGCTGGGCGTGCAAGGCCTGACCGTCACCGAGGTGAAGGGCTTCGGCCGCCAGAAGGGACAGACCGAAATCTATCGCGGCGCCGAGTACCACGTGAACTTCCTGCCGAAAGTGAAAATCGAGGTCGTGGTGACCGCCGACATCGCCGACCAGGTCGTCGAGGCGATCATCAGGTCGGCGCAGACCGGGAAGATCGGCGACGGCAAGATCTTCGTGCTCGATGTCGAGCGCGCGGTTCGCATCCGCACCGGCGAGGTCGACGCCGCGGCCCTCTAACCAGTGCCGCGATCGGCCCGCTGATCGGATCAGCCGAACCAATCCAAACGCGCTCCCAAACAAAACGCTGCACTAACAAAACGCCACCCCGAAAAATACCGCCAACGAGGGAAACAACAACGATGAATCGACCCCGCCTCTCCTGGGGAGCCGCCGTGCTGCTGCCGATCCTGCTGGCGGCGGCGCCGGCGCTGGCCGCTCCGCCGGCGATCCCGAAAGTCGACACCGGCGATACTGCGTGGATGCTGGCGTCCACCGCACTGGTGCTGCTGATGACCATCCCCGGCCTGGCGCTGTTCTATGCAGGCATGGTGCGCAAGAAGAACGTTCTGGCGACATTGATGCAGTCGTTCGCGATCACCTGTATCGTAACGATCGTCTGGACGGTGGCGGGCTACAGCCTGGCTTTCACCAATGGCAACGCCTACGTCGGTGATATGTCGCGCTTCATGTTGCACGGCATCGCCGATCACATCAGCAAGGGTGCCGACACCGGGTTCATCCTTGGCGCCGGCACCGACGGCGCCGCGCCGCAGACCATTCCCGAGACCGTCTACATGATGTTCCAGATGACCTTCGCGATCATCACGCCGGCGCTGATCTGCGGCGCCTTCGCCGATCGCATGAAGTTCTCCGCGTTGTGCATCTTCATGACGCTGTGGTCGCTGCTGATCTACTCGCCGATCGCCCACTGGGTATGGGCGCCGACCGGCTGGGCCGGCCTGAACGGTCAGCTCGACTTCGCCGGCGGCACCGTCGTGCACATCAACGCCGGCATCGCCGGGCTGGTGACGGCGCTGGTGCTGGGGAAGCGTGTGGGCCTGGGCCAGGACAACATGGCGCCGTTCAACGTGGGATACGCGGTGATCGGCGCCTCGCTGCTGTGGGTGGGCTGGTTCGGGTTCAACGCCGGATCCGCGGTGGGGTCTAACGGGCGCGCCGGCATGGCGATGGCGGTCACGCAGATCGCCACCGCCGCGGCGGCGCTCGGCTGGATGTTCGCCGAGTGGACCACCAAGGGGAAGCCCTCGGTGCTCGGCATCGTGTCCGGCGCGGTCGCCGGGCTGGTGGCGATCACCCCGGCGTCCGGCTTCGTGCTGCCCGGTTCGTCGATCATCATCGGCGTGGCGGCGGGCGTTGTCTGCTTCTGGGCCGCGACCGGCCTGAAGCACATGCTGGGCTACGACGACGCACTGGATTGTTTCGGCGTGCACTGCATCGGCGGCATCATCGGCGCGCTGCTGACCGGCGTATTTTCCTATGGGCCGCTGTCGGCGACGGATGCCAGCCCGGACGGCAGTCCGGGCAGCCTGCATCAGCTCTGGATCCAGTCGCAGGGCGTCGCCGCGACGCTGGTCTACAGCGGGCTCGGCACGCTGGTCCTGCTGTATATCACCAACGCCCTGGTCGGGCTGCGGGTGAGCGAGGAGGAGGAGCGCGAGGGCCTGGACCTGGTGCTGCACGGCGAACAGATTTTCTGAAGTCGTTGCGCGGGCGGGCGCATGGACCCATCGGGCCCGAGCGTCGCGCGTCATCGGTAGACGCTGCGCTCGAGAACCT
>DASRQX010000006.1:0-5490 GCA_035696165.1 Acetobacteraceae bacterium | reverse complement strand
CCATGGCGGCTCCTGTCGGTCGGTTGCCGCAGGTCAGGGAATCGTACTCGCGCCGCGTCGGGCCAACGAAAAATGCAGCGACGGTCCAGACGTTCCGTAGGCCACATTACATGTGGGCATGCCCTCGGGCGGGCGCCGGGGGCCGGCCATCCGCGACTTCCTTTCGTGTGACCAGTGAAGTCGTGGATGCCGGCCTGCGCCGACCGCGACGGGTGGAGAGTCGGAACTTTCAGCCGCTGGTGTGACACCGTGTGTCCGGTCCTTACCCCGTAACCAGAGGTACAGACCCGTCATCCCTTGGCCTCGCCGTCAAGCGCCGCCATTCACGTCGATCGTTGCGCAGGTAATGAACGACGCTGCTTCACTCACCAGGAACTCAACCACGGAAGCAATCTCCTCCGGCTCCCCCGCCCGGCCCAGCGCGCTGCCCTTGGCGCGCTCCTTGGCAACCTGGGGCGTCCGCGCGCCCATCGCCGTGTTGATTAACCCAGGCGCTATCGCATTCACCCTGATGCCATGCCGGCCCAACCGCGTACCGAGGCTCCTCGTCAGGTTGATGACCGCCGCTTTCGATGCGCCATACTCCACCACCGTGCTGCCGCGCTGGCCCGCCGACGACGCCGTGTTGACGATCGCCCCGGTCTCGCCCTTCGCGATCAGCCGCTTCGCCACCCATTGCGAGGCGAAGAACGGCACGCGCAGGTTCACCGCCAACGTGGTATCGAATTGTGACGGCGGCACGTCGAGGAAATCGCTCTCCGGATGATAAACGCCGGCGTTGTTGAACAGAACGCGGATCAGCCCGTGCTCGCGCTCGATGTCCGCCAGCGTCGTCTCGAGCCGATCGAGGTCGCTCAGGTCGCACTGGTGGTGCGGCCAGTTGCCGGCACCCTCGGCGCCGATATCGATGCCGACCGCGAGCCACCCCGCCTGCGCCAGCCGACGGCAGGTTGCCTGACCGATCAGACCGTTGCTGCCGGTAATCACTGCGACTTTTGCCATGGTTCTCCCCCGTCCATTCGAGCACCGGCCGTTCGAGCCCTGCCCGTTGGGCGCTGAGATTAGATCGGTTTCAGATGGGCGGAAATCCGCGCCGGCAAGTGCGTGGAGCCGACTTCGCCCGAGCCCGGGCCGCCCGGCACCGGGTCGCCGGAGACAGAGCGGTCAGAAATCGGCCTCGGCATACCAAGTATTGAATTAGACAGGACATAATAATCTACCAGTTATCAGGCAAATCACAGGCAGTAGCCCAGAAAAATAGTTGGCCACGATCTCGATTTAAGACCAATCTGCGACAGTTCCCAGGCTGTTCAACTTAAGCTGCGGGCCGGCCATTGCTTGCACAACCCACAGCCGGGTCTCGGCCGCGTCCCGGTAGTGGATACAATGCGTCACGATCTCGACCGGACCACGAACACAATCCCGAGCGACAAGTCTCGCAGATCATCTGTGGCGGACACATCGCATGGTTCGCTGATCGGACCGCTCGACCGTCCAGCCACACCTGCACGACCACGTCTACACGAAAGGAGCCCTAAATGCGCGCTTCCAGATACGTCCTCCCATTACTGCTCGCGACATCCGCCCTGGCCGTCTTCCCGGCGGCATCGTTCGCGCAGGTCGCCTGCGGACCCTCCGTCACGACGGCCGATGCCGCGACGACCGCCCCGATCGCGCCGCCGGAGTTGCCCGCGTATGACCAGCCGCCGATCCCCGCGTCCGGCTACATCTGGACGCCGGGCTACTGGGGATACGCCGACGCCGGCTACTACTGGGTGCCCGGCACCTGGGTGCAGCCGCCAACCGATGGCGTGCTGTGGACGCCCGGCTATTGGGCCTGGAACGCTGGTGCTTATGCCTGGAACGCCGGGTATTGGGGCCTGACCGTCGGCTTCTACGGCGGCATCGATTACGGCTTCGGCTATGGCGGCTTCGGCTACGACGGTGGCCACTGGGATCATGGCCACTTCGCCTACAACCGCACCGTGAACAACTTCGGCAGCGTCCACATCACCAACGTCTACAACCGCACCGTCATCAACAACGATTCGCGGCGCATCAGCTATAACGGCGGCACCGGCGGCCTCACCGCCCGGCCGACCGCGCAGCAGGAAGCCTCCGCCCACGAACGCCACCTGCCGCCAACCCGCGAGCAAGCCGCCCATGTCGACGCCGCCCGCGGTGACCGGTCGTTGCTCGCCTCGGAGAACCATGGCCGACCGCCGATCGCCGCGACCCAGCGGCCCGGCGACCTGCACAGCTCCGGCGCGGTCGCAGCCAGGGAGGCCGCTCGCCCCAACGCCACCGCAGAAGGTCGCCCGGCAGAGGCACGGCCGCCCGAGCCGGCTCACACCGCGGCCGCACGGCCCGGAACAGCAACGTCACCCGAAGCGCATCCAACACCTCGCCCGCAGGAGCACGCGGCAGCCCGACCGGCAGTACCGCGCCCAGCGGCGCACGCGGCAGCCCAGCCCGCCACCCCACACCCGCAGGTGCTCGCGGCAGCCCGCCCCGCAGCGCCGCGCTCGCAGGTGCACCCGGCAGCCCAGCCGGCAGCGCCGCGCCCGCAGATGCACGCGGCAGCCCGGCCGGCAGCGCCGCGGCCCGTGATGCACGCGGCAGCTCGCCCGGCCGCACCGCGTCCGCAGATGCATGCGGCAGCTCGCCCGGCCGCACCACGTCCGCAGATGCACGCAGCGGCCCGGCCGGCAGCACCACGTCCGCAGATGCACGCGGCGGCATCCCATCCAGCGGGACGTCACGTCGGTTGACCGGCCAACACAATGCCCATCGCTCGGAGCGTTCAACGTTCCGGGCGATGGTCTGCGCGCGCGGGTGAAGCGACACGCAGCGCGATCGAGCGCCCGTCGAATGCCCCTGCGCGTTGCCGCCTGATTTATCCGCCCGCCAAAGAACCTTGTGTCCCGCGGTCGGTTCGCGATGGTCGTTCAGGTGAACCCGGTGGCCGGCACGCAAGAACTATCGCCGTCCGAATGCCTCGGCGATCGTTGCCAGCGGCAGCATCATCTGCGGCTTATCATCCAGCAGTCGCAGTGCGCCGAAACGTTCGTACCAGCCTGCCGCTCGCTCGTCCTTGGCATCGATCGCCAGCGCCACGCCGCCGACCTCGGCCGCAACCGCCAACGCACGACGTCCCGCCGCGAACAACAGTGCGGATCCTAGATGACGATCTTGCATGTCGAGGGCGACAGCAAGTCGTCCCAGCCGAAATACCGGCACTTCGTAGCGTCCCAGACGGCGGGTCAGCGACGTCGGCACATGCGCATAGGCGATCGCGCCGGGACTGATCGAGTAATACCCAAGAATCCACGTCGGTTCCGTAACGGAAGCGGCAACGAACGTCTTTGCGCCACCGCCCTCGTGATTCTGTCTGGCGTACCGCGTGAGATACAGGTTGAGATCAGGCGACCCGCAGTCAAAACTACCCCGATCATGTTGTCACGCTATCGGCTCCTCCCGCCACCTAGGTGCGGTCACCCGCCGGTCTGAGCACGGTAAGCGCGCATCGCCGCGAGCAGTGCCTTGCTCGGTTTCGGCGGATCTGCGAGCAGGGCCAGCACGCGTTCGGTGTCGCGCACAGACAAGGCAATGCGTTCATTCTGATCCACCACTTTGCGCGCCGCCGGCAATGCCGACCGCATGACGAAACTCGTCACGTCAAGCCGCTCATAGGCAGCGGCGGCGGCAAGCAAGCGCTTTTCTTCCCGCGTGGCGCGCAACTCCAGGCGATCCTCACGATTGGCGGCGGCTCACGGCATCACGTTTGGGCCTTCTGGCGTTGCACGGATCATATCCATACAATGAATTGCCTTGCCCAACGCCATGTCAAGCCCGGCCGTCCCCGAACCGCTTTACAACGCGGCGATCTGCCCACGGAGTAGAACGTCACGCCCCGGCCATGACGAGCATTTGCCCCGACTCCACGATGTGACCCAGCGTCGCCTCAGGTGCTACGCAGCCCCCGGGAGAACCCGCCATGCAAGCCCACTACGACCTGCTGATCCGCAACGGCGCCTGCGTCCTGCCCTGGTGCATCGAGCCCACCGATGTCGGCGTCCGCAACGGCCGCATCGCCGCGCTCGGCGTCCCCCCCGACGCCACCGCCGACGAAACGATCGACGCCAAGGGCCTGCACGTGCTGCCCGGGCTGATCGACCCGCACGTCCACCTGCGCGACCCCGGCGACAAAACCGTGGAGACCATCCCCACCGGCACCAGGGCCGCGGTGCTTGGCGGCCTCGCCGCGGTGTTCGACATGCCGAACACCGCGCCATCCATAGTCGACGCGGACAAACTCGCGTGGAAGCAGCACTACGTCGAGCAGGCCGCCTGGTGCGACATGGGCCTCTACATCGGCGGGACCAAGACCAATATCCCCGAACTCGCCAGCCTGGAACGCGGCAAAGGCGTTTGCGGCATCAAGATCTTCGCCGGCAGTTCCACCGGCGACCTGATGGTTGAAGACGACGAACACCTGGAACGAGTCATGCGCGCCGGCCGCCGCCGCATCGCCTATCACAGCGAGGACGAATACCGCCTGCAGGACCGCAAGCACCTGTTCAAGTCGGGCGATCCTTACGCCTGCCACATGGAATGGCGTGACGAGGAAACCGCCTTCCTCGGCACCCACCGCCTGATGGCGCTCGCCAAACTGACCGGACGCCAGGCGCACATCCTGCACGTCTCAACGGCGCAAGAGCTGGATTACCTCAAGGAGTTTCGCGACCTTGCCACCTGCGAAGTACTGGTGAACCACCTGACGCAGGTCGCCCCCGACTGCTACGACAGGCTGCAAGGCTTCGGCGTAATGAACCCGCCGATCCGCGGCCCGCGCCACATGGAAGCCGCCTGGAGGGCAATCAACGACGGCACCGTCGACGCCGTGGGGTCGGACCACGCACCACACTCGCGTGCCAAGAAGCTGCTGCCGTGGCCCGACTGCCCGGCCGGCCTCACCGGCGTGCAGACGATCGTTCCGGTCATGCTCAACCACGTCAACGCGGGCCGGCTGTCGCTGACCCGCCTGGTCGACCTGATGTGCGCCGGCCCCGCGCGGGTCTACGGCGTGCTCGGCAAGGGCCGCCTCGCTGCCGGCTACGACGCCGATTTCACCCTGGTCGATATGAAACGCCAACGCAAGATCGAGGACTCCTGGATCGTTTCGCCATGCGGCTGGACGCCATTCGCCGGCATGGCAATCACCGGCTGGCCCATCGCAACCATCGTGCGTGGCGAGGCGGTGATGCGCGATGACGAAGTACTAGGCACCCCCACCGGCAAGTTAGTGCGCTTCATCGGCTAGCCCTCCGTCATGGCCGGCAAAGCATGCCCCGGCGCCCGCCCGAGGGCATGCCCACATGTAATGTGGCCTACGGAACGTCTGGACCGTCGCTGCATTTTTCGTTGGCCCGACGCGGCGCGAGTACGATTCCCTGACCTGCGGCAACCGACCGACAGGAGCCGCCATGG
>DASRQX010000005.1:0-28361 GCA_035696165.1 Acetobacteraceae bacterium | reverse complement strand
CAGGGCAGGTCCATGCGAGAGATCGCCAACGTTGCGACAACGGTGCGTGCGAACGAGGCGCCGGGCACCGCCAGCACAGACAGCGCGAGGATCAGGCGGAACAGCAGACGCATCAGCAGCCTTCCTTGGAAGCGAGACGGCGCCGCTTTAGCATCGCGCGAGAAAAAATAGGAGGCACCTCATGCGCATCGCATCGATCCAGGATCTGCACTGCAGCGCCGGCTGGCGCGACTTTTCGTTCCTGAAGATCACCACCGATGACGGGCTGGTCGGCTGGTCGGAGTACATGGAGGGCTACGGCTCCGGCGGCCTGACCGCCGTGATCCACCAGCTTGGCGCGCTGCTGATCGGTGACGATCCGCGCCCGATCGAGCGGCACAGCGCGCGGCTATACGCGGTGACGCGCCAGGCGCCGGGGGGTGTCAACCAGCAGGCCATCGCGGCGATCGAGAACGCGCTGGTGGACCTGAAGGCCAAGGCGCTCGGCGTGCCGGTCTACGAGATGCTGGGCGGACCGGTGCGCCAGCGCATCCCGCTCTATTGGTCGCATTGCGGTACGTATCGGGTCGACAACGGAGAAAAGTTCCAGGCGATGACCGGCTGCGCGCCGATCCGCTCCCTCGCCGATGTCGAGCGCATGGGCCAGGAGGTGGCGCGGCGCGGCTTCAAAGGGCTGAAGACCAACATTTTCCGGTTCGATGGGCCGACACCGCGGCTGCACATGCCGGGCTTCATGTGGCAACCGGCCGGGCCGGAACTGAACATCGATGGCGACCTGGTGCGCGGACTGGTCGATCAGATGACGGCGTTCCGCGCCGGTGCCGGGCCGCGCATGGGGCTGCACGTCGATCTGAACTTCAACTTCAAGACCGAGGGCTATATCCGCCTAGCCCAGGCGCTGGAACCGTTCGACCTGACTTGGGTCGAGATCGACAGCTACGACGCCGCCGCGCTGGCGCTGATCCGACGGAGTTCGCGCACCCGCGTCGCGTCGTTGGAGTCGCTGTATGGGCGGCGACAGTTCCGGCCGTTCCTGGAGCAGCAATCGGTCGACGTGGCAATCATCGACGTGGCGTGGAATGGCATCCTGGAGTCGATGAAGATCGCGGCGATGGCGGATGCCTATGAGGTGAACGTGGCACCGCACAACTTCAACGGCCACCTTGCATCGCTGATCAGCGCGCATTTCTGTGCGGCGGTGCCGAATTTCCGCATCATGGAAATCGATATCGAGGACGTGCCGTGGAAGGACGACCTGGTGACGCAGCCGCCGGTGATCGAGGCCGGCGATCTGCTGATCCCAACCGGGCCGTGATGGGGGGCGGAGGTCAATGTAGCGGCGATCCTGGCGCATCCGCCGCATCGCAAATAGGCCGCGTAGCGCGGCCTGTGCCGCGCGCCTATATTCGCCCGCGAAAGGTGCAAATCGATGTCGCTACGGGAAAAGCTTCGTCAACTCAACGAAGTGACCGAGGACGCCAATCCGGAGGAAGTGATCTCCTCGGGGCGGGAGACGGTTGCCGCTCTGTACGCCAAAGTACGACAATTCCTTGCCGAGTAACACGAGACGGCCTTGTCCAATTCGAAACGCGCGTGGTCAGTCGTTCTGAAGACGTTCTCGGTACCTATGACATAGATATGCTTCTGGTGCACATGGGTTTGCGCGCAGTCGTATTCAGTCCGGTCGCGCGCTACGACCTTGGTGGCGACGGACGGGCTGACATGTACGTGCAGGGCCATATGGGGCAAGCACTCAGGCTCCGATGGTTCGCAAGTCCTGCACCGAACGGGACCTGGGCTAATGAATTGAAGTCGCCTAGGTCCAATGCATGTACCAAGCAAACGCGACCATTGACGAAATTGACGATCGAGGAAGGCCTCGACCTGCTGCTTGGATAGCCATGGTATCGTCTGATGTCCGCGGTTGATGCCGCCTACGCGCGGTACGGCCGACTGATCGGGATCCTTGATCGCGCGGAGGGCGGGGCGCTTCGGCAGCCGGCCTCGCAGCAAAGTCGAGAACTGGGGCTGCTCGCCGATACCGATCGAGCCAATGTCGGGCGCATGAAGCTGAAAGACGCATTCCGCGACATGAAATTGCGCATCGAGTACCTCGGGTTGCTTGATCCATGCGCATCGTTCGAGGATGCATTTCGGCGCCGTGTCGCCACCGCGATCGGCGAGGCACGTAAAAATGTGCGCGAACACTACAACCTGCCCCTGTTGCGCTCGCTCGGCGAGCGCCTGGTACGTGACGCCCGGTCCTTCGAGTCGCTGGCAAACATCTTGTCGGCAATAGAAGGATTTGGTGCCAACCCAGATGCAGGCGGAATTGAACACCGTGCGGGAAGAGCGCAACCGCGTCGCACATGGAACCAATCCCGGACAACCGCTGAAAGTCACTGTTGAGAGAGCACAAGAGCTGCTGAACGAGGTGATAGACGCGGTATGGTGATCACCCGGCGGCCGCTCGGGCGGTCGTCATCACGGCAGGTTAATCTCCGCGACCTCCGCCGCGCTGAACCCGACCTCGCGCAGCACTTCCTCGGTGTGCTGCCCCAGCGTCGGCCATAACCGCCGCACGCTCGGCGGGCTGGCCGAGAACTCCGGCGCGATCGCCGGCACCACCACGCGCCCATCCACCGGATGCTGCATCTCCTTGAAGAATCCGGTTTCCCGCAGATAGGCGTTGGACATCAGGTCGGCCAGCGTGTTGGCCGCACCGCACGGAATATCGGCGGCGCGCAGGATGTCCAGCCATTCCGCGGTGGTGCGCAACTGCATCCCTTCCGTCAGCGTTGCGTACAACGCATCCACGTGCTCCGACCGTGCCGAGATCGAACAGAAACGCGGGTCCTCGATCTGCGCCGCGCGCCCCATCGCCGCGAACAGCTTGCCCCAGTGCGCATTGGTGAGGGCAATCACCGAGATGTAGCCGTCCTGTGTCGCATAGGGCTTGCGGTGCAGGGTCAGCATGCGCGGATAGCCGAGCCCCTTCTCAGGCTCGCCGAATACGCCGGACCAGAAATGTTCGACCAGCAGGAAGCCGACCATCGTCTCCATCATCGGCACGCGCACTTCCTGTCCGACACCGGTGCGCTCGCGATGGAACAGCGCCATGCCGATCATCGAGGCCAGCATCAGACCGGTCAGCTTGTCCACCAGCACGGTCGGGACGTAGCGCGGCGCACCATCAGGCCCGGCGTTCAAGAATGCCGCCCCCGACATGCCCTGGATCAGGTCGTCGAACGCCGGATCGTCGGCCGCGCTGCTGTCCTTGCGAAAGCCCGAAGCCGAGGCATACACCAGCCGCGGGTTGCGCGCGGCCAGGCTGGCATAGTCCAGGCCGAGCCGCTTCGCCGCGCCGCTGCGCATGTTGTGCACGAACACATCGGCGGTTTCCACCAGCCGCAGCAGCGCCTGCCGCGCGGCGGGCTGCTTCAGGTCCAGCACGACACTGCGTTTGTTGCGGTTCAGTGTGGCGAAGTAGGCCGCCATGCCCGCGTTGCGGCTAGGACCGATATGGCGCGTGCTGTCGCCGTCCTTCGTTTCGATCTTGATGACATCAGCCCCCAGGTCGCCTAACGTCTGTGTCGCATACGGACCGAGCACGACGGTGGTGACGTCGATCACCCGAATGCCGGCAAGCGGGCCGGTCGCGCGTTCCGGCTGATCCATCCATCCCCCCGTCCATTGTCATCCCGGCCAGACTGCGATGCGCCGCCGTCGGTTGGCAATGCGCGGGCTGCCACCTACGTTCACGCAGTGGGAGAGACGCGATGTCCGTGCAAATCATCCTGACCGGCGACGTCAATTTGATGAACGTCGATAGTCCAACGGTGCCGTTCGCCCGTGTCGCGCCGCTGTTCGCCGACGCGGCATTGGTATTCAGCAACCTTGAATGCTGTCTGTACCAGCCACCGGCGACACATTCGTTCCACAATGAGGGATTCTTCGCGGACCCGTTCACCGGTGGTGAAACGCTGCGCCAGGCCGGGATCGCGGCCGTCGGCATCGCCAACAACGTCAATTACGGCGAGGCCGCGATCCTGGCTTCAATCAAGCGGCTCGACGCACTCGGCATCCCGCACACCGGCGCCGGCGCCGATCTCGCCGCAGCGCGCTCGCCGGCGATCGTCGAGCGCGCCGGGCTGCGCTTTGGGTTCCTGCAGCGCAGCTCGGTCTATTGGCCGACCAACCACGAGGCCGGCCCCCACGACCCCGGCATCGCGGTGATCCGCGCACACACCGCCTATCAGGTGCCCATGCACAGGACACGGCCGGAGATCCCGCCGCTCAATCGGCCGGGCATTCCGCCGGCAATCCTCACCTGGACCGATCCCGACTACCTGCGCGGATTCACCGACGACATCGCGGCGCTCCGCGCGCGGGCCGACATCGTCATCGCCTCCTGCCATTGGGGGCTGCACAAGGAGGTGCTGGCCTACATGCGCGAGATCGCGCACGCCGCGATCGACGTCGGCGTCGACCTTGTGATCGGCCACGGACCGCACTATTCGTTGCCGGTCGAGATCTACAAAGGCCGTGTCATCTTCTACGGCCTGGGCAGCTTCTGCTTCCACTCCGGCCATGGCGGGCGCCGGCACGGCGACTGGATCGGCATGATGCCGACCGTCACCGTCGGCGGACGCGGCGTCGAGTGTGTCCGGTTCCGGTTCGTTCGCCACAATGACCGCAACGAAACCGTGCTCCGCGGGCCGGCCGAGGAGGCGGCGGAACTGGACGATATCATCACGCGCAGTGCCGCCTGGGGCACCCGCTTCACGCCGCGCGGCGATGAGGTCGAGGTCGAGGGTCTGTAACCAACGGCATTCTTTGGGCCGCGACACCGACGCCCTAGAAGCTTGAACGCGACCGGCGGCGGCTATCTCGTCGGTGTTTGCGTTGCTACCGGTGCGGCAACCCCGCCACCTCGCGCGGGCACATCGTGGCGTGGCACGCCCTCGGGCTGGATACCGAAGCGCACCATGTAGTCGCGGAACTTCTCTCGTTCGACCGCGCCGTCGAGGCCATGCTCCTCAAACCGATACGCATGCAGCGCATACCCGCCATTCGGGTGCCGCCCGACCATCCGCTCGATGCCGGCGCGCGCGTCGGCCGACAATGTCAATCCGAAGTGCCGGTACACGCAATCGACCGTCGCCAAAGGATCAGTGATCAGGTCCAGGTGATGCACGTGGCAGATCGGGTCGGCAAAAATCTGGCGCACGTCAGCGTCGATCATCCGGCGTGCGCCTTCCAGCCAGCGCGCGCTTTCCTGGCGGCCGATCTCGACCGGGTCGAGGTGACGGGTGAACGGCGCGCGCACCACCTCGGTCAGTTTCGCCACCGACAGCAAGACATTGACCGGATCGCGGTGCACGAAAACCAGTCGCGCGTCCGGGTAGACCGTGCGGATCGCATCGAGCGCGAAGACGTGATCCGGGCATTTCAGCGCCCAGCACCGGGACTCCGCGCCGGCAGCAAGGTCCTGGAACTGCAGATGCTGCAGGAACCGCTTGTGGAATTGATAGGCCGGAACATGGCCGGCCTCATCGAGCCAGGTCCGGTAGGACGGGATCTCATAGGTCGTGTCGAAGCGCAGGCTGCGAAACACGTGCGCGGTGATCTCGCTGCATTCCTGTGGCGAGGTCGCAAACAGCGGATGCAGCCCGCGGAACTGCGGCGCCAGGCGTTCGAACGCCCTTAGTTGCTGCGTCACCCGCGCCACCCGCCGGTCAGCACCGGGGCGCGGCGGATAGGGATAGATGGTCTGCCACACCAGAGGTGCACAATAGTCCCGATCCGCCATCATCAGCCGATGCAGGAATGTCGTGCCGCTGCGCGGCAGCCCGGTAATGAAGATTGGCTGCTTGATGTGTTGGTGCGTGATCACCGGTGCGCGTCGCTCTGCCTCGCGCAGGCGCAGCAGATTGCCCAGGAATCGCACCGTGTCCCAGCGCAGCGCGAGGCGTCCGACAACACTCAGCGACGCCTCGTCGACGCACGTGTCGAGCAGAAGCTGAAGCGGACCGACGAACGACATGTCGCCGAAATCATCGAGTCCGGCGCTACGCCGTGCGGCGCGCAGCATATCCTCGGCGCGCAACTTTCGGCGCAACACCCCGATGCGATTGGCCACCGCATCGGCCAAGGAGAGTACAGCTGCCTGTACGCTCACGCCGGTTCTCCTGTCGGACGCCACGGTGCGCGCCGACCAAATCGGCGTGATCGGGATATTGTAGCAGTCTGCGCGGCGGTCGAGACAAGCGGCACGGCCGCGCTCCATCACGATGTTGAGAGCACGCAATCAGTCATGCTGCGCACGACCATATCACGCGCGTATTTCCGAACGCCTCGCCGCTGCCTTGGGGCATCATGCTGCCAACAACGCGTCCTCGGCGGCGGGCCGTTCGCCAGAAACCCCAGTTTCCGGTCAAAATGCGCATGGAGTCAATTGGTTGGTGTCCATTGCGCCTTTGAGCTGGCCGGCGCTGATCAAGAATGCAGACCGAATCGGCATTTTTGCCGCACCTTGGGGTGATCAAGCGAATGCGTGGGACGTATTGTCACTTACCTGACGAAGGCGGGGCGCGCCGCCACGGCGGCAGTGGAACGGCTCGCTCACGCACTGATGATTCCGGCAAGAATCAGGTGCTAAGTCGCCCCTGGTCCGCAATAAAATCCAATAAGGCACTGTCGTTACGTATATAACATAATGGAGCATCGGCATTGGATGCTATCCGTATCATGAACAGTCATACCAGCGGCCGAAAGTCCCGACTCGCCACCCGTCATGGCCGGCGCAGGCTGGCCATGACGGGTGTGGGCAGCGCACGTCAATACTTTCGGCCGTCGGTATCATACGGCAATCTTCAAGCGTTAGATTCCCGGCGAGAGAGTGCGGCGGTCACTCACGCCTCCGACGCAAGGCCGAGCCATGTGGCCGGAGCGTCCGACTCGAATCGTCACCGGAACGCTGGTGGTCATTGATATCCGCTGATATCGGCCGGATCTGGCCGATATGAGCCGGCGCGCCCGATCCATGGCAAGCAAGATTTTTACCACAAGAAGCTAGGGAGAGCCACAACGAGCCACGGGAGGAGTAAGGTGCTGGCGCTTCGCGCGGGAGCACGACCTCCGCCCCCCCAGCGTCGACGCGGCGATCAAACGTCACAACTTCCGGATGCAACCACCCCACCCCCCACGCCTGCGAATGCTTGCACCGGCGAGGGAAACCAGCGAAGGAAAGCGGATGCAAGATGCTGTCCTCGACTCCGACGCAGCCTCGGCCGCACCGCGCCCGGCACTGGAACGCTGGCTGGCCGGCCCGCGCTTCGGGCCGCTGCCGATTCGCGGTGCCGGGCACACGGCGCCGGCGCTCTCGTTCGAGTTCATGCCGCCCAAAACCGACACGATGGAACAGCAACTCTGGGCCTGTATCCGCCGGCTGGAACCCCTGCAGCCCCGCTTCGTCTCGGTCACCTACGGCGCCGGCGGCAGCACCCAGGCCCGCACCCATGCGACGGTCACCCGCCTGGCAAAGGAGACGAGCCTGGTGCCGGCGGCGCACCTGACCTGCGTCGGCGCCACCCGCGAAGACGTGGACGCGGTCGCCGGCAGCTATTGGACGGCCGGGGTGCGCCACATCGTCGCGCTGCGCGGCGACGCACCGGCCGGGGAAACCTATGCGCCCCACCCGCAAGGCTATGCCTTCGCGGTGGACCTTGTGGCCGGGCTGAAACGTGTGGCGCCGTTCGAGATCTCGGTCGCCGCCTATCCCGAACCGCATCCGCAGGCACTCTCGCGCGTGGGCGATCTCGACAACCTGAAGCGCAAGCTGGATGCCGGCGCGACCCGGGCGATCACCAACTTCTTCTTCGACACCGCGGTGTATCTGCGGTTCCTCGACCTGTGCATGGCGGCCGGGATTACCGCACCGATCGTGCCGGGCATCATGCCGGTGACCAACCTGGCCGGGCTGCGACGGATGGCGACACTCTCCGGCATCAGCATTCCGGGCTGGCTGGTGCACATGTTCGACGGGCTGGACGATGACCTGGAGACGCGGCGCATGGTGGCCGCGGTGGTGACCGCGGAGCAGGTGCGGCTGCTGCAGGCCAACGGCGTCGACGAGTTTCACTTCTACACGCTGAACCGTCCTGACCTGACCTATTCCATCGCCCATATCCTCGGCGTGCGACCGACGCCGCAGGCCGAGTAAGCCCCGCCCCGTGATGGAGCAGGTGCCGGAACATGCAGGGCAGCATGCAGGGGATCACCTCGCCCGGCTGAACGAGGCGCAGCGCGCCGCCGTCGAGACGATCGACGGCCCGCTGCTGGTGCTGGCCGGCGCCGGCACCGGCAAAACGCGGGTGCTGACCACCCGTTTCGCCCACATCTTGCTGACCCGCCGCGCCTGGCCGAGCCAGGTGCTGGCGGTCACCTTCACCAACAAGGCGGCGCGCGAGATGCGCGAACGGGTCGGCGCCATGCTCGGCCAGCCGGTCGAGGGGATGTGGCTCGGCACGTTCCACGCGCTGTGCGCGCGCATGCTGCGCCGGCACGCGGCGCTGGTCGGGCTGGAGCCGAACTTCACCATCCTGGACGCCGACGACCAGCTTCGCCTGCTGAAGCAGGTAATGGATGCGGAACGGATCGACACCAAGCGCTGGGTGCCGCCGGCGCTGATGGCGATCATCCAGCGCTGGAAGGACCGCGGCCTGACGCCGCCGCGCATCACCAAGAATGAAGACAGTGACTTCGCCAACGGCCAGGCCAGTGCGCTGTATGCCGCCTACCAGGCCCGGCTGCGCACGCTAAATGCCGCCGATTTCGGCGACCTGCTGCTGCACATGACCGAGATCCTGCGCGAACAGCCCGAGGTGCTCGCACAGTACCACCGGCAATTCCGCTACATCCTGGTGGACGAATACCAGGACACCAACCTGGTGCAGTATCTCTGGCTGCGCTTGCTCGCCCAGGGCCACCACAACATCTGTTGCGTCGGCGACGACGACCAGTCGATCTATTCCTGGCGCGGCGCCGAGGTGGAGAACATCCTGCGCTTCGAGAAGGATTTTCCCGGGGCTCGCATCGTCCGATTGGAAGCCAATTATCGTTCCACCGCGCCGATTCTCGCCGCCGCCTCGGGCCTGATCGCACACAACGAGGGACGCCTCGGCAAGACGCTGCATCCCGGCCGCGCAGACGCCGACGGCGACAAGGTCGAGGTCGTCAGCCTGTGGGACTCTGACGAAGAAGCCCGCATGGTCGGCGACCGTATCGAATCGCTGCGCCGGTCGGGTGAATCGCTGGTGGAAATGGCGGTGCTGGTGCGCGCCGGCTTCCAGACCCGTGCGTTCGAGGAGCGGCTGATCAACATTGGCATCCCCTACCGCGTGGTCGGCGGCCTGCGCTTTTACGAGCGCGCCGAGATCCGCGACGCCATCGCCTATATGCGCCTGGTGGTGCAGCCCGCCGACGACCTGGCGTTCGAGCGCATCATCAACGTGCCGCGCCGTGGCGTCGGCGAAGTGGCGCTGCGCGCGCTGCACGAGACTGCCCGGGCCAACGCCATCCCACTGACCGGTGCCGCCGCGAAGCTGGTCGCCGAGGGCAGCCTGAAGGGCAAGATGAAAGACGCGCTCGCCGAACTGTTGCGCGGCGCCGCGCGCTGGCGGGAAATGCTCGACCGCGACGGCCATGTGGTTACCGTCGCCACGCTGCTGGACGAAAGCGGCTACACAACGATGTGGGAACAGGACAAATCACCCGAAGCGCCCGGCCGGCTGGAAAACCTGAAGGAGCTGGTTCGCGCGCTGGCCGATTTCGAGACGCTCGCGGGGTTCCTGGATCACGTCTCCCTGGTGATGGAGAACGACGAGCAGTCGGGCGCCGACCGGGTCAGCCTGATGACGCTGCACGGCGCCAAGGGGCTGGAGTTCGACACGGTATTTCTGCCGGGGTGGGAGGAAGGCGTGTTTCCCAACCAGCGCTCGCTGGACGAGGGCGGGCTGAAATCGCTGGAGGAAGAGCGGCGCCTCGCCTATGTCGGCCTGACCCGGGCGCGGCGGCGCGCCATCGTCAGCCACGCAGCGAACCGGCGCATCTACGCCAATTGGCAGAGCAGCATCCCCAGCCGCTTCCTCGACGAACTGCCGGAAACCGAGGTGACGCGCAGCGGGTCCGCCGCGCTGGCCCGCGACGCGCGGCTGGCGGCGCCGCCGGTGTTCAGCTCGCAGTTTCCGCTGCTGGCGCGCCGCCCCAAGGTGATCGAGGCCTGGGAGCAGCCTGGCCGTCCCGTGCGCGACGCGGCGATCCCGGTCGGCAGCCGGGTGTTCCACCAGAAGTTCGGCTATGGTGTGGTGACAGCCGCCGAAGACGATCGGCTGGATATCGCGTTCGACAAAACGGGCGCCAAACGGGTGCTCGACCGCTTTGTCGAAAAAGCGTGAGTCCCACGCCCTGTGACACTTCGTCGCGGCATGACACTCCGCTACAACGTGACACTCGGAGTCTGTTTGCAACCGTGATACATTCGCCTGTGCAACAGACCGGCGGTTTGGCGCCGGCATTTTCGTTTTCCGATCCGGAGCCGCGCCGATGCTGATCTGCCAGATGACCGACCTGCATATCCGTCCCCCGGGCAAGCCGGCCAACCGCGTGGTGGAAACCAATGTGTTCGCCGAGCGCGCCTTCCGCGCCGTGGCGGCGTTCACGCCGCGGCCGGATGTTGTGGTGATCACCGGCGATCTGACGGAATGCGGCCTGGACGCCGAATACGCCAACGTGGCACGGCTGATCCGCACATTCCTGCCCATGCCGGTGTTCGTGATTCCCGGCAACCACGACCGGCGCGTCGCCTTCCGCGACGGGCTGGCGCATCTGCCGGGCGTGACCTCTGATCCGCACTACGTGCAATACGCGATCGATAACTATCCGGTCCGATTGGTGATGCTGGACAGCCTGGTGCCCGGCGCCGCGCATGGCGAGTTGAACGCCGAGCAGCTCGGCTTCCTCGACCGCACGCTGGCGGCCAAGCCGAACAAGCCGACGATCGTTGCGCTGCACCATCCGCCCTTCGCATGCGGCATCGCGCACATGGACCGCATCAACCTGCGCGACGCGGCGGCGCTCACCACGGTGATCGCCAGGCACAAGCACGTGGAACGCATCATCTGCGGGCACCACCATCGCCCGATCGTCGCGCGCGTGGCGCACGCCATCGCCTCGATCGCACCGTCGATCGCGCATCAGGTGGAATTGGAACTCCGTCCGGACGCGCCGGGAGCCTTCCTGTTCGAGCCGCCCGCCTTCCAGTTGCATCGCTGGACCCAGGCAGATGGGATCGTGTCGCACACGGCTTATGTCGAGAACTATCCGGGGCCGTATCCATTCGTGACCGATCCCGAGTATCCTGGCGCCGCCTGAGCGAAGGAAGGCCGGGGCTTTGCCCCGGACCCCACCAAGCGGCACTGCCCCTTGGGTCCCCGCCAAGGGCGGAACCCTTGGAACCCTTCACTTGATTGGGGGCACGGGAGGGGGGACTGGGGGCAAAGCCACCTGGCGGGTTTCAGGGCAGAGCCCTGACCTTCCTTCGCCCGGTGCTCTTGAGCGATTGGCCAAGGAGGCGGAGTATCGGGTGGGACGTTGGAGGGAAGATCGATGCCGGAAAGTCCGATGGACAAGAGTGTATTGACGGAGACGCGCCTGCCGCTAAACGGCATCACGGTGCTGGACCTGACGCTGGCCCGCGCCGGCCCCACCGCTGTGCGCCATTTCGCCGACTGGGGCGCCGACGTCATTCGCATCGAGCCGCCGGCCGGCGAAGGCGAGGATGTGGCGGGGCGTCGCCACGGCTTTGATTTTCAGAACCTGCACCGTAACAAGCGTGCGATCACGTTGAACCTGAAAACGCCGGAGGGACATGCGGCGTTCCTGCGGCTGGCGAAGACCGCGGACGTGATTCTGGAGAACATGCGTGCTCAGGTGAAGCATCGTCTGAAGGTGTCGTACGAGGATGTGAAGGCGATCAATCCTCGGATCATTTATGGCAGCATCAGCGGTTTTGGCCAGGACGGGCCGTATGGGCCGCGTGCCGGCGTTGATCAGATCGCCCAGGGGATGGGCGGGCTGATGTCGATCACCGGGGAGCCCGGCCGCGGCCCAATGCGTGTCGGCATTCCGATCGACGACCTGACCGCGGGCAATCTGCTGGCGCTGGGCTGCATGATGGCGATCTTCGATCGTGAGCGTACGGGTGTTGGCCGCTGGGTGACGACCTCGCTGCTGGAGGCGCAGATCTTCATGCTCGACTTCCAGGCCAGTCGCTGGCTGATGGAAGGCGAGGTGGCGGGACAGGCCGGCAACGACCACCCGACGGGCATCCCTACCGGCGTGTTCCCGACCAGCGACGGCCACATCAACATCGCCGCGAGTTCGTCGCGCGTGTTCGCTCGCTTCTGCGAGGCGATCGAGCGGCCGGACTGGCTGACCAAGGAGGCATGGAAGACCCAGATCGGCCGCAGCAAGGCGCGCAAGGAGATCAACGCGGCGATCGGCGAGATCACCAAGACCAGGCCGGCCACTCACTGGATCGAGCTGTTCGAGGCCAACGGTATCCCCTGCGGGCCGATCTACACGATCGACCAGGTGTTCGCCGATCCGCAGGTGAAACATCTGGGCATGGCGCGGCCGATGCAGAGCCCCGCGGTCGGCACCAAGGAAGTGGTCGCCTCGGCAATCAACATCTCCGGGTTCTCGAAGGACATCCGCATCCCGACGCCGGACGCGAGCACCAGCACGAATGAAGTGCTGCACTCGGTCGGATACTCGGACGCCGAGATCGCGGACATGCGCAAGAAGGGAGCGATCTGACATGGACACGATCGTCAGTGGCGGCGTTTCGGTCGAATATGCCGGCGGCAAGATGCTGGCCGCGAAGGAAGACGGGATCGGGCTGATCACCTTCAACCAGCCCGAGAAGCGCAACGCCATGTCGGTGGAGATGTGGGTCGGCCTGGGCGAGATCCTGGACGAGTTCGCCGCGGACAATTCGGTCCGGGTGGTGATCCTGACCGGCGCGGGCAACAAGGCCTTCGTTTCGGGTGCGGACATCAGCCAGTTCGACAAGCTGCGCTCGAATGCCGACGCGCAGCAGGAATACGACCGGATGACCGGCGTTGGGCGGCAGAAGTTCCAGGCATTCCCGAAGCCGACGATCGCGCGCATCCGCGGCTTTTGCCTGGGCGGCGGCCTGGCGATTGCAATGCAGACCGATCTGCGGATTGCAGCGGTGGACAGCGAGTTTGGCATCCCGGCGGCGCGGCTGTCGATCGCCTATGCGTTCGATGGACTGCGCAACCTGGTCAATCTGGTCGGTCCGGCGCACGCGCGGATGATCCTGTACACCGCGAAGCGGATCGACGCGACGGAAGCGGAACGGATCGGACTGATCAACAGGATGGTGCCGGACCAGGACCTGAACGAGGCGGTGCTGGATATCGCACGCACCATCGCCGACAACGCGCCGCTTTCGGTTGCCGCATCGAAGCTGACGATCAATGAGGTGCTGAAGGATCCCGCTGATCGCGACATGGACGCGGTGCGTGCGATCGGCAAGCTGTGCTTCGACAGCGCGGACTATAAGGAAGGCCGCCGCGCCTTCATGGAGAAGCGCCAGCCGGTGTTCACCGGGCGGTAGGGCGCCGCCGGGACCACGTCGTTTCGTTACCCCATTAAGAGGGGAACAAGCCGGAAAGAAACACTTGACCAATGAGTCAAGTGTCGCAACGAGTGCAAAGCCGGTCATCGTCCGGACACCAAGTGTTGAGCACACATTCGTCTTGTTCCGCACGGCTTGCCGCCATCTGACGTATCGGGTCAGATCGCGCCGCTCGCTCACCGGGGAGGAACCCATGGCTGAAATCCGCACAACGCATCTCTTCACGATGTCGCTCGACGTTGCCGGCATGCAGGTGATCGGTGCCACGCCGGCGGGCAATCGGCGCATCGGACTGGTGGCCGGCGGCTCGTTTGAGGGCGCGCGATTGCGCGGCAAGGTGCTGCCCGGCGGGGCGGACTGGATCATTGTGCGCGCGGATGGCGTGACCACGCTGGATGTGCGCCTGGTGCTGGAGACCGACGACGGCGCCGCGATCGGCATGACCTATCGCGGCCTGCGCCACGGCCCCGCCGAGGTGATCGACAAGCTCAATCGCGGCGAGATCGTCGATCCCGCCACGTATTATTTCCGCATCGTTGTCGCCTTCGAAACGGCATCGGCGAAATACGCCTGGCTGAACAGCGCCTGCTTCATCGGCACCGGCGATCGCAAGCCGGGCGGACCCGTCTACGACGTGTTCGAGGTCCTCTGACCGTGGCCCCCTCCAAGGCCAAAATCGGCTTCATCGGTCTCGGCAACATGGGCGCGCCGATGGCGGCGAACCTGCTGAAGGCGGGGCACAAGGTGACCGGCTACGACCTGAGCGCCCTGGCACTGACCGCGTTGGCCGCCGCCGGCGGCACCGCGGCGGCCAACGCGGCGGACGCGGCCGCCGGCGCCGACATCATCATCACAATGCTGCCCGCCGGCGAGCACGTCCGCGAGGTCTGGCTGCACCAGGGCGGCCTGATCGAGATGGCGCAGACGACGGGACGCAAGCCGCTGCTGATCGATTGTTCCACCATCGACGTCGCCAGCGCGCGCACGGTCGAGGAAGCCGCGCGCGCCGCCGGGTTGGAGATGCTGGATGCGCCGGTGTCCGGTGGCACGGTCGGCGCCGCGGCCGGCGCGCTGACGTTCATGGTCGGCGGCTCAGACGCAGCCTTCGCGCGCGGCACGCCGATCCTGCAGGCGATGGGCAAGAACATCTTCCACGCCGGCGCCGCCGGTGCCGGACAGGCGGCGAAGATCTGCAACAACATGATGCTGGCGATCAACATGATCGGCGTCAGCGAGGGCTTCCTGCTGGCCAAAAGCCTAGGCCTGGACTGGGACAAGCTGCATCAGATCACCACCACCGCGACCGCGCAGTCCTGGGCGCTTTCCAGCTACTGCCCGGCGCCCGGCCCGGTGCCGGCGGCACCGTCCAACCGCGACTACGCCCCCGGCTTCATGGCCACGCTGATGCTGAAGGACATCAAGCTGTCGCAGGCCGCGGCCGAGGCTGCCGGCGTGTCAACCCCCCTCGCTGCTCATGCGATGGAATTTTATCAGGCGGCCGTCGACGGCGGCGATGGTGCCAAGGACTTCTCGGTGGTATTCCGTCTGCTCAGTCAACGAAAACGCCACGACTAGGCGTACACCTCGCCCGCGCTTGCGGGAGAGGTCGCGGAGCACTTGCGACGCGGGTGAGGGCCGTGCCGCCGAACCACCCTCACCCGCGTCGTAAGAAATCCGCGACCTCTCCCGCAAGCGCGGGCGAGGCGTGCGCCGACCGGCAACGAGGGAGGCAACCATGGCGGCGGATGCATTCAAGAAGGCGCGTGATTTCCTGTTCGCGAACCGCACCGACTACCCCGCCGCGCATGCCGGCTTCCGGTGGCCGAAGCTCGACACATTCAACTACGCGCTGGACTGGTTCGACGCCGAACTGGCGCACGGCGAAAGCGCCAACCGCCTCGCCCTGAAGATCGTCGGCGACGGCGCCGCGACCGCCACCTTCTCCGAGCTGTCGGCCAACTCGAACCGCATCGCCAACGGGCTGCGTGTGCTGGGGGTAAAGCGCGGCGAACGCATCCTGCTGATGCTCGGCAATGTCCTGCCGCTGTGGGAGGTGATGCTGGCGGCGATGAAGCTCGGCGCCGTGGTGATCCCGGCGAGCACGCTGCTGACCTCCTACGACCTTAAGGACCGGTTCGAGCGCGGCCGCGTACGCCACCTGATCGCCAACGCCGCGGACGCGTCCAAATTCGATGGACTTGATCCCACGGTGACACGCGTCGCGCTGGGCGAAGCGCCGGCGGGCTGGCACCGATACGACACGTTGCTGCAAGGCGCGCCAACGTTCAACCCGGATGGCCCAACCAGGGCAACCGATCCACTGCTGCTCTATTTCACCTCCGGCACGACCTCGCGCCCCAAGCTGGTCGAGCACAGTCACGAAAGCTACCCGGTGGGCCACCTGATAACTATGTACTGGATCGGCCTGCAGCCCGGCGATATGCACCTGAACATTTCGTCCCCGGGCTGGGCGAAGCACGCCTATAGCTGCTTCTTCGCCCCATGGAACGCTGACGCAACGGTATTCATCGCCAACCAGCCGCGCTTCAATGCCCGCGGCATGTTGGACGCGATCATCGCGAACCATGTCACCACGATCTGCGCGCCCCCCACGGTCTGGCGCATGTTCGTGCAGGAGGACCTGAAATCCTGGCACACCTCGTTACGCGAGGTCGTCTCGGCCGGAGAACCACTTAATCCCGAAATCATCGAGCAGGTGCAAGAAATCTGGGGCAAGACTGTGCGCGAAGGCTACGGCCAGACCGAGACCACGCTGCAGGTCGGCTGCTTCCCCGGCGAGCAGGTGAAACCCGGCTCGATGGGCCAGGAAGCACCCGGCTATCGCATCCGTCTGCTCGATCCGGATGACAAGGTGGCCGAAGAAGGCGAGGTGTGCATCATGCTCGATCCCGCACCGACCGGACTGATGCGCGGCTACCAGAATGATGACGGATCGTTCGCCCCGCTGGGGCAGCACGCCTATCGCACCGGCGACGTGGCGAACCGCGACGCCGACGGCTACCTGACCTATGTCGGTCGTGCCGATGACGTATTCAAAGCCTCGGACTACCGGATCAGCCCGTTCGAGCTGGAAAGCGCGCTGATCGAGCATCCCGCGATCGCCGAGGCCGCCGTGGTGCCGGCGCCCGACGCGCTGCGCATGGCGGTGCCGAAGGCGTATCTGGTACTTGCCACCGGGGCCACGGCGGACCGCGAGACGGTGCTGTCGATCTTCCGCCACCTGCGCGAACGGCTGGCTCCGTTCAAGCGGGTGCGCAGGCTGGAGTTTTCGGAGCTGCCGAAGACCATCTCCGGCAAGATCCGCCGCGTCGAACTGCGCCAGACCGAGGAACGATTGGCAAAAGACAACAAGCGCGCGGCGGGCGAGTTCCGCGAAGAGGACTTTCCCGAACTGACAGCACGCTAGGCGGACCGGCAAATCGACCCCTCCACGGCGTTGCCACGTTGTCTTGCCGCGATCGGGCTGGCCTTGATCGTTGCGGCCTGCGACGGAAGCGGCGGCACGCCGGGCGCCCACCCCGAGGCATGCTCGATCGAGCAGACGGCCGTGCTGGCGGTGCGCTTCGTGCAAGGCAGCATTCTGGTGCCGGCGTCGATCAATCACAGGCCGGCTCAACTGGTGGTGGACACCGGCGCTTCGAGCTCGCTGCTGACGCCGGACGCGGTCGATCGGCTCCACCTGCCGGCGGATCCGCATCGGTCCACGACCTTGCACGGCATCGGTGGTTCCGTCGTCACGCGCAACGCGCTGGTCCGGTCCTTCGAGATCGGTGGTCTGGATTGGCAGGCGGACAGCATCGCGACCGGTGAACTTGGCAGACACTATCAGGAAGACCCGCCGGTCGACGGGTTGCTGGGCGCGGACTTTCTCCATCACCAGGATGTCGAGCTGGACATCCCGCATGGCCGTATCGTGCTATGGCGCGTGCAGCATTGCGCCGGCGATTTTCTCACCTGGCAGGCCCCGCATTTTGTCATTCCGCTGCTGCGTTACCAGCCCAACCGCATGGTCGCCCATGTCCGCATCGACGGACAGCCGGTCACTGCACTGATCGACTGGGGTGCACGCTTCAGCACGATCACCATTGCCACCGCGACCGCCCTTGGCGTGACCCCGGGCATGCTGGCACTCGATCGGCCCGGCAGCTCCCACGGGGTTGATCAGAACGAGCTGCCGGTTCACGCGCATCGGTTCACCGAGCTGTCTATCGGTGCGGGCACGTTCCGAAATATTGCTATCCAGGTGGCCGACCTGCAGGTGACCGATGTCGGCATGCTGCTAGGCGCTGACTACGTTCGTTCGCGGCGTGTGTGGCTGTCCTATGCCACCGAGCAGATGTTCGTCGAGCGGATCGCACCAGTGCCGCCGCCGACGCCGACGGCGTCGCGTTGACCACCGCCTACGCCCTGCGCCGTGATGCGATACCAAACCACGCCGCGCCCATGATGGGATGCGGCGACCAGGTCAGCTCGCGAAACCCATAGGCCAGGTAAAATCGGACCGCCCTGGTGTTTGCGCGACCGACCGCGAGGTGCGCGCCGGTGGACCCGATCTGCCACACCGCCGCCAGCCACCGATCCATCAACGCCTGGCCCACCCCTTGTCCGCGCAGCCGTGGCAACAGATTGATGTGCAGGTGTGACGGATATGCGTCGGTGATCTCGGTGGGTGTGCGGCGCGGATGATGGATCATATGCGCCCTGCGTTGGTCCGGCGTCCAATCGGTCCGCGGCACATCGACAGGGTCAGGATAGGCTGCCCGCAGAGCCGACCACCATTCGGCCTCCGACCGTTTTTCAAACACAAGTGTATCCGCCGCGCCCACGATATACCCAGCCACGCCGGTTGCATCCCGCGCGACGAACACCGTCTCCGGGCACAGCACCGCATACGGCGCGGCGTAGATGTGGCCAATCATTTTCGGGTCGCGATACAGCGCGGCGGCATCGGCGGCACCGTCGCCGGTGGCCAGCGCGATGCGATACAACGCGTCCAGGTCATCCGCGCGGAAAGGTCGAATCTCGATCATCCGCTGGTCTCCGTTGCCCGGTTCCCGCATAGCATGTCGTCGCCGCTGGAGGTGATCGTGCGGTCTATCGCGAGCATCCTCTACGAGACGCTCCGCCGCCTTCGCGGGCAGGGACTGACATGGCTGCTCGCCGAACAGGCAGGCGGACCGGCGCTGGCCTGGCCGCCCACACCTATCATGCCGCACACGGGCCGGTGGCTTGCCGTGCGCTGGCCGGATTTTGCAACCCCTTCATGGAGGCCCATCAATGACCTGGTCCATCGTCACCCACGACCCAGCCACCGGCGCCTTCGCCGTCGCGGTCGCCACGCGCGCTTTTGCGGTCGGTGCCTCCTGCCCGTTCGTGCGCGCGGGCGTCGGCGCGGTCTCAACCCAATCGATGACCAATCGTTACCTCGGCCCGGCGATCCTGGACGGGCTGGCACGCGGGCTCGACCCGGCCCACGCAATCGAGGGCGCGCTCACCGGTGACGCCGGCAGCGGGCTGCGCCAGGTCCACGCGGTGGACCGGCACGGCCGCACCGCCGCCTGGACCGGGCGAAACTGTGTGGAATGGTGCGGCAGCGTGACGGGCGCCATGGTCGCAGGCGGAGGGGTCGCAGGCGGAGGGGTTGCAGGCGGGGAGATTGCAGGCGGGGGCGTCAGCGTCGCCGGCAACATGCTCGCCGGCGAGGCGGTGGTCGCGGCGACCCTGGCTGAGTTTCTGGCGTCCGGGACCGAAACGACGACGCAGGCTGGGCCGGCGAACCCGCTGCCGGAGCGGCTGATTCGAGCGATGCTGGCGGGGCAGGACGCCGGCGGGGATCGGCGCGGGCGGCAATCGGCGGCAATGCGGCTGATCACCACGGAAGACTTCCCCGATCTAGACCTGCGCGTGGACGACCATCCCGACCCGCTGGCCGAACTCGACCGCCTGCTCGGTCTATGGCGGGAACAGGCCGAACCCCGGCTGGCGCAGGCGCCGCGCCGGGGCAACCCGTCGGGTTTCACCGATCTGGACGCCATCGAAGCCGGCTGGCGCATTCGGGGTTTGGATTTGCGGTTCCGACGGTGACAGCGGCCACAAGACCCTGATAAACATCTCCGTGAGCGCTGCGGCGCCGGGGAGTGTGAACGTTCAAAATGACCAGGACACGCTGGCCTGCGGCTTGCTTGAGTCGCGCTCAACCAACGGTCAAGGGAGACCAAACACAATGATCACCCGTCGGGCAGCAGCCCAGCTTGTCGCAACCACTGCCGTGACCGCCGCGCTTGGGGCCGCCGCCGGCACGCCCGCCCGGGCGGCCAACAAAGTTGTCAAGATCGGCCTCGACGCGTCGTTGACCGGCGCCGACGCGCAGAGCGCGATCAAGGTAAAGGACGCGACCCAGATGGCGTTCGACGCCGCCAACGAGGGCAACGCCGTGCCGGGCTACACGTTCGAGCTGGTGATCCTGGACGACGGCACCGCGACCGCCGGCCAATACGACCCGGCGCAGGCAGCCACCAACGCGCGCAAGATGGTCTCCGACAAGGACGTGGTCGGCGCACTCGGCCCGCAAATGAGCGGGGCCGGCAAGGCGATGACGCCGATCCTCAGCCAGGGCGGCCTGGCGACGATCACGCCGTCCTCGACCAACCCTGACATCACGAACCCGAAATTTGCCGCGCAGTACCGTCCGGCCGGCAAGCCGATCTACTTCCGCACCGTCACCACCGACGCCTTCCAGGGACCGAACATGGCGAACTTCTTCGCCGAGAAGCTGAATGTGAAGTCCGTCTACATCCTGGACGACAGCGGTGCGTTCGGCGTTGGCGTGGCGGACACTTTCCAGGCGCAAGCCGAAAAGAAGGGGATGAAGGTGCTGGGCCGCGACCGGCTTGACCCGAAGGCGCCCGACTACACAACGATATTGACCAAGATCAAGTCGCTCAATCCGGACGCGCTGTATTTTGGCGGCGTGTCGCAGGCCGGTGTCAAGGTCGCCAAGCAGTCGTACGACATCATGCCGAAGTTGATCCGGGGCGGCCCGGACGGCACCTACGGATCGGATTTCCTCGCCGGCGGCGGATTCCCGGCAGTCGAAGGCTGGTACTCCACGATCGCCGCGCCGCACCTGATCGACGACACCAAGGCCTCGCAGTTCGTCACTGCCTTCAAGGGCCAGTTCGGCATGGGCGCAGACGACTACTCGATCACCGCCTACGACGCGGCCCTGGTGATGATCGACGCGGTGAAGCGGGTTGCCGCCAGCGGCAAACCGGTGACGCGCGAGGCGGTGCAGGCGGCGCTGATGACATCGAAGGTGCCGACCCTGCAAGGCACCATCTCGTTCGACGAGAACGGCGACCTGGCCGACCGGACAGTCAGTGTCTTCCAGATCACGAAGGACGCCAGCAAACCGCTCGACGATTCCTCCGCGCAGTACAAGTACCTCGCAGTCGCGCCGCAATCCTGATCGCGCCCGCACTCTCGATCAAGGATCAACCCAAGCGATGACCTACACCGATCTCCTGTTGCAACAGACCATCAACGGGCTGAGCCTGGGCGCGATGTATTCGCTGCTCGCGCTTGGCTTCACCCTGGTCTACGGCATCCTGGAGCTGATCAACTTCTCGCACTTCAACGTCTTCATGATCGGCAGCTTTGTCGCCATGTGGACGCTGCAGATGTTTGGGCTTTCCGGCCAGGACGTGATCCTGGCCGGATTGCCGCTCGCCGGCGTGCTGCTGGTGGCCTTCGTGGTCACCATGGGGTTCTGCGGCGGGCTCGGCGTGGTGATTGAACGGGTGACCCTGCGCCCCTTGCGCAACGTCAAGGGCCCGGCCGCGATGATCACCTCGATCGGTGTGTCCTACATCCTGTTCAATATCGTCCTGCTGACCGTCGGCGCGGATTCGAAGAACTTCCCGAATCCGCTGCCGACGATCCGCTACCAGATCGGCGGCGCGACGCTCGATTTCCGTGTCATCCTGATCTGGGTCATCGCGCTGCTGCTGATGGGGGCGCTGTACATGTTCGTGCAGCGCTCGCGTCTTGGCCGGGCGATGCGCGCCACCGCGCAGGACCAGGAGGCGGCGCGGATGATGGGGGTGGAGGTGGACAAGGTCATCATGATGGCCTTCTTCCTCGGCTCCGCGCTGGCCGGGGCGGGCGGCATGATCTTCGGCCTGTACTACAACTTCACCAGCTTCATCATCGGCTTCACCGCCGGACTGCGCGCCTTCACCGCCGCCGTGCTGGGCGGCATCGGCAACGTGCCCGGCGCGATGGTGGGCGGCATGCTGATCGGATTGATCGAGGCGATGGGCGGGCAGTTCATCGCCACCGCCTGGACCGACGTGATCATCTTCTCGATCCTGGTGCTGGTGCTGGTATTCAAGCCCTCCGGCCTGTTCGGCCGGGTGGCGCCGAACAAGTCCTGACCCGGAAGCCAGGAGAGGCGATAAAGACATGGCCAACGGCGCAACCACCGGCACGACCACCGCCCCACCCGCCGGCACCGAAACTGGCACCATCACCGCCCCGTCGCTTCTGACGCGATCCATCGCCTGGATCCCGGAGGCCCGGCGCCGCCAACTCGGCATCGGACTGCTGATCGTTGCCGCCCTGGCGTTCCCGTATTTAATCGACAGCAACGATGCCGACGTCGACTCGATGGCCAACGCGGCGGCCTATGCGACGCTGGCGCTCGGGCTCAACATCGTGGTCGGCTTCGCCGGCCTGCTCGACCTTGGTTACGCCGCGTTCTTCGCCATCGGCGCTTACACTTACGGCATCCTGACCGCCTACCAGCTGCAGCCGGCCTGGAACTCGTTCTGGGATGTGTTCCAATTCCTCGGCCTCGCGTCGCCGGTGCCGGCCGATGTCGGCACCGGCATGGTGGTGCACTTCACGCTGTCGTTCTGGTTGGCGCTGCCGCTGGCAGCGGCGCTGGCGTCGTTCTTCGGCGTCGTGTTCGGCCTGCCCACGTTGCGGCTGCGCGGCGACTATCTGGCGATCGTCACCTTGGGTTTCGGCGAGATCACACCGATCGTGGTGCGCAACTGGTCGGACCTGACCAACGGCGCGGCCGGGCTGAACGGTGTCGCGGCGCCGCAACTGTTCGGTTGGAGCTTCGGTGTCAATTCCGTGCCGTATTATTACGTCGCCATCGCGATGGTGGCGATGCTGATATTCATCTCCATCCGATTGCGAGACTCGCGCATCGGCCGCGCCTGGATGGCGATCCGCGAGGACGAGATAGCCGCCGGCGCGATGGGCGTGGACCGCACCAAGTTCAAGCTGCTGGCCTTCGCCATCGGCGCGGCGTTCGCCGGAATGACCGGCGTGTTCTACGTCGCCAAGTTGCAAACCGCGACGCCGGAGATGTTCGGCTTCCCGGTGTCCGTCATGATCCTGGTGATGATCGTGTTCGGTGGTATCGGCAGCGTCTGGGGCGTGGTGCTCGGCGCCTTTATTCTGCAACTGCTACAATCCTGGTGGTTGCAAGACCTGACCCAGTGGACCCATGTGCTGGGCCGGATGGTCAACAGCACCATTCTGCAGAAGGCCGATTTCGTCCAATCGATCGAGCTGATCTTCGGCATCATCCTGGTCGTCATGATGCTGTTTCGACGACAGGGGCTGATCCCGGCGGTGCGTCCGCAGAAGGCACTGACCTTCGACCAGCAGCACGCCGAGATACGCCGTGGCGGGTTCTCCGACCTGAAGCTGCAAGGGTTGGGCGGCGAGGTGCGCACCGGCGCGGCGGCGCTGGAGATCAAAGGCGTCACCGTGCGCTTCGGCGGCCTGGTCGCGCTGAACAATGTCGACATCACCGTGCCGACCGGCAGCGTGGTCGCGGTAATCGGACCGAACGGCTCCGGCAAATCTACCCTGTTTAACGCCATCACCGCGCTGGTCGAGGCCGATGAAGGCTCGATCCGCTTCCATGGCGAGGAGATGATCGGACTGCCGCCGCATGTGATCCTGGCCAAGGGAATCGCGCGCACCTTTCAGAACCTGCGACTGTTCCCCAACCTGACGGTGATGGACAACGCCCTGGTCAGCCAGCACACCCGGTTGAAGACCGGCGTGCTGCAGGCGATCTTCCGCCCGCCCTCAACGCGGGCCGAGGAAAAAGCAGCGCGCGAATGGGCGATGGAAGTCTTTTCGATCTTCGGCAACCGGCTGGTGCCGCGCACCGAGCAGATGGTCGCCGGCCTGTCCTACGCCAATCGCCGCCGTATCGAGATCGCTCGTGCCCTTGCCTCCCGCCCGCGCATCCTTCTGCTGGACGAACCGACGGCAGGGATGAACCCCGCGGAGACGCTGGAACTGGCGGAACAGATCAAAAGCCTGAACGACCTGGGCCTGACCGTGCTGTTGATCGAGCACAAGCTGGACGTTGTGACGCGTCTGGCCGACACCGTCTATGTGCTGGACCACGGCGACGTGATCGCCTCGGGCAAGCCCGACGAAGTGCGCAAGAACGAGGAAGTGCTGCGCGCCTATCTCGGCCGCAACGCCCAGGCCGCGGCGGCGGGAGCTGCGTGACAATCCGCTATTCCGTCGCTCCGGCATCGCCTTAGAGGCCAACCATGTTGCTTGAATTCAAGGACGTCGACACCCACTACGGCGATCTGCATGTGCTGAAGCAGGTCAACTACGCGATCGAGAGGGGCGAGATCATTGCCCTGCTCGGCGGCAACGCCAGCGGCAAGTCCACCACGATGAAGACCATCATGGGCGTGGTGCGCCCGACCCGCGGCCAGGTGATTTTTGATGGGCAGCCGATCGAGAAGCTGCCCACCGCGGAGCGCGTTCGCCGGGGCATCGCCCCGGTGCTGGAAGCGCGCCGCCTGTTCCCGCGCATGACCGTCTTCGAGAACCTCGAGATGGGCGCCTACCTGCGCAAGCACGGCGCGGAGTTCGACCAGGACCTGGAGCGGGTCTACACGCTGTTCCCGCGGGTCAAGGAGCGCCGGACGCAGATCGCCGGCACATTGTCGGGCGGCGAGCAGCAGATGGTGGCGATGGGCCGCGCGCTGATGGCCCGCCCGATCTTGCTGTGCATGGACGAACCGTCGATGGGTCTGTCGCCCATCTTCGTCGAGCAGGTGTTCGACATCATCCAGGAGATCAATCGCCAGGGCACCACCATCTTCATGGTGGAGCAGAACGCCAACATGGCGCTGTCGATCGCGAATCGCGCCTATGTGTTGCAGACCGGCCAGGTGGTGCTGTCCGGCGCCGCCGACGAACTGCGGCGCAATCCGTTGATCCGCGAGGCCTATCTGGGCGAGTTGCAGGTTGCGGTGTAGCGGTGTAGCGGCTGAGCCGTTCTCTGTCGGTGGGGCCTGGATAGGGCCCGGGTGATCGACCGTTCTGCCGGCCGACAAGCTGCCCAAGTTAGCGAATTGTTTAATCGAAGCGGCGCACGCTGCGGCGTGGGTTAGCCCCTTCTCGGATGTATTTATGTCACGGCCTGCGTCGCTTCCTTTGGTATTCTACTCCGCTGTCAGTACGCTGGCGTATTGGGTCGCGGAAAGGCACTACGCGCATCGGCATTACGTCTGCTGCGCACCGTGCGTCACCCGGATCGCCTTTTCCCTGCCAACCCTCCATCTTCAGATCCGGTGCATCTCTACTGGGAATATCACATTGACATCGAGAGGGGAGATGAGCACAGCTCGTGCATCGAGCGGAATCGTTCGGGGCTTATCCGTGGTGCCGCAGCCCGATACGAAAAGGGCTGGATTGATGAAACCGTGCGGCAGCTCATCGTGACCACGGTCCGGCTCGCGCCGCTGAGTGCCTTCAGGCCGCTATTCATTGTCATTTCATCCACCGGGGTTCGCGACATCGTCCGACTTGCACCCGTTGGGGATCGCGCTCATGTCACATCCGAAGAGTGTGTCCTGGATGAGCTGCCTCGATCGTGCTTCGATGCCTTTGAACTAGGCAGGTGATGAATGACAATTGACCCGCTCATTGCGCCGGTGTTGCGGCAACTTCAGCAGCAACCGCGGTCTGTTGCGATCGAGGCCGCTTACCTCCTGCTTCGGTTGATGACCCACGGGCTGACCCGGGAACGCTTTCTGGCACAGGCGGACGTCGAGTTGAGGCTGCCTTACCAGCGACAGGCACTCAGCATCGCCATCGATCTGGTGTCCTTGATCGAAGGGCAGGAACAGACGGATATTCACGTCCTGTCCGGTCAGCGCCGTGCTGCGTATGCCGCGCACCTGACACATGCGATATTGAACGCCGACGACATCGTGGATCACATCAGGCCCGAACAGGATGATGCCGCGTTGCGCGAGCTCAGCCTGCTTACCTGAACACGCGGACCACTCGTCCAAAGTCTTTTCAGGCGGTGAATTGTGCCATGACGGTGCGCCTCATCCGACCCTGATCGCAGTCGAACAGACGTGCCGCGCCTGCAGCGCGACGTCCACTGAAATAGCAATGACCGGCGTCCCGCCCTCATTGCGCTGTTCGATCCCAGTTAGATTCCAAAACCTCTGAAGTGCCGCAACGATTCCTCTGCCAGGTCACCATTGGTGTGGCTTGATGCCGGGGTCGTGCTATCGCAGTCTCCCGCCGCGGCCGGCGGTGGCGTGACGGTCGCGCTACCGCCAGGGGAAAGGCAGCGATGCAACAACGCATGGTGGCCGCGGAAACCACGACGGCGGCACCGGCGCCGCTCGCCGTGCTTGCAGCGGTCATCGGCAACGGGCTCGAGTGGTATAACTTCATGCTGTACGGCGTGTTCGCCGCGGTGATCGCGACGCTGTTCTTTCCTACCGGCGATCCACTCACCTCGCTCCTGCTGTCGCTTGGCACGTTCTCGGTCGGCTTCTTCATGCGCCCGCTTGGCGGCACGCTGCTCGGGATGTACTCCGACCGGATGGGCCGCAAGGCGGCGCTCTCGCTGACCATCATGCTGATGTGCATCGGCACCGCGATGATCGCGCTGATGCCGACCTATGCGCAGATCGGCGTCGCCGCGCCGCTGCTGCTTTTGCTGGCGCGGCTGGTGCAAGGCTTTTCCACCGGCGGGGAAATGGGCAACGCCACCGCCTTCATGCTCGAGTACGCCCCGCCCGGCCGCGCCGGCTTCTACGTGAACTGGGTCTACGCCTCGTCTTCGCTATTCATCGCGCTTGGTCTCGCCGTCGGCACACTGGTGGCGCGCGGGTTCAGCCCGGGTGAGCTGGAGGCCTGGGGTTGGCGTGTGCCGTTCCTGCTCGGCCTGCTGATCGGCCCGGTGGGCTACATCCTGCGCACGCGCATCGCCGATCCGCCGGAGCACCGGCGCACGCATGATCGCGCCGCCACGCCGTTCCACGACGTCATCCACAAATATCCGCGCGAGGCATTCGCCAGCGGTGCGCTAATCACGCTGTCAACGATCTGCACCTATGTGCTGCTGGTCTACACACCTGTCTACGCGGTTCGCACGTTGCATCTGCCGCAGTCCGCCGGTTTCGCCGCGACGATGTTCGGGACCGTCACGGCCGGGGCGCTGATCCCGGTGGTGGGTCACTTGGTCGATCGTTTCGGTTCGCGGTTTTTGCTGCGCCTGGCGCCCAGCCTGCTGATCATCCTGGCCTGGCCGATGTTCGTTTTCATCAACGATTCACCGAGCCTGGTGTCGCTGCTGATTTACCAGCTCGTGTTCGGGGTGGTGATCGCGCTGTACCAGGGGCCGATCCTCACCGGCATCGGCGACATGTTCCCGAACCGCGCGCTGGCGACCGGGCTGGGGCTGTCGGACAACATCGCGGTCTCGGTGTTCGGTGGCACGGCGGCGCTGGCGATTACCTGGCTGATCACGGTGACCGGCAGTCATATGATCCCGGCCTTCTACCTGATGGCGGGCGGCGTGGTCGGCCTGCTTGGCACGCTGCCGCTGCGCCGCTAGGACCGCCGCATGAATATCGATCGATTGGGTCGGCGCGCCACGCTCGGAATTCTGGCCGCGGCCGTCATCGCGCCGCGCGCGCGGACTTTGATCGCGCCGCGCGCGTGGACTTTGATCTTGCCGCCTGCGCAGGCCGCCGCCCCGGTGCGCCTCGGCCTGCTGCACACGCTGTCGCCCGCGCCGTTCTATATCGCACAGGAGCGTGGCTATTTCCGTGACGAGGGCATCGACCTGACATTCCGCTTCTTCGAGGCAGCGCAGCCGATTGCCGCGGCAGCGGTGGCCGGCGACATCGATGTCGGTGTTACCGCGCTGACCGGTGGGTTCTTCAACCTGGCGGAGAAGGGCACGCTGAAGGTCATCGGTGGTGGACTGCACGAGGAGCGGGGCTACGAAGGTTCCGCCATATTGGTATCGAACCAGGCGTTCGACGCGGGGCTGACCTCGCTGGCGAAACTTGCGGGCCACAGCTTCGCGATCACGCAATATGGTTCATCGTTCCACTACATGCTGGGGCGCATCGCGGAAGCGGAGCACTTCGACGTGGCGTCAGTGACACTGCGTCCAGTGCAGCAGATTGCCAACATGGTTGCCGCGGTCGGCAGCAACCAGGTGGATGCGACGATAGCGATTGCCTCGATGGCGAAGCCGCTGGCGGCGGCAGGGCAGGTGCATATCATCGGTTGGGCCGGC
>DASRQX010000004.1:0-2895 GCA_035696165.1 Acetobacteraceae bacterium | reverse complement strand
CTCTCGCCTGCGAAGATCGCCTGGAGGGGGCCGGGCAGTCCGATCCGGCGCAGCATGCCGACGACCGAGACCGGGTCGGTCGGCGCTAAAATCGCTCCCAGCACGATGCACCACACCAGCGGCACGGCCGGACCCAGCAGGGGAAACACCAGCCACATGGACCCACCGAACAGTGGCACGGCCAGCAGCGTGCCGACCAGCGCCAGCGCCGCCACGGACAGCTTGCGTGCCCAAAGTTGGCCGAGATCGACTTGAAGTGCGCCGGCGAACAGAAGGAAGGAGAGAACGCCGTTGAGCAGTGTCTGCGGCAGGTCGACGGTGGCCAACAGCGACCGGGAGATGTCCTGCAGATCGTAAGCCGGTATGAACGGATCAGCGGCGAGCATCACGAGCGTGATCAGGAGGGAGATGACCAGCACGCCGACCGAGTTTGGCAGACGGAGCGTGTGATAGTTTATCACGCCAAACGCCGCCGAGAGGGTCAGCAAGATTGCGATAAGGTCAAAGGGGGTCATGGTGACTGAATTATGTGGCAAGACCAGGCGGCGAGTCCTGATACGAGCGGCAGGAGCCACTGCCGCTGCTGCTCGGACTCTAAAACTTCCACCAACTTCTCTCCTTGCGTCTCGCGAAGGAATCACAGCCAGGGTAGCAGGATATTCTATTCGTGGAGCCGGGTTGTAGGAACCGTACCACTCCGGCGTATCCTCGAAGGCAGGACCGGCATGGCTCCGCGTTGATCCGGACCTTCGGAAATTCACACCTCGCGGCATTCCGATTCTCCGTTCTCCTTCAACCAATCGGTGCCCCCAAGATTTGTCCGAAACAGAAGCTCGTTCCAGCGCCTCGATGATGCTCCGAGCACCTCTCGGCAGGCACTTCGAGAGAAGATCCGCTTCGGGGCGCTACCTGTGGTCGACGATTTCCAACGACGAACGTCTGCTTGTTAGAATTGCGCACTGCAAAGCGGCTGTTCCGCGCCCGACCAACCCCTGCCATGCCTTCGCCCGGCGTGAATGTTTGCATTGGCTCGAGAGCGCCTGTCTCAAGCGGTGTCTTACGGCGGTGAGCCGACGGCCGTGCAGCCTGTCAAAATCGCGGCCTGTCAAAATCGCAGCGTATCAAAATTAGTGTGTCGGGGTACCAGCCGGGCTGCGCCACGACCGCCCGGGGGCGCCGCCTTCCACCCTCGGCGGCCCGCGTGTAGAATCAGCCTATGCCCCGCGCGCCGCGCCCCCGCTTCCCGCCCCCCGCCCTGATCACCACCACCGAAGACCTTGACGCCGCCTGCCGCCGGCTGCGCCAGAAGGACTTCGTCACCGTCGACACCGAATTCATCCGCGAACGCACCTACTGGCCGGAGCTCTGCGTCGTGCAGCTCGGCGGCGAGGACGAGGTCGCGCTGATCGACGCGCTGGCGCCCGACCTTGACCTGACCGCGCTCGGCGATCTTCTCGCCGACCAGGCGGTAACGAAGGTGTTCCACGCCGCGCGCCAGGACATCGAGATCTTCGTGCTGAAATACGGCGTCGTGCCGCGTCCGCTGTTCGACACCCAGGTGGCGGCGATGGTGGCCGGCTTCGGCGACCAGGTCGGCTACGAGGCGCTGGTGGGCGGCCTGACCGGCGGATCGATCGACAAGGCGCACCGGTTCAGCGACTGGTCGGTCCGCCCGCTGTCGCCGGAACAGATCACCTACGCCGCCGCCGACGTCACTTATCTGCGCGAGATCTACCGCAAGCTTTGCGCCCGGCTGGAACAGGATGACCGCCTGGCGTGGGTGACCGAGGAGATGGCGGTGCTGACCGATCCCGCCACCTATCGGACCGACCCGGAGACGATGTGGCAGCGGCTGCGCACCCGCAGCACCAGCCGCCGCTATCTCGGCATGCTGCGCGCCCTCGCCGCCTGGCGCGAGCAGGAGGCGCAGCGGGTGAATATCCCGCGCCAGCGCCTGATCCGCGATGAGATCCTGCTTGAGCTGGCCGCCACCGCGCCGGCCACCGTCGAGGCGCTCGCACGCACCCGTGGCCTGTCGCGCGGCTTCGTCGAAGGCCAGATGGGCGAGGCGCTACTGGCGGTGATCGCCACGGCGAAGTTGCTGCCGCCCGACGCGCTGCCGGAGGCGCCGGTCGAGCGGCCCGGACCACGGCCCTCGCCGGCGCTGATGGCACTGCTCAAGGTGCTGCTGGCGACGAAGTGCGAACAGCACCATGTCGCCGCGCGGCTGGTCGCCAGTTCCGACGACATCGAGCGGCTCGCGGTGGAGGCGGCGCCCGACGTGCCGGCGCTGCACGGCTGGCGGCTGCACGTGTTCGGCGAGGATGCGCAGGCGCTGCGGCAGGGGCGCATCGCCCTGGGCGTCGACGGCCGGGAGGTCAAACTGGTTGAAGTGCGCAGCTAAGCCGACGCAAGATCGTAGGGTGGAAAAGCGAAACGCCTTCCGCCAACCACCCAGCCGAGTGGCTGTTTCGCGGCGCCCACCACACCACGCATCAATACGCGAACTCGTAGGTAATCCCCACGCTGGCAGCACCGGCACCGCCGCCCGTCCCGGTCGCCGACTGCTGGTTGGTCGAATTGCCGGCGGTCGCCTGCAGCTTCAACCCCTTGGCCAGATCGATCTGAACCACCGCTTGCGTCCCGGTCCCGGTCACGCTCTGCCTCGCCCCGACGTACACGCGGCGCGCCACATAGCGTCCCGCCTCCACTGATGAGCCGGACCCGATCGTCAATCGATCAAGGCCGAGCGTCGTGCGCAGGCTCTCAAGCGGATTGGATATCGTAGGCCCCGCGCCGGCCAGGGATGCCAGGGTCGTGGCGATCTCCGCGATCTGCAACGGCCCGAGCGATGCCTCTTTCTGGCCGTACAGCAGGTAGGCCAGTATCTCGTCC
>DASRQX010000003.1:0-29948 GCA_035696165.1 Acetobacteraceae bacterium | reverse complement strand
CGCCGTCCACGTCCAGGTAGCGGCCGAAATCCTTGCCCGCAGACAACTCCGCCGCCGTCATCACTTTGCCGCGGTCGAGCTTGCGGCTGTCGTCCCAGGCGAACGGCTTGGTCAGCCGCTCGTTCATGCCGATCTCAAGGTCGAGCATCACGAAGATCGGCGTCTGCAGCCGATCGGCGAGATCGAAGGCCAGCGCGCTGAACTCGAAGCACTCGTTCGGGTCTTCCGGGAACAGCAGTACGTGCTTGGTATCGCCGTGGCTGGCGTAGGCGCAGATCAGCAGGTCGGTCTGCTGCGTGCGCGTCGGCATGCCGGTGGACGGGCCGGAGCGTTGCACGTCGAAGATTACCGCCGGGATCTCGGCGAAATATGCCAGTCCCAGGAATTCCTGCATCAACGAAATTCCCGGCCCCGAGGTCGCCGTGAACGCCCGCGCCCCATTCCACGCGGCACCGATCACCATGCCGATCGAGGCTAGCTCGTCCTCCGCCTGCACGATGGCAAAACGGTTCTGCTTCGTCACCGGGTCGACCCGGTAGCGGGCGCAATAGCGGGTGAACGCCTCGGCGAGCGAGGACGACGGCGTGATCGGATACCATGCGCAGACCGTCGCCCCGCCGTACACCGCGCCGAGTGCCGCCGCGGCGTTGCCCTCGATGAAGATGCGGTCGCCGACCGCCTCGCTGCGGCGCATCCGCAGCCCGATAGGACACTCCAGGTTGGCCAGCGCGTAGTCGCGACCCATATGCAGCGCGTGCAGGTTGGCGGTGATCAGCTTGTCTCGGCCGCGGAACTGTTCGCTCAGCAGCATCTCGATCGCCGCCACATCCATTTCCAGCAGCGCCGCCAGCGCGCCGATATAGATGATGTTCTTGAACAACTGGCGCTGCCGCGGATCGCTGTATTCGCGGTTGCACATCTCGGTGAGCGGCACGCCGATGACGTTGATATCCCGGCGGAACTTCGACGGTGGCATCGGCTTGGTCGAGTCGTAGAACAAGTAGCCGCCGGGCGCGATCTCCGCGACGTCCTTGTCCCAGGTCTGCGGGTTCATCGCCACCATCAGATCGACGCCACCGCCGCGCGCGCCGAGATGCCCCGCCTCGCTGATCCGCACCTCGTACCAGGTCGGCAGGCCCTGGATGTTGGACGGGAAGATGTTGCGCGGCGTCGCCGGGATGCCCATCCGCAGCACCGACTTGGCGAACAACGTGTTGGCGCTGGCGGAGCCGGACCCGTTGACGTTGGCGAACTTGACGACGAAGTCGTTGACGCTTTCCAGGCGCGGCGCGCCCTCAGCGCCTACGCCGGTTGTAAACTGCAACATGCGTGCTCCGCGTGTGCGATATCGAGAAGAAACCGCTGCATGTCCCAGGCGCCGGTCGGGCAACGCTCGGCGCACAGGCCGCAGTGAAGGCACACATCCTCGTCCTTCACCATCACCCGGCCGGTCTTCAGATCGCCCGAGACATACAGATCCTGAGTGACATTCAGCGCCGGCGCCATCAGGTTGGCGCGCAGCGCGTCCGCATCGGCGTTGGCCGTGAAGGTGATGCAATCCACCGGGCAGATGTCGACGCAGGCATCGCATTCGATGCACAGCTTGTCGGTAAACACCGTCTGCACGTCGCAGTTCAGACAGCGCTGCGCTTCGGCGAATGCCTGCTGTTCGTCGAAGCCAAGTTCGACCTCGGCGGTGATGTCGCGTAGTGCGATGGCCTTGTCGCGGAGCGGCACCTTGAAGCGCAGGTCGAGCGAAATGTCGTTGTCGTAGCTCCACTCGTGGATGCCCATCTTCTGCGAGGCGAGTGTCACCATCGGCGGCGGGCGCTGCGTGATGTCCTGGCCCTGGCACAGCAGGTGGATCGACACCGCCGCCTGCTGGCCGTGCGCCACTGCCCAGATGATGTTCTTCGGGCCGAACGCCGCGTCGCCGCCGAAGAATACGCGGGGATGGCTGCAACCGAAGGTGATCTCGTCGACCACAGGCATGCCCCATTTGTCGAAGGTGATGCCGGCATCGCGCTCGATCCAGGGGAACGAATTCTCCTGCCCGACAGCCACCAGCACGTCGTCACAGGGGTAAAACTGATCGGGTTCGCCGGTCGGCACCAGCCGGCGACGTTTCTTTTCGTCGTATTCGGCCTTCACCTTCTCGAAGGTCATGCCGGTCAACTTGCCGTTGTCGTGCACGAATTCCTTGGGCACCAGGAAATTCAGGATCGGGATGTCCTCGTGCATCGCGTCCTCCTTTTCCCAGGGGGACGCCTTCATCTCATCGAAGCCGGAACGAACGATCACCTTCACGTCTTCGCCGCCGAGCCGGCGGGAGGAGCGGCAGCAATCCATCGCGGTGTTACCGCCGCCCAGCACGATGACGCGCCGGCCGATCTTGGTGATGTGGCCGAACGAAACCGAGGACAGCCAGTCGATGCCGATATGGATGTTCGCCGCGGCTTCCTGTCGGCCGGGCAGGTCCAAATCGCGCCCACGCGGTGCGCCGGAGCCGACGAAGACCGCGTCGTAGTCCTCGGTCAGCAGCGCCTTCATGCTGTCGATTCGCTGGCCCAGCCGCATCTCGAGGCCGAGTTCGGTGATGTAACCGACCTCCTCGTCGATGACTTCTTCGGGCAGGCGGAAATGGGGGATCTGGCTGCGGATCATGCCGCCGGCGCGCGGGTCTGAATCATACACCACGCAATGGTAGCCGAGCGGGGCGAGGTCGCGCGCCACGGTCAACGAGGCCGGTCCGGCGCCCACCAGCGCAATGCGCTTTCCATTGTGCGCCGCAGCAGGCTTCGGCAGACGCGCTGTTATGTCGCCCTTATGGTCTGCGGCCACGCGCTTCAGCCGGCAGATCGCCACCGGTTCCTTTTCGACACGACCACGCCGGCAGGCCGGCTCGCACGGCCGGTCGCAGGTGCGCCCGAGAATCCCCGGAAACACGTTGGAGCGCCAGTTGATCATGTAGGCATCGGCGTATCGCCCCGCGGCGATCAGACGGATGTATTCCGGCACGGGCGTGTGCGCGGGGCACGCGTATTGGCAATCCACGACCTTGTGGAAGTACTCCGGGTCCCGGATATCGGTCGGCTTCAAGGCGGACTCCTCACAACCGCGCGCCCGCTTCTGGCTGCGGCAGCTTCAACGGCGGCGCTTTCTGCGGCCTTCCCCCCGTGTCGTCAACAGCGGACGCTAGTGCGAATGTGGGCGTGTATCAACCGGACTCTAATGCGTCATCCGCATAGCGGCTAGGGTGGTCGCGAGGGCCAGTCGAATGGCCCTACGGCCGCATCGTGAACCGCGAGGGTCCCGGCACGCGCAGCGGCGCTGCCATGTCGGCGAAGTCGGTCAACAGCCGGCGCGTCTCCCGAGGATCGATGATCTCCTCGACCCAGTACGCCTCGGCGGTGCGGAACGGGGAACGCAACGCGTTCAACCGCGCCTCGATCTCCGCCTGTTTGGCCGGCTTGTCCTCGGCCGCGTCGATCTCCGCGCGATACGCCGCTTCGATCCCACCTTCCAACGGCAATGACCCCCAGCTTGCTGACGGCCAGGCGTAGCGCACGCACAGATGGCTGACTGGCTGGTGGCCCAGCCCACCAACACCGTAACAATTGCGCACGATCACACTGCACCACGGCACCGTGGTCTGGTTGATTGCGCTGAGCGCACGAACGCCCCAGCGGATCACTGCGGTCGACTCGGCAGCGAGCCCCACCTGGAAGCCCGGGCAGTCCACCAGATGCACGATCGGCAAGTGGAACGTCTGCGCCATGTCGACGAAACGGATGATCTTCTGGCACGCATCCGCAGTCCACGCGCCGCCATGGTACAGCGGATCGCCCGCCATCAGCGCCACCGGCCAGCCGTCCAACCGAGCCAGTGCGGTGATGATCGAGCGGCCGTAGCGGCTGCCGATCTCGAACAGGCTCTCGCGATCGACCAGCGCCTCGATGATGCGGCGCATGTGATAGGCCTGCCGCTTGTCGCGCGGGATCGCCGAGATGAGGAAGTCCTCCCGCCGCGCCGGATCGTCCCATCCGCGCCCACGCGGCGGCAGGTCCCAGACTGAGCTTGGCAGGTAGGATAAAAAGCGCCGCGCCGCGGCGAACGCTTCCGCTTCCGTATCCACTGCGTGGTCCACCGCGCCGCAGCCCAACTGGACTTCCCAGCCGCCAAGCTCTTGCTTGGTGCGCGGCTCGCCCAATCGTTCCACCACCGGCGGGCCGGCGACGAACACCGCGGAGATATCCTTCACCATCACCGAGTAGTGGCTCGCCGCCAGCCGCGCCGCGCCCAGCCCGGCGACCGAGCCGAGACCCAGTGCCACCACCGGCACCAGGCCCATGTTGTCGGCGACCACGTCGAACGCCGTCGTCTCGCTCAGTCCGCCCGGCAGGTTGGCGCGCCCGGTCGTTTCGATCGTCTTGACCGAGCCGCCGCCGCCGGAACCTTCTATCAGGCGAATGATCGGCATTTGGAACCGTGCCGCCATCTGCTCCGACATCTTCGGCTTGCCCTTGATCGAGGCGTCGGCCGAGCCGCCGCGCAGGGTAAAATCGTCCCCGGCGATCACCACCGGGCGGCCATCCACCGTGCCCCGTCCGAACACGCAGTTGGCCGGGGTGAACGCGGTGATGCTGCTTGCATCCGGTGTGTAGGTCGCCTTGCCCGCGATCGCGCCCAGCTCGTGGAACGAGCCAGCGTCCAACATCCGATCGATCCGCTCGCGGACCGTCAGCCGCCCGCCGTCGTGCTGGCGCGCCACGCGCTCCGCGCCCCCCATCTCCTGGGCAAGAGCGATGCGCGCGCGGAGTTCCGCGAGTTCCGGCTCCCAGCCAATCGGCATGTCCGGCCGCGGGCCAAGCGTGTCGTCAGGCATTGGCGTTTCGTCCCCGTGCTGTTGCGCTTGTGTCATCGTGTTGCGCGGACGGGAGTCCTGACTCAGACCGACGCCGTGGGCAATGGCATGGCCGTGGACAAGACGGTGGGCGATTCTCGCCGACAGGTGGACCACGGTGCTTCGAGATGCGATGCTGCGCGGGTCGAAAATCGCTTCATGCGCATAGAAACAACACGCCTGATCCTCCGACCACCGGCGTTGACGGATATACCGGACCTTTTCGGTTTCCTAGGCGATGCGAAGGCGATGCGATACACGCATGCTGACGCGTCGCCGCGTGCATGCCGACGCCGTATCGCGGTGCATGAATGGCGGCGGCGGCGTGACGGCTATGCCCCCTGGGCCATCGTGACGAAGGCGACGGGCCAGCTCATTGGCTGGGGCGGTCTGTACCAAGACCCGTTTGATCCGGGATGGGGCGTGGAAGTGGGGTATTTTTTCCATCCCTCGGCCTGGGGTCGGGGCTATGCGTCGGAGCTGGCAGCAGCTTGCACGGAAGTCGCCGACGACGTCCTGAAGCTGCCCAAAATCAGTGCTTTTGCGCACGCCGACAACCTCGGGTCACGACGCGTGTTGGAAAAAACCGGCTTCGAGGCGGTGCGGATCGTCCCAGAAATGGAACGCCTGCTGTATCGGCGCAACCGCGGCGGGCTTCGGTCCGTGGCATAGTGGCCGACATGGTCGGCGGCGCGTGTGCCAGCTATCCTCCGCGCCCAAAAGCGACGGCGAGACATCCCATGGACGAGCTGCTCTACGAGGTCCGCGACGATATCGGCTGGATCACCTTCAATCGCCCGGCGGCGCGTAACGCGCTGACCTTCGCAATGTATGAAGGCCTCGCCGAGATCTGCGCCACGCAGACCGCGTCTCCGACCCTGCGGGCGCTGGTGCTGGCCGGGGCGGGGGAAAAAGCGTTCGCTGCCGGCACCGATATCGGCCAGTTCCGTGCCTTCGACGGACCGCAGGACGCGATCGCCTACGAGGCACGACTGGACCGCGTGTTGGACACCATCGAGCGCTGCCCGATCCCAATGATCGCCGCGCTGTCCGGCGCTTGTACCGGCGGCGGTGCAGGCATCGCCGTGTGCTGTGACATCCGCATCGCCGCGGCCAATCTTCGTTTCGGTTTCCCGATCGCGCGCACGCTGGGCAACTGCCTGTCGATGGCGAACATCGCGCGGCTCAGCACGCTGATCGGTCCCGCACGCGTGAAGGAGATCATCTTCACGGCGCGCCTGGTAGAAGCCGAGGAGGCAAAATGCGTAGGTCTGGTCAGCGAAATTCTGCCCGACCATGCGGCGCTGAAAGTACGCGCCGAGGCACTCGCGCGCGCGATCGCCGGCAATGCACCACTGACGTTACGAGCCACCAAGGAAGCGGTGCGCCGCCTTCGTGGCGCGCACGACGCCAATGCCGACAGGGACCTGATACTGCTTTGCTACCTGAGCCAGGATTTCCGCGAGGGCATGGAAGCGTTCCTCGGCAAGCGTCCCCCGGTCTGGCGCGGGGCGTGACATCGATCTCGTGGAGCGACCCGGGCACTCGATCTACGCCAAGAACGATCCACCACGAAGACACGAAGACCACAAAGGAGTTAAGTAAATGCACTTCGCACAGAGTGCTATCGACTTACTTCTTCGTGGTCTTCGTGTCTACTACGTAAATGGCCTTCGGCGGCGGCCTGGGCGGGACCCACGCAGGAGCATTTTCATCCATCGCGGTGCGGCCGCCCGCCCCCCGCTGGCTTACTTCGTGGTGAAACTTACTCGCTCGCAAGCCATGCACGACCGCGGACGCCAGACGCGGCCCTAGCCGAACAGCCCGGTGACCCAGCGGACGATCCCCAGATGCGTCAAATCGTTCCACGTCGCAAAAACGAACAGTGCGGCAAGCAGCGCGAGTCCTGCACGGAACCCGTATTCCTGCGCCTTGACCGGCATCGGCCGGCCGCGGATTGCCTCAAACAGATAGAACAGCAAGTGCCCACCATCCAGCACCGGAATGGGGAACAGATTTATCAGCCCCAGATTGACCGAAAGAATGGCGATGAACTGCACCAAGTACGCCGGGCCAAGCTGCGCCACCTGACCGGATAGCTGGGCGATCCGCAGCGGGCCGCCGAGTTCTTCGGTGCCGCGGCGGCCGGAAATCATCTGCGCCACCCCGACAACCGTCTCCGCCGTCACGTTCCAGGTCTCCGCGACCCCCTGACCGACCGCGCTCAGCGGATCAACGTGCTGATACGCAACCTCACCGCCGCGAATGCCGAGCATCCCGACCTGCGTGCCGCCGCCCGCATTCTGCGAGCCGACCGTCGCCGTGAGTTTCTGCTCCGCGTCGCCTCGTCGCACCGTCAGCACGATCTTCGCCCCGGCGTGGCTGCTGACGATCCGCTGAATGTCCATGAATGTCGGGGTTGGCACGCCGTCGATCGCCTCGATCCGGTCGGCGTTTTGCAGCCCTGCCGCCGCGGCGGGTGAACCGGCCACCACTTCGGCCACCACCGGCAGCGTCACCGGCTTGCCAACCGTCGCGAATACCAATGTGAACAGTACTGCCGCGAGCAGGAAATTAGCGATCGGTCCAGCGGCGACGACGATCGCGCGCGAGAGAAGATCCTTGTCGTGGAAGGTCCGGCCCGGAATCCAGCGTGCACGGGTTTCTTCCGAGACCGTGTCCGGCCGTTCCAACCCGTGCAGCTTCACATAGCCGCCCAATGGCAGCCAGGCGAGCTTCCAGGTCGTGCCGACCCGATCCTTCCAACTCGCGATCGCCCGACCGAAGCCGATCGAGAACACCTCGACATGCACGCCCCGCCACCGTGCCGCGGCGTAGTGGCCGAACTCGTGGACGAAGACCAGCACACCCAGCACCACGACGAAGGCAATGAGGGATTGGAAAAAGCTGGGCATGGCGTTGAACAAGGGACGTGTCCTTCAGGCAGCGCGGGCGGCGGCCAACCCGGTGGCGGTACGGCGAGCAGCCGTGTCAAGGGCGATCACATCGTCGAGCGTATCGGCGGACGGCGCACCCATAAGATGTAGCACATGCGACGCGATACGAACAATGTCTAAAAATCCGATTTTGCGTTGCAAAAAAGCTTCCACCGCGACCTCATTGGCAGCGGATAGAATAGTTGGCGCGCCGCCGCCGGCCCGCAAGGCGTCACGTGCCAGGCCGAGCGCCGGAAAACGCGTCATGTCTGGTTCGGCAAAATCCAGCCTTGACAGGGCCGCCAGATCCAATCGCGGCGACACCGTCGCCATGCGGGCCGGCCACGCCAGCGCGTGCGCGATCGGGATCCGCATGTCTGGGGCGCCAAGCTGCGCCAGCACGCTGCCGTCGTGATAATAGACCAGGCCGTGAATCACCGATTGCGGATGCACCAGCACGCCGATCCGATCCTCGGACAGCCCGAACAGCCGCGCCGCCTCGATCACCTCAAGGCCCTTGTTCATCAGGGTGGCCGAATCGATGCTGATCTTGGCGCCCATCGACCAGATCGGGTGCTTCAGCGCCGCCTCCGGCGCGGCGTTGGCCATTTCCTCTGTGCTCGCGGTGCGGAACGGACCGCCCGAGGCGGTCAAGACGATTTTCTCCACCGCGCCATGGTTGCCGTCCGCGAGCGACTGGAAGATCGCGTTATGCTCGGAATCCACCGGCAGCAGCGTCGCGCCGGCGGCTTTCACGGCGCGCAGCATCACATCGCCGGCGCAGATCAGAGCCTCCTTGTTGGCCAGGGCGACTGCCTTGCCACCCCTGATCGCCGCCAGCGTCGGTGCCAGACCGACCGCCCCGGTGATCGCCGCCATCGTCCAGTCAACCGGCAGCGAAGCCGCCTCGATCACAGCGTCCGGCCCCGCCGCGACCACCACATCTGTCCCGGCTAGTGCCTCGCGCAGTTCCAGGTAGCGGGCCGGATCGCTGATCACTGCCCGCTCGGCGTTCAGCGCGATCGCCTGCTCGGCCAACAGCGTCGCATTGCGTCCGGCGACCAGAGCGCGCACCTGGAACCGTTCCGGTGCGCCCGCCAGCAGTCCCACCGTCTGGGTGCCGACGCTGCCGGTGCTGCCGAGGACGGTGACGGAGCGCACTTGAATGGAGCTCATTGCCACAACAGTACACCACGTCCGAGGCAAAGCGCCAGCAGCGCGGCGAACGGCGCCACGGCAATCAGCGCATCCAGTCGGTCGAGCAGGCCGCCATGGCCGGGAATCAGCGTTCCGGAGTCCTTCACCCCGAAGCGCCGCTTCGCCCAGCTCTCGGCGAGGTCGCCCAACTGCCCGATCATGCACAGCACCGTCGCCACTGCCGCGACCCGGGGGTAAACGCCCCCGGTCGTCCAGGCCGCACCCCAGCCGACGGCGAGCGCCCCGGCGATGCCGCCCACCGTGCCGGACCAGGTCTTGCCTGGCGAAATCAGCGGCGCGAGGCGCGGTCCCCCGACTAGGCGGCCGACCAGATAGGCGCCGATATCGCTGGCCCAGATCAGCAACAGCAGGAACAGCAAATTGGCGCGCCCGATCGCGGGATCGGCACGCAGCCACAGCAGCGCCGCGGCGGCCAGAACCATCCAGAGTATCCCGCCGGCCTGCATCAACGGCACCGTTACTCCCCGGCAGAGCCGCACCCATTCGGTGATCAGCAGAACCAGCGCCGCGCCGATCAGCAGCAGGAAGGCCAGCCCGCCGAACCACACACAGGCCAATGCCATCGGCGCAAGTACCGCGGCCGAGATTACTCGCCAGCGCAGGTCCCTCCAGCGGCCAGATGACCTATCAGTCGGGCTTCGCGCCTCGGCCGGGCCGGGCGTCCCTGTCCCGCCCCGCGCTTCAGTCGGGCCTGGCGCCAAATCGCCGCTCCCGGCGTGCGTATTCGGCGAGCGCCGCCGCGAAGTGCGTCTCGTTGAAGTCAGGCCACAGCACGTCGAGGAACACCAATTCGGCATACGCCGCCTGCCACAGCAGGAAGTTGGACAGCCGTTGCTCGCCCGAGGTGCGGATGAGCAGATCGGGGTCGGGGATCCCCGCGGTCGACAGAAACCCAGCAAACACCGCATCATCGGTGGTGTCCGGGTGCAGCTCGCCTGCCCGAACCGCCGCCGCCATGGCGCGTGCCGCGGCAACGATCTCGGCCCGACCGCCATACGACAGCGCCACGATCAGATTGAGCCGCGTGTTCGCCGCTGTCGTTCGCTCCGCGGTCGCCAGATCATGCTGGATGTCGGAATCGAAGCGCGTTCGATCGCCGATGAAGCGCAGCCGCACGCCGTTCGACCCAAGCTCGGCGATCTCGGTTCGCAGGTAATGCCGCAACAGGCCGGTGAGATCGAACACTTCGCCTGCCGGCCGTCGCCAGTTCTCGCTGGAGAACGCGTAGATCGTCAGCCACGACACACCCTGGCGGATCGCCGCCTCAATGGTGCGTCGGACCGCCCGGGCGCCCTCGCGATGCCCGGCGATTCGCGGCAGGTGCCGCGCCGCCGCCCAACGGCCATTGCCATCCATGATGATGGCGACATGACGCGGCACAGACACGCCCTGACCCGCGGCATCCGCCTGGGTCCTGCGCTCCTCGGTACTGACGGACATTCGGCGGTTATCCTCGGGGCGATCCTCGGGCGGCGATCCTCAACGGGTGCGGGGTCGTCAGGTCAGACCTGACGGATCTCCTTTTCCTTTTCGATCAGCGCATCGTCCACCCGCTTGACATAGGCATCGGTGAGTTTCTGCACCTCGGTTTGCCAGTCCTTGGCGACGTCTTCGCCGATCTCGTGCTTCTTCTCGAACGCCTTGACCTGTTCCATCCCGTCCCGGCGAACACCGCGCACCGCGACACGCGCACCCTCGGCGTATTTGTGCGCCGTCTTGGCCAGGTCGTTGCGGCGCTCGGTGGTCAGTTGTGGAATCGGCACCCGCACCAACTGCCCATCCGCCGCCGGATTGAGCCCAAGCCCCGAGTCGCGAATTGCCTTCTCCACCGCACTCACCAGGGAACGGTCCCATACTTGCACCGTCAGCATGCGGGCCTCCGGCACCGCCACATTGCCCACCTGATTGAGCGGCATGTCGGTGCCATAGGCATGCACCTTGACCGGCTCCAGCAAGCCCGGATGCGCGCGCCCGGTGCGCAGCCCGCTGAATTCTCGCCGCAGCGTTTCCATCGCGCCGTCCATGCGGCGTGTCAGGTCCTGCTTCAGCGTGTTGAGGTCAGCCGCCATGTCTGTCCTCCTGCTTGAGTTATTGCTGCTCGACGATCTTGGTGAACCGCCCTTCGCCGCGCATCACTTGCGCGAAGGCGCCCGGGGCATGGATGTTGAACACCACGATCGGTAGGTGGTTCTCCCGCGCCAGGCTGATGGCCGCGGCGTCCATGACCTGCAGATCTCGCGCCAGAACATCGAGATAGGTCAACTCGTCGTAGCGTTCCGCACCCTGTACTTTGCGCGGATCGGCTGAGTAGACGCCGTCGACCTGCGTGCCCTTGAACAGCGCCTGGCAGCCCATCTCGGTCGCGCGCAATGCGGCGGCCGTGTCGGTGGTGAAGAACGGGTTGCCGGTGCCCGCGGCGAAAATCACCACCCGTCCCTTCTCCATGTGCCGTTCGGCGCGACGGCGGATATATGGCTCGCAGACCGAGGCCATCGGAATTGCCGACTGCACCCGCGTCGGCACGCCACGCTTCTCCAGCGCACTCTGCATCGCCAGGGCGTTCATCACCGTCGCCAGCATACCTATGTAGTCGGCTTGGGCGCGCTCCATCCCGGAAGAGGCAGCCGAGACGCCACGGAAGATGTTGCCGCCGCCGATCACCAGGCAAACCTCGGCGCCCATCGCCACAACGTCGCCGACATCGGCGGCGATTGCCATCACGGTATCAGTGTCCAAGCCGTACTCACGGCGGCCCATCAGAGCTTCGCCGGACACCTTCAGTAGGACCCGCTTGTAGACCGGTTGTTGCGACATGCGACTCGACTGGTACAAGTTCTACGATCGGGCGGCACCCTAGTCGGCCGAACATCGTCCCACAAGCCGCGCGCCCGAATGAAGCATGGTCAGGGCTCCGCCCTGAAACCCGCCAGGGGGCTTTGCCCCCTGGACCCCCACCAGAGGCGGAGCCTCTGGACTCCATCCATTTTGATTGGGGGCACGGGAGGGGGACGGAGCAAAGCCCCGACCTTGCTTCATTCAAGCGCGAGACTAGCGGATGATGATTTCCACGCGGCGGTTTTGCGGCTCGCGCACGCCGGGGCCGGTTGGCACCAGCAGGTGGGTTTCACCGAAGCCCTGGATGGCGATCGCGGATTGCGGCACGCCGTCCTTCACCAGTTCGGCTGCCACTGCCTGGGCGCGGCGCATCGACAGGCCCTGGTTATATTGTGGAGTGCCTGAAGTGTCGGTGTAGCCGTTCACTTCTATCTGCGTGTACTTAACCTTCGTCGAGTTGTCGGCCGCTTCCTTGATGATCTGTTGCGCGCGCGGTGTCAGGGTCGCCTTGTCCCAGTCGAAGAACACAATGTAGCTGCGTGCTGGCGCCGGTGCAGGCGCTGCCATCGGAGCCGGCGTCGGCATCGGCGGTGGTGTCACACCGAAGGCATAGCGAACGCCGAGCAGGAAATCGTGATCGTGCGTGGTGCCAAGCGTCAGGTTGGCGGGGCCGCTCGGGGTGCTGCCATGGAACGTCTCGTCGCCGACCACGCTGTGGTAGCGGTATTCCGCGGTGATCGACAGACCGGGCACGCCGGAGACGGGGAAGGACAATCCGGCGATCGCCTGATAGGCGAACCCACCTTCGGTTTCATTGGAGTTAAAGCCGGTGCCGGTCTGGCTGAAGCGTGCACCGCTCAGACGGTTCCAACCGTAACCGACACCGCCGCCGATGTAGGGGAAGAGCCAGGGCTTGCCGATGTCCATGTCGAACAGCAGGTTGGTCATCAGCCCGTAGTTTTGGATTGTGCCGGAGGCGCTGGTCGGCAGCGTGGTGCCGCTCAGGCCGTTCAGGCCATTCTGCCGATAACTGCCCTCAACCTCGAGCCGGAAGCCATTGCCGAACGCGTAGCCCAGCGAGCCGAGGCCGACGAATCCATTGTCTCGGTTGAGCTGGATGTTGGAGCCGGTGAAGCTGGAAGGTGGCGACGCACCGCTGTCGGGCGTCAGGTCATAACCGGCGCCGAGGTTCACATAGACGCCTTTAAACGGCTGCGCGTGAGCGGTGAGCGGAACCGCCAGCAGCATTGCCGCTCCGAAAGCATAGTCGCGCAGGCGCATCGACCGGGTTCCTTCCCGCTTGGCTCACTCGCATCCTATCAAAAAGCGGCCCGACCGCTTGGTGTCAATGAGGCCAAGCGTATCAATGAGTATCAATATGCTAGCCGACGTTATGATTAAAAAGGATTTGGGCCACCAAAAGCATCGGGGTGCCTCGCGGCACCCCGATTGTCACGTCAGCCAAGTAGCGTCCGATCAGCGGATAATGATCTCGACACGGCGGTTCTGCGGTTCGCGCACGCCGGGGCCGGTCGGCACCAGCAGGTGGGTTTCGCCGAAGCCCTGGATGGAGATCGCGCCCTTCGGCACGCCGTCCCTGACCAATTCGGCAGCGACCGCGTTTGCACGGCGGATCGACAGACCCTGGTTGTACTGCGGCGTCCCCGAGGTGTCGGTGTAACCGTTCACCTGGATCTGCGTGTACTTGACCTTGGTCGAGTTGGCCGCCGCTTCGCCGATGATCTGCTGGGCACGCGGGGTCAGGGTCGCCTTGTCCCAATCGAAGAACACCAGGTAGCTGCGTGCCGGCGCGGGTGCCGGGGCGGCCACCGGGGCTGGCGGCGGCGGCGGCGGCGGCAGGAAGTTGTAGCGCAGGCCGATCAGGAACGCGTGATTGTAGTCGGAGCTAGCCTGGGCGCGAAAACCGATTGAGGGACCTCCTCCGGCCGGCGTTGCGGTTCCGCCATAGTCCCGGGTCCCCGCTAGACCCAGGAAACGATACTCGGCGGTGAGTGCGAGGCCAGGTGCGGTAGGGACCGGGAACGCCGCGCCGAGCTTCGCCTGGTAGGCGAAACCTCCCTTTGAATTATTGTTGACGTTTATCGTGCCGCCATTTCCGAAAGCCTGGACACTCTGGAAGGACGCTTCTTCGTAACCCACGCCGACGCCAATGTACGGCACGACCCACGGCACCAGCCCGTTGAAGTCGTACAGCACGTTGACCAGGGCGCCATACTTCTGCTCCCACCCGCCCGCCGACGAGAGGGCCTGGAAGCCGCCGATATTATCGAACTTGTTATCCATCCAGTTGCCTTCGACCTCGGCGCGGAGACCGTTGCCAAAGCCCCAGCCGACGCTGAGTTCCGCGGCCGGCCCTATCTTGGACTTGAACTGCCCGCCGCCGAAAACGTTGTGTGGCGTGCCGATCGTCTCCTGTTCCAGGTAGTTTATACCGACCCCGGCGCCGACGTACAGGCCGGTGACTGGCTGCGCCTGTGCGGCCAGTGGCAGGGCCATCACCGTCGCCGCTAGAAGCGCACTCCGAAGCTGCATGTTGGTTCTCTCCTCATCGTGACGCACCGTTTGGGGCGGCGCTCTAGCCCTGGCAATCGGCGTTCGGGCGGACGCCTCATGTAACCTAACCCGACGCCTGTGTAATCCCGGGCTTGACCCAAAACGAGTGGGGTTGCAACAGTTTCGCCTCAGCGTTGCACATCCGCCACAGTGGTCGGCAGCTTGGTCACAGCGACGTTACATGTCTGCGATTCCAATCGGAATTCCGGCGACCAGGCGCCAGGCGCGCCGGGAAACGGGGCGCTGCCAAACCACCTGCCCGGGCGGAACGCCGCCAGTCGACCCCCGACTGCCCGCCGGTTAGGCCGCAGCCAACGCCTGGTCCAGGTCGCGGATCAGATCCTCCGCGGTTTCCAGGCCGATCGACAGGCGGATCACGTCCGGCCCGGCGCCAGCCGCCTGTCGTTGCTCATCGCTAAGCTGCCGGTGTGTGGTCGACGCCGGATGCAGTACCAGGCTGCGCGTGTCGCCGATATTCGCCAGGTGCGAGAATAACCCCACGCTCTCCACCAGCCTGGTCCCGGCGTCATAGCCACCCTTCACGCCAAAGGTGAACACCGAGCCGGCCCCCTTGGGCAGGTATTTGCGCGCAAGGTCGCGATACGGGCTGGACTTGAGCCCGGCGTAGGACACCCAGGCGACGCGTGGATCGGCCTCGAGGAATTCTGCTACTTTCTGCGCGTTGGCAACGTGACGCTCCATGCGCAGGTGCAGCGTCTCGATCCCCGTGATGGTCAGAAACGCGTTCATCGGCGCCATGGTCGGGCCGTAATCGCGCAGCGCCACCGTCCTGGCCTTGGTGGTGAAGGCAAAATCGCCAAAATTCTCGTAGAAGCGCAGGCCGTGATAGGCGGGTTCCGGCTCGGTCAGCGATGGGAATTTTCCGCCCTGCGCCCAGTCGAACCGGCCGCTTTCCACCACGATGCCGCCTAGCGAGTTGCCATGGCCGTCGAGGAACTTCGTCGTCGAGTGGCAGATCAGGTCGGCGCCCCACTCGAACGGACGGCACAGATATGGCGTTGCCAACGTGTTGTCGACAATCAGCGGCAGGCCGGCGTCGTGCGCGATTTTGGCCACCGCTTCCAGATCGACGACGATGCCGCCCGGGTTGGCCAGGAGTTCGATGAAGATCGCCTTGCAGCGCGGGGTCAGCGCTTTGCGGAAATTCTCCGGATCGCGCGGGTCGACGAAATGGCAGGTCCAGCCCAGCTTCTTGAAGCTCAGGCCGAACTGGGTCAGCGACCCGCCATATAGATTGCGCGAGGCGAGGAACTCGTCGCCCGGTTCCAGCATGGTCGCGAAAATCAGGAACTGCGCGGCATGGCCGGAGGCGGCGGCGACCGCTGCCCGGCCGCCTTCCAGGCTGGCCACCCGCTCCTCCAGCACCGAAACGGTCGGGTTGGTCAGGCGCGCGTAGATGTAGCCGAAATTGTGCAGGTTGAAGAGCGAGGCGGCGTGGTCAACGTCATCGAATACATAGGCGGCGGTCTGGAAGATCGGCGTGATGCGCGCGCCCGTCGTGGGATCGGGTGAGGCGCCGGCGTGGATGGCGCGGGTCTCGAACCCGTAGGTCAGGTTGGGGCCGGGGAGGGAGCGGGGCTTTTTCGCGCGATCGGTGGGGGCTTCGGCGGCGCGGTTGCGGATGATGCCGGAGTTGACGCCGCTCCAGGACAACTCGCCGCCGAGCCGGCCGAATTCGATCTTTGGGCAGCGATTCATGATCACTTCCAGGCCGGCCGCCTCGGCTTTCGCCCCCGCCGTGTCGTTGCGCACGCCGAGTTGCATCCACACCACCTTGGCGCCGATCGCGATGGCGTCGTCGACGATCGGGCCAACCTGGTCGGAGGCGCGGAACACGTCGACCATGTCGATTGGCCCAATGGTGTCGCGAGGGATGTCCCGCAGGGTTGCGTAGACGTGCTCGCCGAGCAGGTCCTTGCCGGCCTGGCCGGGGTTTACCGGGATGACGCGGTAGCCTTTGCCTTGCAAGTACTTCATCACGAAGTAGCTGGGGCGGTTCCAGTTCATCGAGGCACCGACCAGTGCGATGGTGCGCACTGTGGACAGGATGCGGCGCAGCTTGGCGTCCGGGTAGGGAATCGGCTCGATCGCGGTCATGGCTGGCGTCCTTGGGCTGGCGTCCTCGAGCCGACGGTCGGACTCTCGCTGCACGGCGGGCTTCAATGTGCGCGACGGGCCCGGCGGGTCAATGGGGGAGGGCGTAGGTGGTGGGGGAGGGGGCGCAGGCCAGGGCTGTTCAATGCTCTATACCTGTGACCTCAGAGGTTAAGTCCGTGCCGCAACATCGGAGGCAAATCGTCTGCGCGGACTGATTGGTGGATTCCGGTGCGAGGAGATCTCCGAATCTATGCGTGGCAACCCATCCATCGGGAGGTTGCCTTGAGATCGTTCGACCGTCTGAGCGGCTTGCTGAGCGAGGTCCCGGACCCGCGCCGGCGCGAAGGAAAGCTCTATCAACGACCCTACGTTCTGCTGTTCTCGATCCTTGCCGTGGTGAGCGGTGGCAATTCCTATCGTTCCACCGAAACCTTCATCACGGTACACCGCCGCCGACTGAACGCTGCCTTCGGTCTGCGCTGGAAGCGTGCGCCGGCCCATACCGCCATTCGCTACATCCTCCAGGGGCTTGATCCGAAGGCGGTCGAGCAGGCCTTCCGCCGCCATGCCGCCGGTCTGCTGGACGGTGCGCTCGGCGCTTCGCAACGCACCATCGCGCTTGATGGCAAGGTGCTCAGGCGAAGCTTCGACAATTTCACCGACCGCAATGCAGCCCGACTGCTGCACGCGTTCGACACCAAAGCCGGCGTGGTCCTGGCGCATATCGACATCGACGAGAAGTCCAACGAGATCCCCGCCGCGCAGCAATTGCTCGGCGAACTCCAGGTCGCCCACAGCACCATCACCCTCGATGCGCTGCATTGCCAAAAAAAACCTTCGAGGCCGCCGCGCAAGCCCAGACGCATGCCATTATCCAGCTGAAGGAAAATCAGCCCACCCTGCTGCAAAATGCCGAAACCGCCTGCGCATCCCGCCTTCCCACCAGCAGCACCAGTTCGATCACCACCGCGCGCAATCGCCATGAAACCAGGACCGCAGATGTTTTCAGCGCGGACCGGGTGGTGGCCAACACCGAACGGAAGCCCCTAATCAAGGGAATCGTCCGCCTCACCCGTGACGTCTTGCATCGAAGCGCCAAGACCGGCCTCCGGTGCAGCACCTCCGAGGTGGCATATTACCTCGCTGGTTCCGCCGTCTCGGCAAGCCACTCAGCAACCGCGATCCGAAGCCACTGGCACGTCGAGAACAAACTACATTACACCCGCGACGTCACCTTCCAGGAGGATCAATCGCGCATCCGTCATAACCCAGGTGTGTTCGGCCGGATCCGCAGCTTCGGCTACAACATACTGCGCCGCAATCAGACCACAACGTTCAGCCAGGACAGTTACGCCGCCGCGCTCGCCGGACTCGATGCAGTAGCCAAGTGGTGCATCAGTTGAGAGCGTTGAACAGCCCTGAGATTGACCCCAAGAGGAGGTCGAGGATTTCGCCAGAGACCATGGCGTTCCTTGCATTGCGCGCAGTGGTGGGGCCGTGGCCGACCACGCGGCCTATCTGAAGGAGTTGAGTGGATCGACCGGGATCGAGGGTGAGGTCATCGTTTTCGAAACCGGCGAACGATACAAGGTGAAGACGGCGGAATATCTCCGCATGCACAAGGCACTGGCTGGCCTTGCGCAGGAGAAAGATGTTCTGGCGCTTGTGCTCGCCGATGGGGTCGACGACGTCTTGTCACTCGTGTCGGCAGATCTCGCGGAGAAGCTTGAGTTGTTTGCAGGGGCGGTCAATCGAGGGCTCGATCACTCCGCCGTGGCTCTGGCTGCTTTGTTCCGCGATGGTCACGCGGCCTGCGCCGGGGATCGCAAGCGATTCGCAACGGAGTTCGTGTGGAAGCACAAGGAGGAAGCTCCGTTTCTGTTTGCACTCTGGTCAAAGGCAGGCTCGGGCGACGAGGCGCTGCGTTTGTCGGCGCGTGAGCTTGTCGCCCAGCAGGTTTCGAAGAATTTAAGATCATCGACCCGGGTTGACCAGATTCGCCGATTGTTTGGCGGTGCCGTTCGGTGGGCGGTTGAGATTCCGGACTTGGATGCGTGACCTCGCGCCCGGTGCCGTTGGCGCGGCACCGCCCTAACCTAAAACCCGATTGCGCGACCTATGCCCCGTCACAGCCACCGCTACACCATCGTCAGCTCCCGCGCGGACATCGACTGGATCGCCTTCAGCCGCGCGAACAGCGTCTGCGCCGGGATGTCCGACCCGCCGGCATCGAGGCAGTCCGCGAACTTGTCGTAGATCTGCGCCTCGGTCAGCGGCCGTGTCGCATGACCGGTGGCGCGCCTGACCGGCGTGCCCTCAATAATCCGACCGGAGGCCAACTCGACCCGGACGCGATCGGCCGGCGCGGCACCAGGCAGTTCCACGTCATACTCCGTCGTGGTAACGATCTCGACGCGTTGCATCAGTTTCTGGATGTCGTCGCGCTGCACGAACCCATCGGTCAGCTCGCGCAGTCCGACACGTTTGGCCACCACGCCGCTCGCCATCGCGAATTCCAGGCTGAACTTCGCGGCGAGGCCGGTCCGCGGTGCATGGTTGCGCAGCACGGTGGCGAAATAATCGCTGATGTTGACGGTGATCTTCTCGACCTCATCCGGCTTCACCGTGTGCGTTGCGACCAGATCGAGCATGCAGTCGATCGCGCGATGCGTGCAGTAGCAGGTGGGATATTTCTTGATCCCCAGACCCTGCGTCAGGATCGCCCAGTCTTCTCCCGGCCTCGGCTCGCTGGTGCGATCGGGATGGCCCTCCACCGAAATGGCATTGAGGAAGCCCTGTGGGTGCTCCAGCGAATCGGTGCTGGCGGTGAACCCGGCCTCCGCCAGCCGCGCCGCCATGATGCCGGCGTGCGCCGCACGGCCCGCATGAAATGGCTTCGTCATGGTGCCAAAATTGGCCATCAGTCCGGCGCTTTGCGAGGCACCCAGCGCGATCGCCTGCGCCGCCGTGTCCGCGTCCAGCCGGCGCAACGACGCGCATGCCGCGGCAGCACCCACCGCGCCATAGAGGCCCGTCGGATGCCAGCCTTTCTTGTGCAGCAGCCCGTTGTCGCGGCGGAACAGCTCCGCCCAGGTCTCATAGCCGGCGACATAGGCCACGATCATATCTGCACCGGACGATTCCAGCGTCTCGGCCTCGGCCAGGATCGCCGGCACCAGCACGGTGGACGGATGCCCGCGCAGCGCCACGTCATCATAGTCCAGCGCATGCGCCGCGACGCCGTTGATCCAGGCGGCTTCAGGCGCCGGGCTTTTGTCCTTGCTGAACACCAGGGTGGACGGCCCTTCGCCGGGGTTCAGCACCTGCTTCAGGATCTTCACGCAATCCTCGTTGCGGCCGGCGATCATCGTGCCGATGCAGTCGATGAAGCCGAGTTGCGCGATCCGCACCGCCTCCTCCGGCAGTCGGTTCGGCGACAGGTCGGCAATGAACTGGCCGAGTGCCTTGGTCAATGGCATGGCATTTTTCCTTTTCCGTAACATCTGCAACTCATGGCGGCCACAGCCGTCAGCAACCCTTGAACACTGGCTTGCGCCGCTCGTTGAACGCCAGCACGCCCTCGCGCCGGTCCTCTGTGTCCACCAGCCGATTATATGCCTCGATCTCGAACATCAGGCCGCGTTTCAGGTCCATCTGCAAGCCATGGTGGATTGACTTCTTCGCCTGGCGCACCGACAGAGGCGCATTGTCGCAGATCGCCTGAGCGGTGGCGAGCACGTCGGTCATCAGTTCGCCCGGCTCGCTGATCTTGTTGATCACGCCCCAGTCCAGCGCCTGCTCGGCGGAGAACGGCTTGCCGGTCAGGATGATCTCCTTGGCGCGCCGCTCGCTGACCACCCGAGGCAGCGTCTGCGTGCCGCCACCGCCCGGCATGATGCCGATCGTCACCTCGGTCAGCGCGAAGCGGGCGCCGCGCACGGCATAGGCGAAGTCGCAGACCAGCACTGTCTCCAGCCCGCCGGCATAGGCATGGCCGTTGACCGCGGCGATCACCGGCACGGGCAGCTCCAGCAGCACGTCGCGGCCACGCTCGAAAATCTCGTGCTGCTGCTGCCACTCTTTCGGCGTCATGCCCTTGCGCTGCTTCAGATCGCCGCCGGCACAGAAGATCCGGTCGCCGGCGCCGGTCAGCACGACACAGCGCACCTGCTCCGGATCGTCGATCAGCCGCGTCCACAGATCTAGCAGATCAAGCCCCATCTGCGTATTCTTGGCGTTGCCCACCTCGGGCCGGTTCAGCGTCACCTTCAGCAGGTGCTCGCCGATCATCTCGGTCAGCACGGTCTCGTAGGTCTGCATCTCAGGGTGGCTCGATGGTGTGATAGGGGTCATCATTAACGCGATGGCACTCCAAAATTCATCGGCCGGTCGCACCAGACCGTCTCCTTCGCATCGACGATACCGATACGTCGCCCGCCTGGCCACCGCGACAACACCGGCTGATGGACCATATCCCGCACCACCGATAGCATCCCGCATCATGAACCAGGAGGATACGCCATGAGCGAAGCAGGCAAACTGCGCGCGCTGCTGCGCCAGGACGGCATGATCGTCGCGCCTGGCGCGTATGACGGCATCACCGCCCGGTTGATCGAGCAGGCGGGCTTCAGCGCGGTCTACATGACCGGCGCCGGCACCGCCGCCACCTTCGGCTATCCCGATTTCGGCCTGCTGACGCTGACCGAGATGGTCAGCAACGCCGCCCGCATCGTCCGCGCCGTCAGCGTCCCCGTAATCGCCGATGCCGACACTGGCTATGGCAACGAGTTGAACACAGTGCGCACAGTGCGCGAATACGAGCAGTGTGGCGTCTCCGGTATCCACATCGAGGATCAGGTCTCGCCGAAGAAATGCGGCCATCTCGACGACAAGGAGATCGTTCCGCGCGAGGAGTGGCTGGCGAAGATCCGCGCCGCCGTCTATGCCCGCCGCGATCCCGACTTCCTGATCATTGCGCGTACCGACTCGCGCGCCGTCGCCGGGTTCGAGGAGGCCGTCGCCCGGGCCAACGCCGCGTTGCAGGCCGGCGCCGACATGGCCTTCGTCGAAGCCGCGCAGACCATGCAGGAGGTCGCGGCCATTCCGCGCCGCGTCGACGGCCCGTGCCTGCTGAATGTAGTGCGCAAGGGCAAGACGCCGGAGATCGACCTGAAAGAGGCCGAGCGCGTGGGCTACAAGCTGGCAATCGTGCCTGGCCTGTTATTCAAGGCGGCGATCGGCGCCTGCGACGCGGCGCTGGCGGCACTGCGGGCGCAGCAGCGTCATCCGGTGCTGCAACCCGACATGACGGTGCGCGAAGCATTCAACCGCATGGGTGCGGAAGACTGGGACTCGTTGCGTACCCGCTTCCGCTAGGCGGCGAAGTAGCACCAACGATCCACCTGGTCTGGCAACCTCGTCGGCTTCGTGACAAGCTGGGACAGCCGAACTGGGGAGAGAGCGCATCATGCCGACAACGGGCAATGGCGAGTACACCTACGAGCCGGTGGAGAACTGGGCGAAGCTGCCACCCGGCTGGTCGTTCAAGGAGATCGGCTCCGTCGGCGTCGACAAGAACGACAATGTCTACGTCTTCAATCGCGGCGAGCATCCGATGATCGTGTTCGACCGCGCAGGCAACTTCCTGCGCTCGTGGGGTGAGGGGTTGTTCCCCCGCGCGCACGGCGTGCACGTGGCGCCCGACGACACGATCTGGCTGACCGATGATGGCGATCACACCGTCCGCCAGTGCACGCTGGAGGGCAAGGTGCTGATGACGCTCGGCCTGCCCGGCAAGCCGGCGCCCTACATGAGCGGCGAACCGTTCCACCGCTGCACCCATACCGCCCTGTCACCGCAGGGTGACATCTACGTCTCCGACGGATACGGCAATGCGCGAGTGCACAAGTATACACCCGCCGGCAAGCTGCTAATGTCCTGGGGCGGCCCGGGCACCGATCCCGGCGAGTTCAACATCGTGCACAACATCACCTGCGACGGCGACGGCTGGGTGTACGTCGCGGACCGCGAGAACCATCGCGTGCAGGTGTTCGATGGCAACGGGAAGTACGAGACGCAGTGGAACAACCTGCATCGCCCCTGCGGTCTGTTCATGCCGCCCGGCAAGTGCCCGATTTGCTACATCGGTGAGCTAGGCCCGGTGCAGCCGGTCAACCGCAACGTACCCAACCTCGGGCCGCGCGTCACGATCGTCGATCACACCGGCAAGCGCATCGCCCGGCTGGGCGGCATGGGGCCGGGGTTGGGTCCTACCGAGTTCATGGCGCCGCACGGTTTAACGGTAGACTCGCACGGCGACCTGTATGTCGGTGAGGTGTCCTGGACCAACTGGCCGCAGACCTTCAAGGACCAGCCGCGGCCGGATAATCTGCGCTCCCTGCACAAATTCCGGAAGGTGCGGTAGGGCGGAAAAGCGAAGCGCATTCCGCGCGCACCTGGGCTATTTTTTCTCCGCCTCTCGGCGTTCCTGCTCGCGCAGTTTGTCGACCGGCTTCTGCAGGAACTTCGCGAACTCGAACAGCGTCGTGTCCGGCTGGTTCCAGCAGACGTAGCCTCGGCAATCCTTGGGCCGCGCCGCATACACCGAACAGCGCCGGTTGTTGTCAAGGAACTGGCAGGTCTCATAGCCCGCTTTGATCCGCTTCGATCCGCGCCGCGTCTTTTCGACGATGTGTTTCGCCTCGAACGCACGCACCGTCAGGTCCAGGAACTTTGCCAGCCGGCGGATATCCGGCTCGCTCACCTCGACATAGCCGGCCTGGCGGCAGCACAGCGCCGGGCAGGCCAGGCAGTCGAGCGCCTTGGGATCGTCGGCCATGCGCTCAGGCCGCCATCGTGGCGGGCGCCGTGCGGCACGGGGGGCGAGGGGGGAACTGCAACGCCAGAACCTCCAACCCGCGCGACCCGGCGACGGCGGTGAACGCGGGCTCGTCGGGGGACAGGAACAGGCACGCGCGCGGCGCCAACTCGGTCCGGTCACATAACATACCGCCGGCGATCACCACCCAGTACTGGCCGTTACCCCGCGCCGGGTCCGGTCCGGTCGCGCGCGCACCCGCCGGCAGCACGTAGCGCAGCGCCGCCAGCCCGTCGTCGCTGTCCGCTAGGCAGGTCTCGCAGGACGGCACCGCATCGATCAACGCGACCGACACCGGCCGCGGCGCGGCCACTGCTTCCCGATGCCGCCGGTCGGGGACCGTACGCAGCAGCGCGCGGTCCTCGGTCATGTAGCGTGCGCCCGGATCCCAACCGTTGCGCAACGTAAAGTAGTGCAGCCCCGCATCACCGGCGACCAGAGGCCCATACGGCGACCACGCGCCGGTGAAATGCACCGTCACTGGCGCCACGTCATGCGTGCCCAACCGTCCCTCACCTTCCAGCACCACCTGGAACTGGTCGGCTTGATGGAAGTGCGCTGGCGCGACGCAGCCGGGATCCTGCTCGACCAGGAACGCCATCGGATACAACGCGCCTTCTCCGGCCGGCGGCGCGGCCGCAGTATCGTATCGATTGGCGCCCATATAGGCGGTGATCCAAAAATCGTTGCCGGCCGAGTGGCCGCGGCGGCGGCCAGACAGTACGGTCTCAGGGGCGGCGGTCAGGAGCATGCGATGGTCTCCGGCGTGCGGGCGGCGCAGGTGGCGCACATCCCTTCCGCTTCGATGGTAACCGTATTAACGGTGAAACCAAGCCGCTGAGCCGCATCGGCCAGGGCGTGCGCCAGTTCGTGGTCTTCCAGTTCGGTGACTCGGCCGCAGGTGCGGCAGATCAGGAACTGCGCGGCATGCCCGGCATCCTCGCCCGGCGCATGCGAAACGCAGCCGACAAACGCCGACAGCCGCTCCACCCGGTGGATCAGCCCGTGCTCCAGCAGGAAATCCAGCGCGCGATACACCGTGGGCGGCGCCGCGCCGTGACGCGTGGCGCGCAACTGGTCCAACAGATCATAGGCCCCCGTCGGCGCCGGCGCATCGAGAATTAGCCCCAGCACCTGTCGGCGCAGATCGGTCAGCCGCGCCCCGCGCGCCTGGCAGATCGCCCCGGCACGGTCGAGCAATGTGTCGGTCTGGGCGGAGAACTCACCCTCTGTCATGCGCCAATCCTTATCATTGTAGGGGCCTTGTCATCGCAGGGGGCCTTGTCTTCATGAGGGCTTTATCATCGTGGCGCTTTGCGCCGCGCCCGGCTGGCCCCAAGATAGCACTCATGACCCAAGATGACACCGAGATGGCAACGCAGGCGGTGCTGGACCAGATCCGCTTTGACGCCAACGGCCTGGTCCCGGCGATCGCCCAGCAGCACGACACCGGCGAGGTGCTGATGCTGGCCTGGCTGAACCGCGACTCACTGACCGAAACCTTGGCCACCGGCCGCGTCTGCTACTACAGCCGCAGCCGCAAGGCGCTGTGGCGCAAGGGCGAGACCTCGGGCCAGAGGCAGTACCTGAAGGAGCTGCGGATCGATTGCGATGGCGACACCGTCCTGCTGCTGGTCGAGCAAGGCGGCGTCGCCTGCCACACCGGGCGGCGCAGTTGCTTCTATCGCGCGCGGCGCGACGGCGCGTTGGTGGAGATTGCGCAGCCGTTGGTCTCGCCCGAGACGCTGTATGGGACCGTGGACAGCAAATGAGCGAGACTTCATTGGTCCCCCTCGGCCGAGGGCTTTGGCCCACCCTCGCCGCGATCCGGCGGCGTCCCCTACACTCCAGCGCATTGTTCATCTGACCGCGGCGATGCAACCTGCGCAACGCACCACTGCATGATCAGCCCCGGTTTGATCTACTCCGTTTGATCCGTGAAGGAACCTTCCCGTGAAATTCGGCATCTTCTACGAGCATCAGCTTCCGCGGCCGTGGACGGAGACCAGCGAATACGACCTGCTGCAGCAATCGCTGACGCAGATCGAGCTGGCTGATGAGCTTGGCTACGACTACGCCTGGGAGGTCGAGCATCACTTCCTGGAGGAATATTCCCACTCCTCGGCCCCGGAAGTGTTTCTCGCGGCGGCCAGTCAGCGCACGAAGCGGATCCGTCTGGGTCACGGGATCATCCAGCTTACCACCAACCAGCCGCATCGCGTGGCGGAGAAGGTAGCGACGCTGGACCTGCTGTCGGGTGGGCGCGTCGAGTTTGGCATGGGTGAGGGTGCCGGCCCGGCGGAGCTGCACCCGTTCAACATCCGCGTGCGCGACAAGCGCGACCGCTGGGAAGAGGCGGTGCGCGCCATCATTCCGATGTTCACGCGCACCTCGTGGGAATTCCACGGCCATTACTACGATTTTCCGGCGCGCAATGTCGTGCCCAAACCGTTTCAGAAACCGCACCCGCCGCTGTGGGTGGCGTGCTCCAACATCCAGACCATCGGCCAGGCCGGCGAATGGGGCCTGGGCGCGCTGGGCTTCAGTTTCGTCTCGCCTGATGCGGCGCAGGCCTGGGTGCACCGTTATTACAACAACTTCCTGCACCGGCCGAATCGGCTGAGCGCGTATCAGCCCAATCCCAACATCGCCATCGTCAACGGGTTCATGTGCGCACCGACTGACGAGGAGGCGATCGAGCTGGCCGCCGGCTGGACGTTCTTCATCTTCGCGTTGTCGTATTACGGGCGGAAAGGCGTTGACGCGCCGGGTACCGGCAACCTTTGGAACGAATATCAGGATTGGCGGAAGACCGAGAAGGCCCAGCAGGCGTTGCGCAACGGGCTGATCGGTTCACCCGAAACGATCCGCACGCGGTTGCGCATGTTTGAGGCGGCGCATGTCGATCAGGTGATCCTGCTGAACCAGGCAGGCAAGACCAGCCACCAGGCGATCTGCGACAGCCTGGAGCTGTTCGGCCGCGAGGTGATGCCGGAGTTCCATGACCGCCAGCCCGCGCAGGAGTCGTGGAAGGCGGAGGTGCTCGGCGGGCGGCTGGTGCTCGAGGAACTCGATACCACCGACTATCATCTCTATGCGCACCAGAATGAGGACATCGTGCGGCTCACGCCCGAGCAGCTCAAGCAGCGGATCGCGGAGAAAGAGCGGCTGGCCAAAACGGCCTGAAGAGAGAGCGGCCTGAACAAGGAGCGGCGGCAATGCAATTCGGCGTGTTCGACCATATGGATCGCGGCGCTGGCCCGCTTGATCGTTTCTATGCCGATCGGCTGGCGCTGGTCGAGGCATACGACAAGGCCGGCTTCTACGGCTATCACGTGGCTGAGCATCACGCGACGCCGCTTGGCCTGTCGCCGTCGCCCAGCGTGTATTTATCCGCTGTCGCGCAGCGCACGCACCGGCTGCGGTTCGGCCCACTGGTCTACACGCTGCCGCTGTATCACCCGCTGCGTCTGATCGACGAGGTCTGCATGCTGGACCAGATGAGCGGCGGACGCATGTTGCTGGGAATCGGCCGCGGCATCTCGCCGATCGAGAACCGTTATTTCGGTCACGATCCGGCGGATACCGGGCCGATGTATGAGGAAACGCTGGCGGTGCTGCTGCGGGGCCTGACCACGCGGGAGCTGACGTTCGAAGGCAAATACTACAAGTTTCGTGACGTGCCGATGGAGCTGGCGCCGGTGCAAACTCCGTATCCTCCGCTTTGGTATGGGATCGGTCGGCCCGATGGAACGGTCTGGACCGCGCAGCACAAGGTGAACGTCGTGGCGAACCTTGACGCCAAGGGCACGCGCGCGATCACCGATCGCTATCGGGTGGAGTGGGCCGCGCTGGGCAATGCACCGGAGACCATTCCGTTCCTGGCCGTCAACCGGCACATCGTGGTGGCGGACACCGACCGGGAAGCGTTGGAGACCGCTCGCCCGGCCTATCGGCAATGGCGCGCCAGCTTCCTGAAGCTGTGGGACCGCCACAACATGCGTCCGGCCAACCCCTTCGCCATATTTCCGGAGGAATTCGATGAGGCCGAGGCCACCGGTCGGGCGATCGCCGGCGCGCCGGCGAAGGTGCGTGACTTCCTGGCGCGCGACATCGTCGATGGCGGCATCAATTATCTGCTGTGTCGCTTCGCGTTCGGCAGTCTGACGCTGGCCGAGACGGAGCGCTCGATTGATTTGTTTGCCCGCCATGTCATGGGGGAGTTCGTCCAATGACCACGATCAGTTTGCCGGCGGTGTTTATGCGTGGTGGCACATCCAAGGCGGTGATGTTCCACCAGCGTGACCTGCCGGCGGAGCGTGCCGAGTGGGATCGGTTGTTCCTCGGCGCAATGGGCAGCCCGGATCCGTATGGCCGCCAGCTCAATGGCATGGGGGGCGGCATCTCGTCGCTGTCGAAGGTCTGCGTCATCGCACCCTCGGCGCGCAACGATGCGGACGTCGACTACACCTTCGCCCAGGTGCAGATCCGCGAGCCGCGCGTGGATTATCGCGCCAATTGCGGCAACATGAGTTCCGCCGTCGGGCCGTTCTCGATGGATGAGGGGTTGGTGCGCGGCGATGGTGACGCGGCGACGGTGCGCATCTACAACACCAACACGAAGAAGCTGATTCACGCGACATTCCCCCTGCGCGACCGCAAGCCGCGTTACGATGGCGATCTGGTGATCCCCGGCGTCGCCGGGTCCGGGGCGGCGGTGCGGCTGGATTTTATTGCGCCCGGCGGTGCGACCACCGGGAAGCTGCTGCCAACCGGCCATCCGGTGGACATGCTGGATGTGCCAGGCGTCGGCAAGATCGCCGCGTCGATGGTCGACGCGGCCAATGCCGGGGTGTTCGTGCGTGCCAGCGATCTCGGCCTGACAGGTACCGAGTTGCCGGAACAGCTTGACGCCAACACGGACCTTCTCGCCAGGCTGCAAGCGATCAGGCAATGCGCCGCGGTCGCGATGGGCATCGCGCGCGACATGGCGGAGGCCGCGACCATTCCGGGTGTGCCGATGATCGGCTTTGTCGCCCCACCGGCGGATGCGCCGAGCTTGACCGGTGAGGCGATCGCCAAAGGGGACGTCGATCTCACCGCGCGCTTCCTGTCGAACGGGCAGCCGCATCGCGCGTTGCCGTTGACGGCGTCGCTCTGCACCGGCGTCGCCGCGCGCATCGCCGGCACGCTTGTGGCGGACGCGCTGGCGCCGGGCGCCGCGGGTCGCGAGGCCATCCGCATCGGCATGCCGTCCGGCATCCTGGCGGTCGGCGCCGCGGTCGAGCAGATCGGTCCCAGCGAATGGGTTGCGCAGCGCGGCTCGTTCTACCGCACCACGCGGCGGCTGTTTGATGGGCGGATTTATTTGGAGATGTAGGTGGGCCGCCATGCGTGACGCGGCCGGTGTGATCCGGTAATCATCCCGGCACGTCGTCGTCCGGGAGGCACGCAATGGAATTGGCTCAGGCCCGCAAGGCCCGCATCACGCCGCGTTTGGGCGGCCGGATTCTGGCGGATGCGCTGGTCGCACAGGGCATCGACCATGTCTTCTCGGTGCCGGGGGAGTCGTTTCTTGACACGCTCGACGGCTTATATGACGTGCGGCAGAAGCTGAAGCTGGTGACCTGCCGGTTCGAGGCGGGGGCGGTCAACATGGCCGAGGCATACGGCAAGCTGACCGGGCGCCCGGCGGCGGCGATGGTGACGCGGGGTCCCGGCGCCTGCCATGGCGCGATCGGTGTGCACATCGCGATGCAGGACAGTACGCCTTTGTTGCTGTTCGTGGGCCAGATCCCGCACGAGGACGCTGGGCGCGACGCGTTCCAGGAGATCGACTATCGCCGCATGTTCGGTTCCGTCGCCAAATGGGTGACGCAGATCGATCAGACGAAGCGCATTCCGGAGATCGTTGCGCACGCCGTCGATGTCGCGACCTCGGGCCGGCCGGGTCCGGTGGTGATCGCACTGTCGGAAGAGATGCAGCGCGAGACAGCGGAAGTCGTGGACCTGGCGCGCGTGTTGGTCACACCAGCGCATCCCGATCCCGCCGCGTTGGTTGCGCTGCGCGCGATGCTCGGCAGGGCACGCAAACCACTCGCCGTGCTGGGTGGGTCGTGCTGGAGCGCGGCAGGACGCAGCGCCATTCGCGACTTCTTGCTGGCGAACGACATCCCGGTCGCAACTGGGTTTCGCCGCCAGGCGCTGTACGACGGGACCCTGGACAATTTCGCCGGCGACCTTGGCGTCGGCTCCGATCCTGCGCTGATCGGCAAGGTTAAGGAGGCCGATCTGATTTTGGCGATCGGCTCACGGCTGGGCGACGCGGTGACGCAGGGCTATACGCTGCTGGACATGGCGGGAAGCGTGCCGATCGTGCAGGTGCATCCTGATGGCGCGGAGATCGGCCGCGTGTTCCGTCCGGCGGTCGGTATCGTTTCTGATCTGAATGCTTTCGCCCTGGCCGCCGCGGCAATCGAGCCGGTGC
>DASRQX010000002.1:0-12122 GCA_035696165.1 Acetobacteraceae bacterium | reverse complement strand
AGCGGCCTGCTCTCCTTACGCATGCGCGATCATAGATCGTTGCCAGCGAAGACCGCCAGACGGGCCGGCAGCTTTAGCCTGCGCATGCAGCCGGTGTAGCATCCCCACTCGCACACGATATCGCCGACAGGAGAACTGCGCGTCCGCTATGGGTCGAGAGCGGCCGCGTTTGCAAAAGACACAATCGCCTTTTTGTTGCGGTCCCGGCGTCGGCCGCGATCGACGTCCTTGTGCATCAGGCGGCAGGTGGGTCAGGTGGAGACCGCCGAGGGTCGCGATGGTGCTGTCAGCAGCGTTACCACGAGCAGGATCGCCAGGCCGCCGGTAATGCCGGCCAGGCGCTCGACGCCGGGAAGAATGCTGCTCGGCGGGCCCCAGCCCTGGACCAGGGTCGTGATGAACACGACAGCGGCCTGCGTGCCGATGTAACCGATCCCACGCTGGCTGCCCTGCACGTGCGCGGCGACCCAGACTCCCGCCGTCAGCATCAGCAGCCAGGGCAGAAAACTGTCGACCGACAGTGCCAGGCACGCCAACCCCACAGTGCCGCCAAACAGGCAACCGAGGACGCGGTGCATGGCACGCTCGGCGATCTTCTGTTGATCGATCGCCGCATCGTTGGACAGTGCCGGCACCGCCATAACCGCGGCCACCGTGACCGCCGTCTGTGCAACTCCAGGCAGTTCCGCCCAAGTCCAGACCAGCGGCACCAGCATCACGCTAATGCCGGCCCGCAACGCATGCTGTACTGCCGGCCACTGGGTACCCTGCAGGTCGGACCAGCCCGGCGCGACCGCTGGCGGCGCTGCCTCGGGTTTCGGCGCCAGGATCAGGGCCACCAGGATCGCGGCCACGGTGCCGATCGTGACCTCCGCCGTCCGGTTGCAGGCAACACTCAGCGCGGAGAGCGGATCGCCCAGGGCAGCAAGCAGCACCATGATTGCGGTAACAGCGCCGAGCAGCCAGGCATAGCCGTGCCGACTGACCAGGAAACCAATCACGCCCCATGTGCTGACCACCAGCAGGACCAGGCTCAGTGCAATCTCGTCATCGACCAGCCAGGGGCTCAGCAACAATGCCAGCGTCGCGCCGGCTGCCGTGCCGGCGATGCGCAGGCCGCCGCGCCGCAGCGAAGCGGGGCCGGTCGCCTGGGTTGAAACGAAGGCACTGATTGCGGCCCACCATACCGAGTCGACCCGCACCGCCAGTGCCACCGTGGTGGCAAGCGCCACCGCCGCCGCCGTCATGGCGCACTGCGGACCCCGCTCGGTGATCAGGTGCAGCTCGGCGAGTTCCTGGCGCAGCGCGACGGCGACCTCGCGCATGGTTCGACCCGCCTTGGCGGCGGTGCCGGCCGGCCCGCTCACGGCAGGATCAGGACCCGGGCGTCGGCCCCCATGTAGAGCTTCAGGTCCGCTGGCGGATCCACCAGCGTCAACGTGACCGGAAACCGGTGCTGCAGGCGGATCCAGTCCGTGGTGGGTGCGACATAAGCCAGCAGCCGTCCGGGCGTCGGATTGCGGCTGATGCCGCGGGCGATTCCTGCAATCGTTGCCCGGTGCATATGCCAGGGCTCGGAATCCAGCCACACCCAGGCGGTGTCGCCGGGCGCAAAGCCGCGGATGTAATTCTGCTTGTAGTTGGCGACGATGCGCCACGCGTGCGCGTCAACGATGCCGATCAGTGGCACGTCGGCCTGTGCGGTATCGCCGACGCGGAGGGTCAGATTGGTCACGGTCCCGGTGGTCGGCGCGGTCAGCCGCGTCCGCGCCAGTTGCCATTCCGCGAAAGCCAGCGCGGCGGCCGACTGCACCTGCGCGGCCTGATGCATGGCAGAGGTGGACTGTGCCCGCGCGATCGTTGCTCGCGCAACATCGAGCGCCGCCTCGGCATGACTCAGCGCGTCGTTCGCCTGGTCGAGATCGGCGCGTGAGACAGCCTGCGTGGTCGCCAGGCTGGCCGCCCGGGCCTGTGTGTCGCGGGCATAGGCGGCCGCCGAGGTGGCGGCGGCGAAAGTGTCCCGGGCCGCGGCGATGGTGTCGCGATCGGCCTGGAGCTGGGCATGCGCTTCGTTGAGCTCGGCCTGGTGCTGGTCGACGGCAAGTCGGAAGGGTACCGGATCGATGGTGGCCAGCAGGTCGCCCTGTGCCACGTTCTGGTTGTCGGAGACGTGCACGCCGACGATACGACCGGTGATCTGCGGTGCCAGCGCGACGAGGTCGGACTGCACGTACGCGTCGCCAGTATAGGCGAGGATCGATGTCGCAACCTCGTACGGCACAAAGAGACCGAGGATTACCGCTACCGTGACGCCGATTCGTCGCCGACGTGTCATGTGATTGGCAGCAGACGCTGCTGGCCGGCGACGATGCACATGCAGATCCCCCCTGACAGCGAGTTGTCACTGTCGTATATTGATGTCCGGTCATCAGATCATGTGCAACAGGCTGATATCACTCAGGGAACGTAGGGCTTCGGGATATCGCGTACTAGATCGCCGAGGCTTCGGTGAGCGCGACTGTGCGACCCGTAACGATAGCCGCTGATGATGGTGCGGCTCCGTAACAGATAGCGGGATAATCGGCGAATGCTCTCACTCCGGCGAGTCGTCACGCCGTGGCACCCTGTTCGGAGCGGATAGCGATGTACGACGTTGCCATTGCGGGGGGCGGTGTGATCGGGTCCTCGATCGCCTATCACCTGACGAAGTCGGGACGCGCCGGGCGCGTTGCGGTGATCGAGCCGGACCCGAGCTATGAATTCGCTTCGACGCCGCGCTCGGCGGGGGGAATCCGGCGTCTGTTCAGCCTGCCCGAGAATATCCAGATGTCGGCTTTCAGCCTGGATTTCTATCTGGACTTTGAACAGCTGACCGCGGTGAATGGGGAGACGACTCCCCTGGGATTTCGCCGGCAGGGGTATCTTTTTCTGTACCCGCCGGAGAAACTTGATGTGGTGCGCAAGAACTATGAGGCGCAATGCACGCTGAGCTGCCCCGTTCATTTGCTCGATCGCGCGGGGATCGAACGGCTGTTTCCGTCACTGGGTCTCGATGACATCGCGGCCGGCGTGCATTCGCCGGAAGACGGCTGGATCGATCCGTACAGTGCCGTGCGCGGATTCCGCCGCAAGGCGCAGGCGCAGGGTGCGGACTACATCAAGGACCGCGTTGTTGGGGTTGAGCTTTGCGGCAAACGGGCCAGCGCGTTCCGGTTGGCTGGGCACGAGCGGGTCGAGGCGAAGGTGTTCATCAATGCGGCTGGCGCCTGGGCCGGCGGGATCTGCGAGCGCATCGGGATGCCGTTGCCGATCGAGCCGTTGCGCCGCCTGGGGTTCTATTTCGAGACGCGGCAGGCGGTTGAGTCGTTGCCGTTGGTTAAGGATATGTCGGGGCTGTTCTTCCGGCCGGAGGGTGCGGGCTATATCGCGGGCGTTCCTAATATGAGCGAGCCGGGCGGGATCAATTTCGACGTTGACTATGAGTATTTCGACAACGTCGTGTGGCCGTTGCTGGCGCGGCGTGTGCCGGCCTTCGAGGCGCTCAAGGTCAAGCGGGGGTGGGCTGGGATGTACGACCAGAACCGTTTCGATGGTAACCTGTTGCTCGGGCCGTGGGAAGGTCAGGTTGATAATTTTCATGTCGCCGTGGGGTTCTCGGGACATGGGCTGCAGCAGGCGCCCGCGGTGGGATTGGCGCTGTCGGAGTTGATTCTGGACGGGCGGTTCTCGACCATTGATCTGGCTCGGTTGCGCTATCGCCGGATCATGGACGGCACGCCGTTGCGCGAGGAAGGGATTATTTAGTTACGTGGGGGGTGGCAGGGTTTTCCGGATGGTTGGTGTTGCGACGTTGTACCAAGCGCCCGAATGATTGGCTCTTCGGCGACAGCCCCCGTCGTCATGCCGGCGCCTGTCGGCATCCATGTCTTTACTTTGCTGCGACGAAGGCAAGTCGTGGATGCCGGCCTGCGCCGGCATGACGTGGAGGCGAATCCGGTTGGCTATCTCCGACTTCCCTGATGGCATCAGCAAAATCGTGGGTGGCCGGGCCAAGCCCGACCATGACACTAAGGGTCAATCCATTCGCTGCCTGCGTCATCGCGCATAGCGGACGCCCGCGGTCGGCTTTGCGTCATCGCGCGTAGCGGGCGCCGGCGGTTGGCTTGGTGGCGGCGCTGGTGATGACGATTGGTTCGGCTGGCAGTGAGGTTGGGGCGGCCTCATTCTGTTGCCAGAGCCAGTAGACGTTGGCGCCGGCGCCGTTGACCGCGACCACCTTGTGGTTGCCCTTGGTGTCGATGGCGTGGATCGTTACGCGACTGATCAGGCCGCCTTGCAGGTGGCGCATGTCGTCCACTGCCTCAAGCACCGCGTCGGCGACGCTGGCGCCTTTCTTCATGTACAGCACGATCGAGCGCGCGGTGCAGCAGCGGATGGTCATTTCGCCTGCGCCGGTGCAGGCGGCGGCGCCGTAGCGGGTGTCGGCGTAGGAGCCGGCGCCGATGATCGGGCTGTCGCCCAGCCGGCCCGGGTATTTCCAGGCCCAGCCGGATGTGCTGGTGCCGGAACATATGGTGCCGGTGACGTCCTGGGCGAGGAAGACGGTGGTGTCGCGGCCGATCTCGGGATCGACGGCATGGCGGCACAGTTCGGCCAGCGGGACGTCGGGCCAGGCGTGCTTTTGCGCGGGGGTGAGTTCGGCGTCGAACCAGGCCTGCCAGGCACGTTTGGAGTCCGGGATCAGGTTGTCGGCCGGCGCGGCGCCGATCTCGCGGGCGAAACGGGCGGCACCGTCGCCGACCAGCAGTTCGTGCGGCAGGCGGCGCATCACCTCGCGCGCGACGCTGACCGGATGCAGATAGCCCTTCAGCGCGCCGACCGCGCCGGTGCGCAGTGTGGTGCCGTGCATCAGACAGGCGTCCAGCTCGACCTCGCCGAGCAGATTGGGCCAGCCGCCGCGGCCGACGGTGCGCACGGTGGGGTCGGCCTCGATCAGCTTGATGCCGGCCTCGATGGCGTCCAGCGCGTCCCGGCCGTCCGCCAGGTGGCGCGCGGTGGTGGGGGCGCCCAGGGTGCCCTCGTTGTTGGTGAGCAGGATCATCTCGTTGGGTTTCCTCGCGACCTCGGGTCAGCATGCACCGAATGGGGGGCGCCTTGAAGCCGCCGGGGGTGTCGGCCTGGTATGCTGGTGCACGGCATCGGCATTCGGTGTGGCCGCAGAGCGGGCGGCAATGAGCCAGGTCGCAGCCACCATCCTACGACGCATTGTCACCCCGGGCGCGGTTTGTTTTGCCCTGGCGGGATGCGTGGCGTCGCAGACCCAGGCACTGGCCAATGGCGCGCAGGGTCGGGTCGTCAGTTGCAACGGGACGGCTGGGTCGATGGCCGATTGTTTTGCCAAGGCCGATCAGGTTTGCCCTGCGGGGTATGAGATAATCGGCGCAACGGGAGAGTCTCAGCCGGTGCTGGTCGAGACTAGCCGCGCATTGATCGCGGGGCATGTGGCGGTCCATTCCCTAACGGTGCATTCCCTAACGGTGCAGTGCCACTAGCTGGTGTTTGGTATTTCCGATCTCGACCTGATTAGGCGATGTCCGGGTGACGGCCAGGGCAGCGCGGGCGGGACATGTATAGTCTGCGGCTGGTGCGCCTGGACCCAATCAAGCCGGACTCCCGGGGGCCTGCTGGGGCGGTGTCGGCGATGTTGGCTGGGTGGCGAGCCGGGTTGCGGCCCGCTGGAGCGGCCGTCGCGGGCGGCGGTTTCGGGAAACGCTGCCGCTACCCCATGCAACAGTCTGCCGCCGGTGGGCCTGGTTCGAATAATGGCGGACGCCGGGCGTCTGCCGGCGGAGAGGAGGGCGAGGTCGGCGGCGAGGTGGTGGAGCGACGGAGGATGGGAGTGGCGCGCTCTCACCCTCGTCGCTTCGCGCCTCGACCTCTCCCGCCAAGAGCGGGAGAGGTGAAGAAAGTCGTGGACTCACCCCCTCCGTTTGTGGGCGTCGGTGCGAGCCGACCCCCTCGCCCTTGACTCCGCCTTCCCGCGGCGTATGTCTCCGCCCACGTATCAACCGGCCCGCGCTCGTGCGGGCAAGCCGTGTTTTGTCCGCCGTCGCGGACGCGAAATGCGCCAACCCGACCTAATGCCGGCCACCTCGATCCGAGTGGGGCCGGACCCAGTCAACGGAACACCAGAACCTCATGGCATCAGCCACCGCGCTCGCCGCCTCACAAGATCATTTCCGTGGCGAAGATTTCGCCTCCCTCCTGGATGAAACCCTCGGCAAGGATACCAGCTTCGACGGCTCCGTCGTCACCGGCCGCGTTGTCCGTCTGACCGAAGAGTTCGCCATCGTCGATGTCGGCCTGAAGTCCGAGGGCCGGGTTGCGCTCAAGGAATTCGGCGCCCCCGGCGGCAAGCCCGAGGTCAAGCCCGGCGACATCATCGAGCTGTATGTCGAGCGGTATGAAGACCGCGACGGCTCCATCGTGCTGTCGCGCGAGAAGGCGCGGCGCGAGGAGGCTTGGACCAACCTCGAGAAGGCGTTCGAAGGCCAGCAGCGCGTCAATGGCACGATCTACGGCCGGGTGAAGGGCGGCTTCACCGTCGATCTCGGCGGTGCGGTGGCGTTCCTGCCGGGCAGCCAGGTGGACATCCGCCCGGTGCGCGATGTCACGCCGCTGATGGGCACGCCGCAGCCGTTCCAGATCCTCAAGATGGACCGCGCGCGCGGCAACATCGTGGTGTCGCGCCGCGCGGTGCTGGAGGAAACCCGTGCCGAGCAGCGCAGCGAACTGATCCAGGGCCTGAAGGAGGGCATGATCCTGGACGGCGTGGTGAAGAACATTACGGATTACGGTGCGTTCGTGGACCTCGGCGGGGTGGACGGGTTGCTGCACGTCACCGACATCGCCTGGCGGCGCATCAACCACCCGAGCGAAGCGCTGCAGATCGGCCAGCAGGTCAAAGTGCAGGTCATCCGCTTCAACTCGGACACCCAGCGCATCAGCCTGGGCATGAAGCAGCTCGAGTCGGATCCGTGGGAAGGCGTGGCGGCGAAGTATCCGCCGGGCGCCAAATATACCGGCCGCGTCACCAACATCACCGACTACGGCGCCTTCGTCGAGTTGGAGCCGGGCGTGGAAGGTCTGGTGCACGTCTCCGAAATGTCGTGGACCAAGAAGAACGTGCACCCCGGCAAGATCGTCGCCACCAGCCAGGAAGTGGAGGTGATGGTGCTGGACGTGGACAGCTCCAAGCGGCGCATCTCGCTGGGCCTGAAGCAGGTGCAGCGCAACCCGTGGGAGCAGTTCGTCGAGGAGCATCCGATCGGCTCGGTGGTCGAGGGCGAGATCCGCAACATCACGGAATTCGGCCTGTTCATTGGCCTGTCGGCGGACATCGACGGCATGATCCACATGTCGGACCTGTCGTGGGACGAGCCGGGCGAACTGGCCATGGCGAAGTTCGAGAAGGGCCAGGTGGTCAAGGCCAAGGTGCTCGATGTCGATGTCGAGAAGGAGCGCATCAGCCTCGGCATCAAGCAGCTGCAGGAGGATCCGGCAGCCTCGATGATGGAGTCGGTGAAGAAGGGCGACGTGGTCACCTGCATCGTCACGGCGATCCAGTCGAACGGTATCGAGGTGAAGGTCGGCGACGTGCTGACCGGCTTCATCCGCCGGGCCGAGCTGGCGCGCGACAAGGGCGACCAGCGGCCGGACCGGTTCGCGGTCGGCGAGAAGGTGGATGCCCGGATCACCGCGGTCGATCGCGCCGCGCGCAAGTTGACGCTGACCATCAAGGGCAAGGAGATCGAGGAAGAGAAGCAGGCGATGGCCGAGTTTGGTTCGTCCGACTCGGGTGCGTCGCTGGGCGACATCCTCGGTGCGGCGATCCGCCGGCGCAACCAGCAGACCACTGAAGATTAGTGGTCGGTGGTCAGTGGTCAGGAGCAAGCGGCCGTGGCGATGCTGCTCGCCACTCGCTTCTGGCTACTTGCTCCTCACCACTGACCACTGACCACTGACCGCTGACCACTGACCACATGTCATTGGAGACGGACCTTCTGCTCGATCGGCGCCGCCTGAAGCGCCGCCTGGTGATGTGGCGCACGCTGGCGGTGCTGGCACTGATCGGCGCGGGGCTGGTGGTGTGGCGCCATCAGGGGGGCGCCGTGGCGGGCCCGCGGGTTGCGCGGCTGACGGTGTCGGGGATCATCACGCAGGACCGCAAGCTGGACACCCAGGTCGCCAAGCTGGCGGACGACGATCGCGTCAAGGCACTGCTCGTGGAGATCGACAGCCCGGGCGGCAGCGTATCCGGCGGCGAGGCGCTGCATGACGTGATCGCGATGGTGGCTGCGAAGAAGCCGGTGGTCGTGGTGATGGACGGCATCGCCGCCTCGGCCGGGTACATGATCGCGGTGCCGGCGGCGCGGATTTTCGCCCAGTCCAGCACGCTCACCGGCTCGATCGGCGTGCTGCTGCCGACCGGGGAAGTGTCCGGCCTGCTCAAGACGCTCGGTGTCACGGTGGACGACATCACCTCTGGTCCGCTGAAGGACCAGCCCAGCTTCACCAAGCCGATGACGCCGGAGGGGCGCGAGGTGATGCACGGGATCGTGATGGATATGTATGACCAGTTCGTTGAGATGGTCGCGGCCGGGCGGCACATGGACCCGGATAAGGTGCGCCAGCTTGCCGATGGGCGGGCGTATACCGGGCGGCAGGCATTGAAGCTGGGCCTGGTGGACGCGATCGGCAGCGAGCGCGAGGCGCGGGCCTGGCTGGCCGAGACCCACGATGTGCCGACGACGCTGCCGGTGGAAGAGGTCGTTACCAGCGGGCTGGCTGCGCGGATGTTTGCAGGCAGTCTTTCGAGTCTGGCCTCAACCGCATGGAAAAGCGTTCTTTCACAAGGGGTTATGCTTGACGGCGCATGGGCCATCTGGCAACGTCCTGGCGGCTGAGCCGTCGGGGGCGCGCGGGCATGACCAAATCGGAGCTGATCGCCGAGCTCGCGGACGCCAACCCGCATCTGCGCGCGGCGGATGTGGAGCTGATTGTCGGTACCATTTTCGACGAGATCACGCAGGCGCTGGCGCGCGGCGAGCGGGTTGAACTGCGCGGCTTCGGCGCCTTCACCATCAAGCATCGCAACGCGCGCACCGGGCGCAACCCCCGCACCGGCGAAGCGGTGCCGGTGGACGAGAAGGTCGTGCCGTTCTTCAAGGCTGGCAAGGAGTTGCGCGAGCGGGTGAACCGCGGCAAGCCGTCGCGCGGGCGCGCCTGAGCTGCCGCCATGCGCGTGCTGCGCCTGTTGATCCTGACCCCGCTGCTGGTGCTGCTGGTTCTGTTCACGCTGTCCAACAGAACGCCGCTGCGGCTGGGCCTGTGGCCGACCGATTACACCGTCGATTTGCCCGCGAGCCTGGTGATCCTGGGGGCGATGGCGGTGGCGTTCCTGGCCGGTGCGTTCCTTGTTTGGGTCAGCGAACTGGGTCGACGCCGCCGGGCGCGGCGCGCCGAGCAGACGGTGAAACTGCTGGAGGAGCAGGTGAAGGGTCTGAAAGCGCAACTGTCGCCGCCGAGCACGCCGCCGGGAAAATAGCGGGTTGACCACCGGATTGGCCTCCCCGTTTGGCGTCTTGGCTGTCGCACAGTCGCGCCGCAGCCGAGCGGACGCCCGGCACAACAGGATTGTTGCTACACCGTGAACTGTTCCGCGATGATCCGCTCCGACAAACCCTGATCCGGATCGAACAGTACGGTCACGCTGACCGAGCGGTCCTCGCTGACCGCGACCGACAGGACGTCGCGCACCTCGGTGAAGTCGGCCACCGCGGCGACCGGGCGCTTGTCGTGCTCCAGCACCTCGAACAGCACCTCAGCGGTGGCGGGCAGCAGGGCGCCGCGCCAGCGCCGCGGGCGGAACGCGCTGATCGGCGTCAGCGGTAGCAGGTTGGCGGACAGCGGTACGATCGGACCGTGGGCGGACAGATTATACGCGGTCGAGCCGGCCGGCGTGGACAGCAGGATGCCGTCGCACATCAACTCGCCCAGCCGCTCGCGGCCATCGACGGTGACGCGGATCTTGGCACCTTGGCGAAGCTGGCGCAGCAGACTGACCTCGTTGAAGGCCAACGCCTCTTCCACCATGCCGGTGGCGGTCACCGCGTGCATGCGCAGCGGATGCAGTTCCGCCGCCTGGGCGCCGGTCAGACGGTCGAGCAGGTTGTCCTCGCTGAACGCGTTCATCAGGAAGCCGACCGAGCCGCAGTTCATGCCGTAGACCGGCAGCCCGTTGGTCGCCGCGCGATGCAGCGTCTCCAGCATCTGGCCGTCGCCGCCGAGCGCCACCACCACGCCGGCCTGATCCAGATTGCAATCGCCATAGCGCGCGACGAGGCGGGCTAAACTCTCCTGCGCCATCGGTGCGGAGGAGGCGGCGAACGCCACGCGACCCGCCGCGACGGCCCGGCGCGTCGCCGGCGGGAACGACTCCGGAATGATCGGACTCACACCCGCTTCCGGTGCTCCAGCACCGGCATGTTGCCGCGCACCTTCCCGGTGACCGCGGTGTCGATGCGCGCGGTGGTCCAGCCGATGCCGTCGGACACCTGCGCGACCACCTGGCCCCAGGGATCGCAGACCAGCGAATGGCCGTAGGTGAAGCGCGCCTCGCCTTTGCCTTCCAGGTGCTTGCCGTGCGTGGCGGGGGCGGCGAACCAGCACTGCGTTTCGATCGCGCGGCCGCGGATCAGCACCTCCCAGTGGTCCTTGCCGGTGGCCAGCGTGAAGGCCGAGGGCAGGAAGATCAGCTCGGCGCCGCGCTCGCGCAGGGTCCAGAACAGGTCGGGGAAACGCACATCGTAACAGATGGCGCAGCCGACCTTGACCCCGTCGGCCTCGTAGGTAACCACCTCGTCGCCGGCGCCGTAGGTGGCGCTTTCGCGGTAGCCGGTGCCGTCGGGCGCGACGATGTCGAACAGGTGCATCTTGCGGTAGCGCGCGATCTCCTGGCCGTCCGGGTCGAACACCACCGTGGTGTTGAACAGTTTTTCAGGCCCCTTCTCGATGATCGAGCCGCCGTGCATGTGGACCTTGGCGCCGCGCGCGACTTCGCGCAGGAATTCATAGGCCGGGCCGCCGGGTTCGTTGGAGCCTTTCGCCGGCAGCACTTCGGCCTGGGCGAAACGGTTGGCGCGGTCGCCGCCGAGCGAGGACCAGACTTCCGGCAGGCTGACGATGTCGGGGCGGTCGGCGCTGATCGCCTGATCGAGCAATGCGCGCGCCTGGGCGATGTTTTCGACTTTGTCGGCGCCGGGGTTCATCTGCACGACGGAGACGCGCATCGGGCTGCTCCTGGGAGTGTGATCCGAGAGAGAGAAGCGTATCGGCCCCAGTGTGGCAACCTTGTGCGCCTCACCCACCGCGGTGAGCTTACCAGACCCTCGGCGCGCCCAGTCCGTCGAAGGCGGGATCGGTCGACGACATCGTCTAATATACTCAAGGCTCGCCGGAATCTGTACCCTGTCGCATGTCCGCAAGCAAGGATCACCACAGAGACACAGAGCAGAAAAGCCAAGTGAGCGACTTGATATTCTTCTCCGTGTCTCTGCGCCTTTGTGGCGATTATTTATTGCACATAGTTATCGAAGACACGGATTCCCCCGAACGGATGGTATACCGCGTAAAGATTGACCCACCGACGGCCCCCCCGGCATGACGGGGGGGGCAGCAGTAAGACTCCGGCCACGATCGCGCGCTCCAGCGTCAGTTGTAGGATCGTGAAGCTTGCCAATTCGGCGATTTGCCTGGGGCCGGTCGTCAATTCGCGACGAATGGAGCGAGCGCGGTACGGTGAGATGTGGCGTTAGCGTTACAAGCTGGGCATTGATCACAACCTGGCGGCGATCTCCTGGATGAAATCCAGAAATGCTCTGACTTTAGCTGGCGGCAGATGACGCGAGGGGTGGTAGGCATAGAGTGGATAAAGTTCTTCCGACCACTCCGGCAGGATCGGCACGAGGTCTCCCCGTGCCAGCAACGGCGCCAGGCCGATGGCGAGGCTTTGGAAAATGCCTTGGCCCGCCACGCAGGCTGTTACCGCGACGGAAGGATCA
>DASRQX010000001.1:0-16347 GCA_035696165.1 Acetobacteraceae bacterium | reverse complement strand
GCCGGAGAAGCCCGGCTCCCCGGTGCCGGCGATCGTGCTGATGATGCCCGTCTGTGCGTCGATCCGGCGCAGGCAATGGTTGTAGGTGTCGGAGAACGCGAGGTTGCCGGCAGGATCGAACGCAAGATCGAACGGGTTGTTGAGCCGCGCGTCCAGCGCCGGGCCGCCGTCGCCGGCGTAGCCTGGCTCGCCGGTGCCGGCGATGGTGCTGATCGTCCAGGTTTTTGTCATTCGCGTGCCTCCTGATCAGCCCATCGATCAGGCCCTGGTTGCGCAGGCCGCCCCGCAATGTGGTCCCGGCCGACACGCAGGCGCCGATGGCCACCGTCCGCGTGGTGCCGACGGCCTCATTCGTGCCCTCGTCCACGAAGTCGCCGAAGCCGTCAAGTGCGGCCGCGCCGTTTGCCCCGGCCAGACAGCGTCGTCGCCGCCTCGAAGCCACTGACGATCGTGACGCGTTCAGGTCGACGCCGTGATCGCTACGATCGCAGGCCAGTCATGCGGCCGGTTGAACCACCGGCGGCAGAAAGACGACGCGGAATGACCCGCGTCGCCGCTGCAATGAGTTCCGACAGCAAATATCAGGCGCGCTTGCGGCGGACCAGGCGAAGGCCAAACAGCCCCGCACCCAGCAACGCAATGCTCGCTGGCTCGGGAACCGCGGTAAAATCGAGCACGATCTGATTGCTCGGGCTGAACGCCCCCAGGTTTGCCATGTTCACTTCCAAAAGATCGCCGGACACTGTGACATCGCCCGCATTGAACGCAGCAAAATTGGTTGCCGCATCGACTGTCACTGGCCCCCAGTTGTTCGTAAAGTCCGTGTACACAGTTCCATTGAATGCTGCCGCATTAAAGGCAGAAGTCACATCGAATGTTATAAAGAGCTGCGTACCGGACATGGTCGAGGTAACCTGACCGAATGCTGTCCACTGCGCCGTCGGGGACACGCTTTGTGTCCCGTCATTTTCGTAAATAGCGCCAAGGGTCGGAAAGTTGTATGATTCGTTGACACTGTTCCCCAGCACTCCGGCATGAGCCGAAAGAGGCACGAGCAACCCGGCAGCGACTGCGAGGACGGAGGTGAGCGCGAGGATCTTTTTCATGACGCGATTCCAGGATAAGAGACAATAGAACCTGTAAGCAAACCATGTGCCGGGAATTAGACGGCAGCAAAATCAACGGTATAGCGCCGGACTGATCAGAGGCCGCCACAAGACTGTAAAGAATCCCGACAACTATCGTTGCAGTGACGGTACCAGCGTAGCGCCGTTGCTTCGCCAAGTTGGAGTGCCACCTGACCGCCGCGGCCCAATGGAAAAGTGGCACCCACACCCGCCGTGTATGCGACCTCGGAACGTCCACTCTTCAGTTATGGCGACGGTCGCCTGCCTGGTCCGCCTCCCTGGTCCGGGCCATCCCGGCGGATGGCGCCTCGCTTATCCGCCCTACGTTACTACGCTACACGCTGCGCACCACGGCGCGCTCAACCGGGGCTCGGCGCGCGCATCTCCTGCGTCGTGCCGTTCTGGGTCATGGCCTGGGCCGCGGCAAGTGGCTGCTCCGTGGCCAGCGGGCGCCAGTCACGGAAGAACGCGGTGCCGATCTCGCCCGCCAGCAGAATCAGGTCACGCTGCACGGCATCGAGGAATTCGTGCAGCCCGTCGGCGATGACCTTCTCCACCGGGCGCGCCAGGATCGCGGCACGCACTTCCTCGGTGCGTTCCAGCGCAGCCACCGTGCCGCGCAACCCGTACCGGCTACGCAACTGCCCCAGATGCCACTCCATCTGGCCCACGCACAACAGCACGCTGCGCGGAAACGAGGTGTCGGTCAGCAGGAACCGCACCACGTCCTGCGGGGTAAAACCCGGCGGTGCGACGCGGCGGAACGCGTGATAGCCGGCGGCGGCGCGCAGCACGCCGGCCCACAGGGTCATTTCCTCCACGCGACGTTCCTCAGTGCCGTGCGGCACCAGCGAGTGGAAGCGGATGTCCAGCAGCCGCGTGGTCTGGTCGGCGCGTTCGATCAACCGGCCCATCTCGTAAAAACACCAGCCCTGGTCGCGGAAGAACGTGCCCTCGGTGATGCCGGTGTGCTCCTGCACGCCCAGCTTGATCATGCCGCACAGCCGCGACAGCCGATCACCCTGCAACTGGTCCTCGGCGAGCGTCGCCACGTCACGGTGGAACATGTTGAGCTGCATCCACATCTCGGTGGAGATCAGCGGGCGCAGCGTGCGCGCGTTCATCCGCGCCGCGTCGATCGATGCGGGGATCGAGCTCGGATTGTCGCGCTCCAGCAAATAGAAGCGCTTCACCGCGTCCGGCTCGGCCGCATGACCACGCTTGGCGAATTCCGCCTCGTCGGCATTGATGCGGATCAGCGCATACCACGCCGCCGCCTCGCGCCCGGGGCTTTCGAAACTCTGCGTCACGTCGATCAGCCGGGCAACGTTCTCGACCCGCTCCAGGTAGCGCGCCATCCAGAACAGGCTCTCGGCGTAGCGGGCAAGCAGCGGCAGATCCTGCGCCATGGTTCTCAGCCCTCCGCCAACACCCAGGTGTCCTTCGAGCCGCCGCCCTGGGAAGAATTTACCACCAGGCTGCCCTCCTTCAGCGCGACGCGCGACAGCCCGCCCGGCAGCACCCAGGTGGCGCGCCCGGTGACCGCGTAGGGGCGCAGGTCCAGATGCCGTGGCCGCAACCCGTCCTCGGTCAGGGTCGGCGCCACCGATAGGCCAATCACCGGCTGGCTGATCCAGTTGGACGGATCCTTCACCAACAGCGCGCGGGCATCTTCCAGTTCGGCACGACTGGCGCGCGGGCCGATCGTGATTCCGTAGCCACCGGACTCGCCGACCGGCTTGACCACCAGCTCGTGCAGCCGGTCCAGCGTGTATTGCAGCCCGGCCTTCTCGCGGCAGATATGCGTCTCGACGATCGGCAGGATCGGGTCCTGATCGAGGTAGTAACGAATGATCCGCGGCATGTAGGCGTAGATCGCCTTGTCGTCGGCGACGCCGGTGCCGACCGCGTTGGCCAGCGCCACGTTGCCCTTGCGCCAGGCGCCGATCAGGCCGGGCACGCCGAGCATGCTTTCAGCGCGGAACACCGTCGGGTCCAGGTAGTCGTCGCCGATGCGGCGATAGATGGTGTGCACCGGGCGCATCGCGCCGGTCGTGCGCATCCAGACGCGGTCGTTCTCCACCGCCAGGTCGGCGCCCTCGACCAGCGGTACGCCCATCTCGCGCGCCAGGAACACATGCTCGAAATAGGCTGAATTGTAGATGCCGGGCGACAGCAGCACGACCTGCGGATCGTCGACACCCTCGGGCGCGATTTCGGTCATCGCCTCGCGCAGCCGCTGGCCGTAGTCGTCGACCGGGCGCAGCCGCATGCCGGCGATCAGGTCGGGGAAGGTGCGCAGCATGACATGGCGGTTCTCGACCACGTAGGAGACGCCGGAGGGGGTGCGGGCATTGTCCTCGAGCACGCAGAACGTGCCGTCCTGGTCGCGCACGATGTCGACGCCGCAGATATGCACATAGGTGCCGAAGCGGACCGGAAAATCCGCCATTTCCGGGCGGTAGTTCGGGTTGGAGAACACCAGGTCGGCCGGCACCACGCCGTCGAGGATGATCTTCCGCGTGTGGTAGATGTCGTGCAGGAAGGCGTTCAACGCCGAGACGCGCTGTTTCACCCCGGCTTCGAGGTGCGTCCATTCCGCGGCGGTGAGTACGCGCGGGATGCAATCGAACGGCAGGATGCGGTCGATCGCGCTGGCCTCGGAATAGACGGTGAAGGTGATGCCCAGGTTGATCAGGTCGTTTTCGGCCGCCGCGGCGCGCGCGCGCAGTGCGTCGAGGCCGATGGCGGTGATCGCGGCGCGGACGCGCGCGATCGCGCCGCCGTCGCCGGTGCGCTCGGGGGCGAGTTCGCAGAAGTAGGCGCCGGAGTCGTAGCCGGCGAACGGGTCGGCGAGGGGCAGGGTCATGGGGGCACGGTCATGGGGCGATCATGGGGGCACAACGTCGTGGGGACTACGGTCATGGGGCGGCGGATCCGGATCGGGTGTGGTGGGCGGTCGGGCAGGCACGCGGCGCGAGCCTAGCAGACCCGCCCGAAATGCAAGCGCTCAGATTGCGGCCCAATCGGCCGCCGGCGGTCAATCCGCGGCCCGGCCGATGCATTCGGCGAGCTTGTCGGGCTGTTCGAGCCTGGTCATCGCCCGGTCATGAAATACCCAATACTCGTGGGACCCTGTGCTCTGCCGCATGTCCGCAAGAAAGGATCACCACAGAGACACGGAGGCACAGAGCAGAAAGGCCCAGTGATCAGCGTGATATTATTCTCTGTATCTCTGTATCTCTGTATCTCTGTGTCTCTGTGGTGAGTGTTTATTACTATTAGTTTTCAAAGACATGTGTTTCCATAGGCGCGTGATATACTAGCAATCCGTTCGCCGCCCGGTCATAAGAGCGATGTCGCGCTGTCCCCGTCGCGCGACATTTTGGATCTTCTGCTTAACGATTTGGCAACGCCCGGGCGCGAGACTGTGCGCAGAGTCCTGGCTCACCAGGGTCGCGTGATCGGCAAAATGCCTCGCACCGACGACAGGAGAATGCCCGATGAGTGATATCGGTCCCGTTGACTATCAGACCCCGTCCGACATCCGATCGACGGCGCCGATCTCCACGCCCGCCGACCGCAACCGCGATCGCGCCGAGGATCGTGACGAGGGTCACGGTAAGCATCACGACACCGACACCGCCCGCTCCGGACCGGCGCCGGCGCGGGGTACGTCAAACGCACAGCACGTGTTGAACGTGACGGCCTGATCGCCGCGCGGCGATGCTTACCCCAGAAGCCTGGCGCACCGGACGGAGAGGTCCGCGTTAAGGCTCTGGCAACGATTGGCTGCGAGACTCCTTGGGTAAGCGCTGACCCATGCGGGTCCGAGCGTCCCCTCGTCGGCAGAACGCCGTGTCCCTATCACATGGAGCTTGTTCGATGAGTGCCATCTGTTCGATCGGCTATCCACCGCAATCCCCAACCCCGCAGACCCGACCGGTTGCGAAACCGGCGGACCAGGATGGTTTCAGCAACAACACGGGGCCAGCCGCCGATGCGGCGACGGCGACCGCACAGAGCCCACCCCCAACAGCGCCCGGTTTACGTGACGGCCTGATTATCCGGCCACGGTCGCCAGCGCCAACGCGACCGCGGCCTGGCACGGTTCGATCACCGGAACGCCCACGGCGGCCTCGACCGAGGCGCGGTGGTGGGCCATGCCGGTGCAGCCAAGGATGACTGTGCCGGCGCCTGCTGCGACGCAGTTCTTGGCCGCCTCGATCAGCCTGGCGCGCACCGTGGCGGGTTGGAGCAGCGTCTCCATCGAGACGTTCAGTGCGATCTCGGCGGCGAGGCGGGCTTCCAGGCCGAGCGCGCGCAGTGCCACGAGGTGCCGCGCCTTCGATGCATCGACGATGGCGATGACGCCGAACCGCTCGGCCTGCGCCACCGCGGCCGCGACGGCCGAACGGAACACTCCCAACACCGGCCGTGGCGTTGTCGCGCGGGCGGCCTCGATCCCGGGGTCGGAGGCGCAGGCGATGACGAATACGTCCACCGGCACATTTGCCGGGGCGTTTGCGGACTCGCGCTCGATCCGCCGGCACAGCGGTTTGACCGCCGCGTGCCAGTCCCGCCACGTGTAGATCGCCAGCGGTCCTTCCGGCAGGTCGACCACGTCGATCGCCGGACCGCCGGGGTGGCGGAAGCGCGCGATGGCGGCCTCGATGCCGGCGGTGCAGTCGGCGGACCGGTTCGGGTTGATAACCAGAATACGTGTCATGGGTGAATCGCCGGGCGCTCCGCTTTGCCAAGTGGCCAGCATTGCCGAGTGCACACTCTCATGGGTCTGGCGGTATCCGGCAAGCAGACCGATATGGTTGACCGATGAGGCTCGGGGACCGATTGGCCTGACGGTCCCGGCTGGGCTATGCCGGGCCGCACGCAGCACCACGAGGACATCGCAATGGGCACGACACGTTGGCAGCCGGACCGGACGCCGCGGTTACCGCCCTGGCCGGTTCCGCCACTGGCCACCGCGCTGAAGCGTGGCCTGGTGGGCCGCTGTCCCGCGTGTGGAAAGACGCATCTGTTCAACGGGTTCCTGCGCGTTGTGCGAGAGTGCTCGGCCTGCCACGCGCCGCTGGGCAGTGCGCGGGCGGATGACGCGCCGCCCTATTTCGTTATTCTGATCACCGGGCACATTATCATCCCGGCGATCCTGATCATGCAGCGGTGGCAAAATCCGACCGACCTGGAACTGACCGCCATCTTCGTTCCGCTGACCCTGGTGCTAGCGGTGGGCCTGTTGCGTCCGGTGAAGGGCGGCGTGGTCGCCGTGCTGGTCAACAACGGCATGCTGGGCGACGAACCCGGACCGGAATGACCTTGCAGCCCGATGCAAGGCTGGCGCGCGTCGTGCTCGACGGCGAGGCGCTGACCCGAATTTCCCCGCTGCTGGAGGCTGAACGGGCGCAGGCGGTGGCGGACCTTGCGGCCGGCAGCCGGTTTGCGGTCGTGGCGGTGAAGTCCGCAAAGGTGGCGTTGGGTCCTCCGCTGGCTGGGCGATCGACAGCAGGGCAATCGACGCCTGGAAAATCGACGGCTGGGCAATCGACCGCTGGGCCGTTGCCGCATGGGCCAGCGGCGCATGGGCCAGCGACGCCTGGGCAATCGGCGCCCGGCCCATACGAGCTGCGCCTGTCGATCTGGGAAGGGCGGCTGGTGTTCGACGTCCGCCATGTCGACGGCGCCAAGGTGAAGCTGTTGGGCCTTGCGCTCGGGCCGTTCCGCGGGTTGATCAAGGACTACCAGCTTCTGGTGGAGAGCCACACCAAGGCGGTCGAGGAAGGCCGCGAGGCGCGCATCCAGGCGATCGACATGGGCCGCCGCGGTCTGCATAACGAAGGCGCGACGCTGCTGTGCCAGCGGCTGGACGGCAAGATCGACATGGACTTTGACACCGCGCGCCGGCTGTTCACGCTGGTCTGCGTGCTGCACACACGAGTCTGAAACTCACGCGAGGGCCTGGGGCAGATGCGCGTTGACGGGACCTGGTATCGCAGCGTCTGGGCCGATCCGCTGGATGGCCAGCCTGGGCACGGCCAGCCTGGGCACGGCCAGCCTGGGGACAGTTGGTCGGTGCGCATCTTCGATCAGACCAGGCTTCCCTGGGAAGTCGAGATCCTGCGGCTGACCGAGGTCGGGCAGGTCGCGCACGCGATCCGCTCGATGCAGGTGCGCGGCGCGCCACTGATCGGCGCCGTGGCGGCCTACGGGCTGGCGCTGGCGGTGCACGCGGATGCCTCCACGCTGGCGATGGAGCACGATGCGGCGCTGCTGGCGGCGACGCGGCCGACCGCGGTCAATCTGCGCTGGGCGATCGCGCGCATGCTGACGCGGCTGCGCAACACGCCGGCGGAGCAGCGGGCGCACGCCGCCTATGCCGAGGCAACGCTGATCGCCGACGAGGACGTGGCGCAGTGCGAGGCGATCGGGCGGCATGGCGTGGCGTTGATCGAAGCAGTGGCGGCGCGGGCGCCAGGCCGGGCGGTGAATGTGCTGACCCATTGCAATGCGGGGTGGCTGGCGACGGTGGACTGGGGCACCGCACTGGCGCCGATCTATCGCGCGCACGATCAGGGCATCGACGTGCATGTGTGGGTCGATGAGACACGGCCGCGCAACCAGGGTGCCGCGCTGACCGCGTGGGAACTCGGCGCGCACGGCGTGAAGCACACCGTGGTGGCGGACAATGCCGGCGGGCATCTGATGCAGCATGGCCAGGTGGATCTGGCGATCGTCGGCACCGATCGGGTGACCCGGGCAGGCGATGTGGCGAACAAGATCGGCACCTACCTGAAGGCGCTGGCGGCGCACGACAACAAGGTGCCGTTCTGGGTGGCGCTGCCCTCGTCGACGATCGACTGGACGATCAGCGACGGGGTGGCGGAGATCCCGATCGAGGAGCGCGACGCCGCCGAGGTCACCGACGTGACGGGGCGCACGCGAGACGGCGTGATCACCACGGTGCGGTTGGCCGCCGCGGGCAGCGCCGCCGCCAATCCGGCGTTCGATGTGACGCCGGCGCGGCTGGTCACCGGGTTGATCACCGAGCGGGGGCGGTGCGAGGCGGGCGCGATGGGGCTTGCCCGGTTGTTTCCCGAGCGTGCGTGAGCCGGCTTGGCTGTAAGGCGCATCGATGTGACGACGCTGACCCGGGTGCCGGCGCCCCGCTTGCTGCGGCCCCGTTTGGTGGTACCCGGCTTGCTGCTGCTCCGCTTGGTGGTTCCCGGCTTCGTGGTGCTTCGCTTGCTGGTGGTCGCGATGGTCTCAGTGCTCGCGGCCTGCGCGCAGCCGCCAAAAGCGCCCATTGCGCCCGATGCGTATGTGCCGCCGTTCGCGCGAGTTCCCTATGCGCCGATCAGCCGCGCCTCGGTCGTTGCGGTGGCGCTGCGGGAGTGGCGACTGTTCGGCGAGCCGGTGGACGATGATCCGCCAGGCAGTCGGCCGCCGCCGGCACCCGACCAGAAGCCGGAGCGCGAGGAAGGCTTGTGGCAGCGCGTCGGCGAATACTGGTGGCTGGGGATGAACGCCGGCAGTCCCGAAGCGGCGTGGACCGGCATGCATGACGAGCACGGAAACGTGTTTCCCGCCGACGTCGATGGCGACTACGCCTGGTCGGCCGTGTTCGTGTCGTATGTGATGCGTATCGCCGGCGCGGCGGGCCAGTTTCCGTATTCCGCGAGCCATTCCACGTATATCGACATCGCGAAACAGATGGCGACGGGTGCGACTCGCGGCTGGATCGTCAGCGCGGAGCGGCCGGAGGGCTATGCGCCTCAGCCGGGCGACCTTATCTGCCTGGGGCGCGGGCATGCGCGGTCGTTGCGCTATGATGATCTGCCGGCGGGGCAGTTTCCTGGTCATTGCGACATCGTGGTGGACACCCAGACGCCGGGGGTGATCGCGGTGGTCGGCGGCAACGTCGATGATGCGGTGACAATGAAACACGTGCCCGTGACGCCGGACGGCAAGCTGGCTGGCGCGGACGGGACGGTGCTGGACACGCGGTATCCGTGGATGGTGGTGCTGCGGCTGCTGGTGGGGGTGCCGGTTTCGTAACGGTTGTTTCCGGGCGGCGTTGGGGTGGTGCTGCCTGGTATGCTCGCTGCCGAAGGGAATCCGGGTTCTGCCGCATGTCCGTAAGCAAGGATCACCACAGAGACATGGAGACACGGAGAAGAACAGCCAAGTGATCGACTTGATATTCATCTCCGTGTCTCTTTGGTGATTCCTTAGTTTCTATCGATTATCGAAGGCACGGATTCCCGGGCGGTATCTACGACTTATCTTCGTCGCCACAAAGAAAGTCGTGGATACCGGCCTTCGCCGCGATGACGGGGGGAGTGAATCGCGCATGATTGCCGGCGGCACACCTAAACGCTCCAGGGAGGCGACGTGGCAGTAGCGGTGAAGCCGCGTTCATCCGGCGCGGCGGCGGACGCGGCCGAGTTGAAGCGGCGCAGCGTGGCGGGGCTGAACGGGCTGAATTTCTTCGTCGCCGACATGCTGACGGGGTTCGGCCCCTTCGTCACCGTCTACCTGACAGCCAATGGCTGGCATCCGACGGATATCGGGTTCGCGCTCAGCGTAGGCACGATTGCCGCGGTTGGCGGTCAAGTGCCAGCCGGCATGCTGGTGGACGCCGTGTCGCAACGGCGCCTGGTGACCGCCGTTGGCATCGCTGCCGTCGTGGTCTCCGCGCTCATGCTCGGCAGCTTTCCCCAGCATTGGCCGGTGGTGGGAGCAGAGTTTCTCCTAGGCGTTGCTGCCTGCATACTCACGCCGGCGATCGCGGCCATGACGCTGACACTGAGCCGGAGCGAGAAATTCGCCGAACGGCTGGGCGGCAATGTGCGCTTCAAGGCGTTGGGCAGCATGCTTGCCGCCCTGTTGATGGGATATATCGGCACGTATATCGGGCCCGGTGCCGTGTTCTACGTGTCCGCAGTGTTCGGCGCATTCGCCCTCGGCTGCCTGCTGATGATCAGTGGCGTCGACATCCGCAATGCGCCGCATCGGACGGAGCACCCGACGGCATTGCCGAAACATGCGCGCAAGGAGCCGTTGCGCCGGCGGCGCGAGTTGTGGCGCGACCCGCTGCTGCTGACCTTCGCGGGCTGCGTCTTCATGTTCCAGCTCAGCAACGCGGCAGTGCTGCCGTTCGCCTTCGCGGCGATCGAGAAAGCGGGCATCCGTGACACCGGCATACTGGTATCGATCGCGCTGGTGGTGTCGCAGTTGGTGGCAGCGGTCATCTCGCCGCGCATCGGTGCCGCCGCGCAGGCGCGCGGTCGGAAATACATCCTGCTCGGGGGGTTTGCGGCTCTCACGTTGCGTTGCGTGGTGCTGGCGATCTACAGCGGCCCGGTGACGATCGTCCTCTGCCAGGTGCTTGATGGCATCAGCGCTTCGGCGATCGGGGTGATGGTGCCGCTGATTGTCGCGGACATCACGCATCGCGGCGGCCGGTTCAATCTTGCGATGGGCTTGATGGGCCTTGCGATGTCCGCCGGTGCCACGTTCAGCACGACGGTTGCGGGCTTCGTGACCGAACATCTGGGCACCCGGATCGCGTTCGTCTTCCTTGCGGCGACGGCGGGCGCCGGTTGTCTGCTGGTGTCGCTCGCCTTGCCGGAGACGAGGGACAAGCATACGAGAAGCAAGCGCGTGGCGGGCGCCAGGTAAGCCGCCTGATACCAGCTGCCGTAAACATTGGCGCACGCGCCGCTACCCCCCGTCATGCCGGGGGTATTGGCTGTGAGCTACGTCATAGCATCGCGCGCCGGCACGCTGCCAAATCGCCACTGGACAACCTATGCCAGGCTTCCGCGTTCACCGATCCCGCCGCCCAGCCGGGACCGGGTTTTGGCGCGGACGGCCGTCTTGCAGCGAGCATTTCCGGTAACCTATGCTAATGTTCGAAGAGCAAACCGACGGGGTGGCAAGTGCATCGTTCGAAAGAGCGTTGCTATCGAAAGGCGCGTCCGCGGCCAGGGGACCAGCGGACAGGGGAGTGGCCCAGGCGGTGATACCGCCGCCGGAAGACGCGCCTTTCCCGATTGGCGCCGCCAGCGGACGACGGAGCATACGGCGCCGGCTTGCCGCGATCCTGGGTGCCGACATCCGCGGCTACAGCATCCTGATGGCAGGCAACGAGGAAGCCGCGCATCGCCGCGTCAACGCCGCGATGGATCGCCTGGTGCGCGAGATCCAGAAGTCGCACGGCCGCGTTTTCTCGCACTCGGGCGACGGGTTGATGGCGGAATTTCCGAGCGCCGTCGAAGCGCTTAAATGCGCGCTGCGCGTGCAGGCCGATGCCGGGAAGCGCAGCGCCCGGTTGCCGCCCGACCAGCGCATCGACTATCGCATGGGCATCAATTCGGGCGAGGTCATCCTGCAGCAGGGACGCGCCGGCGGCAACGCGGTCAACATCGCCGCCCGGCTGGAGCAGATCGCCGACCCGGGCGGCATCTTCATATCGGGCACGGTATTCGAGCAGGTCAGCAGCGTCGTCACCACGAAGTGTGACCCGATCGGCGAGCGTCGGCTCAAGAACATTCGCGAACCGGTGATGGTCTATCGCATCGCGCCGGAGGCATGTCTGTCCTGGTCCGGCATGCCCGTGCTGCCGAAGCGGGGGTCCTGGCCGGCGCGGGCGACCGACGAGGACTACCGTCCCTCGCTCGCCGTGCTGCCGTTTCGTTCGTTGCAGGAGGGCAGGTCGGACGCGTATTTCGCCGAGGGCATGGTGGACGACATCATCCGCCTGCTCGGCGGGCTGAAGGAGCTGCTGGTCATCGCGCGCAGCTCCACGCTGAGCTTCGCGGGTTCGCCGCTGGATCTTCGGCGCGTCGGCCATGAGCTCGACGTGCGCTACGTGCTGCATGGCAGCCTGCGCCGGGCGGGCAATATGCTTCGCATCGGGGTTGAGCTCAGCGAGGCGGAATCCGGGCATCTGATCTGGGCCGATCGACTGGACGGCGAGCTGTCCGAGCTGTTCGACCTGCAGGACCGCATCGCAATGCGCGTGCTGGGCGCCGTTGCGCCGCATGTCCGCGAGCGTGAGTTGACCCGCGGCATGCGCAAACATCCCGGCAGCATGACCGCATATGACCTGACGTTGCAGGCGCTGGATCAGCTTTACCGGATGGATCGCGCTTCGTTCTTCCGCTCGCGTGAGTTGCTGCGCCAGGCTCAGACGCACGATCCGGGCTATGCGCCGGCCTATTCGCATACCGCCTATTGGTACATGGTCTGCATCGGCCAGGGCTGGTCGCGCGATATCGTTGCGGATACCGCGGCGGGCGCGCAGGCCGCGCAGGACGCGGTCGAGCGGGACCGCAGTGATGCTCTCGGCCTGGCGTTTTATGGCCACACGCAATCCTACCTGCTGAAGAACTACACCGCCGCGATGGACCTGCTGGACCGTGCCTTGGCGGCGGGTCCGAGCTGCGCCTGGGCGCACACGTTGAGCAGCCTGACCTGCGGCTACATGGGCGACTACGCCACGTCGATCGCGCGTGCCGAGCAGGCGGTTCGATTGTCGCCGCTTGGCCCCGACGCGCATTTTCACGAGCATGTCGTTTCGCAGGCATACTACCTTGCCGGACGGTATGACGAGGCGGTCGCCTGGGGACGAATGTCGGCCGCCCACTGTGACGCGAATACGTCCAACCTGCGCTGCCTGATCGCCAGCCTGGTAGCCGCCGGTGAGGTGGATGGGGCGCGGTTGATGGCGCGACGTCTGCTGCAACTGGAACCAGCATTTCGACTGGAAATATTCCGCTCCCGGACGCCGCTGCCGGGTGAGGTGCGGGATCGTTTCGCCGAACGGCTGCGGGCGGCCGGATTGCCCGACTGATCCGGATAACAATGAACGTATAACGGGAGATGTAACATGGCAGGGAACGCAGGCAACGCCGGAAATGCCGGCAATACCGGGAGTGTCGGCAACGCCACCAGCGTCAGTTCCGGTTGGTTCTTCGCCGACCGGGTGAACCTGCCGTTCGTTACCACGCCGGACACCGGGCCGTACGCCGTGCCGCCGCAGGCAATCGGGCAGCTCAACATCATCCCCGACATCATGCGCTTTCCAGCCCGCAACTGGTCGGCCGAGTGGTATTGCTGGCTGGCGATGATCGAGTTCGCGGCTTCGACCTGGCAAGCGATCGATCCCACCACGCCGCCTGCTCCGCCGTATCCGGCGTACTGGCCGGCCTGGGTGCCTGCGCTTCCCGTTGCCCCGGCGCCGCCGATTGACTGGTCGCTGCTGAACCCGGCGATCGTGCAGAACGAGATCAACGACCTGGCAACCGCGGCGGCGAATGAGCGGGCCGACGCGCTGGACGAGATCCTGTCGCAGGCCAACGAGTTCATCAGCTATTTCCTGAACCTGTTGACGGCGAATCCGGGGGCATATCCGCAGACCACCAAGGTGCTGAGCATCGCCAGCCAGGTCGGGCTGTTTGTGGCGATGTATTTCAAGGGCCGCTACAAACGACCGCGCGCGTCGGAACTGTGTCCGGCACTGCTGCCGCCGATCGAGGTGCCCGGCCACGCCTCATTCCCGAGCGGTCATTCGACGCAGGCACATCTGATGGCGCTGTGCATGTGCGATGTGCTCAACGGACTACCAAAGCAGCAATACGATGTCGTCACGGATGATCTATGGACGCTGGCCGATCGCATTGCCCGCAACCGCGAGATCGCCGGATTGCACTATGCGAGCGACACGGAAGCCGGCAAGGCAATAGCGCTGGCGACGCTGCCGCAACTGCACGCGTCGGTGCCGATATTTCTGGCCGGAATGACCTCGGGGTCGACACCTTTGACCGGAACGACACTCTATCAGTACGCCGTGGGGCTTGCGCAAGCGGAGTGGCAACTGGCGGGCGGGCCATGAGCGGCGAGCAATCTGGCCGGACGGGATTCAAACTGGTCCCGGTTCAGGTTATCAACGACCTGGAGAAGCGTTTCACGGGCTTCCCGGTGCCTGGCGGGCGGTTCGATCCTGCGACGGCGAGCCCGCAACTGCTGCGGAAATATGGCTTGCCGCCGAGGCCCGATACCGGTTGCCAGAAGCTGCTGCGCCAAGCCTGGGACAGAGGATTTGGCGGGGCTTTGCGGCTGCAGGAATTTCGGTTCCAACTGGATCTGGTCGAAGATACCCAGTACCGGCTGTTCACCGACCAGGCCGTCGGCGTGTCGTTCGAGGGTAGCCGCTTCGAGACCAGCTCCAACTGGTCCGGCGCCTATATCACGGCGAACCAGGACCGGCGGTTCGTGCAGATATGGGCGACCTGGACGATCCCGGACAATCTTAAGTTGCCGCCGGTGCCGATGCGCGGGCCGGCGGGAATACCGTATGTCTGTGCCAACTGGATCGGGTTGGATGGGCAGCGGCAGTATCTTGATTCGTCGCTGCCCCAGATGGGGACCGTATCGATACGGCAACCTGACGGCACGACGACGGCGCAGGCGTGGATACAATGGTGGGCGAGTGGGGTGCTGAACGCCGCCCCGCTGCCGTTGGGGTTGGCGGTGAAGCCGGGTGACGAGGTGTTATGCGTGCTGACGGCGTGGGATCCGCAGACGGTGATCTGCGTCATGATCAACCTGAGCGACAACGTTGCCATGGCGGTCCAGGGCACCGCGCCGAGCGTGACCCTGCCCGATGGGACGATGGTGCGGCCGAGCATTGCCGGGGCGACCGCGGAATGGATCGTGGAGCGTCCGAAAGTGCCTGATCCGGCGCCTGGCCAGCAGCCGATCAGCTACAATTTTCCCGACTACGAGGAGGCCAAATTCGGGCTTTGTGTTGCGGTCGAGGGTGACGGCGTGGACATCTTTTCCCTGTTCAACGGCCTGCCGCAGCAGTTGCAGGGCGCGCGCCGGATCCGGATGTTCGATGTTCTGACCAATCCGGCGCGGACTGTGTTCATTTCGATGCCGCGGGAACTGGATGACAGTTCGATCCGGGTTCGGTATGGGAGTTTCTGAGTTGTTGCTGGTTCCTTGGTGCGGTACGCCGATATTTTCGAGTTGTGGGCTGAGGACCGGTTTACCTGCCGGCGCGTTGAATGTTGATGGGGCCAGCGGCGGGGGGACCTGCTGATTGTTGGCAGGACGGCAAGCAGGATTTTACCACGGAGAAGGCCGAGGGCCACAAAGCAACTGTCTTTTTTCGTTCCGGGTACATTATCTGCTGCCCTGATGTTTGGCGTCGATCGGCCGGTCCGAAAGCGGGTCTAGGTTGGTCCGGCTTGCTTCACGGCGACGCCGGGCGGTGTCGCCCTCAAGCACGCTTCGCGCCGCTTCGCGGTGGCCAAGTGGCCATGCTTGACCGCGGCACCGCCCGGCGTCACGGAGATGATCAGGCCGGGACGAAGATACGGCCGCCAGCCGAACCAAGAAACCGCATCAGATTCAGAATCAGCCGTGAGTCATCAAGCGTAGGCCGGTGTCGGCTGTTGGGCTTGGACGCAGACGGACTGCATGGCTGCACAAATGACGTCCCCCTCCGCCCTTCTATGGAACCGTTCATTTGAGAACGTCGATCAGCCTCTCTAGAAGATGTGGAACACTGTTTCCGTAGTACCATGCGCTGAGTCCGGCGCCGATCAGGTAAGGAAGCTTCTTCCCTACTGCCTTACCTCCTTCTTCCACCAAGCCATTTATGAACACGTTGGCCTGCTTCAGCGCCCAAGAACCAAGTTTCGTGGTGATTTGCGAGATACTATGCCAAGCCGCCTCAGCGACCGAGTGGTCGGAGCCTGACGATACCGCCAGCCGCATCTCTTCGATGGCCCGAAGCGTGACAACCTGCTCCTCAGTGGTTAGCGGCAGCTCGTCCTCGGGTGGTCGATTATGGACAATGCCACCATTCTCGGGCGAGAATTTTCTGACATCGGCCTCCAGTGCGTCCAGTGTGGCGATCAAGGCAGAACTGACGTCAGCAGGCGTAGATGCGCCTTCGAAAATGTCCGGCCTTCTCTCCCACAGGCCCTCAAAGATGGCCGCAACTTCTTCGATCACGTTTAAAGCCACGGCCGCACGGAACATTTTTGTCAGTATACCACGACTCCGCTGAAATCCGTGGGAATCGCTTGACGACGGCGATGGATGCGATTCTGGTGCATCGATGATCCGTGCCGGCTTCCTGGACCCCGAATCGCGACAAGACCTGATCGAGTTGACTCGCGACGGGTCG